>DAIOHQ010000086.1:0-17454 GCA_036744635.1 Tepidisphaeraceae bacterium | reverse complement strand
TTGTTTGGCAACTGCTGTTTCATTTGCTTAAAAAGTGCGAAAGTCGAACTTAGGGTGGACGCCACGCCGTGCCGATGAAAAGAAGGAACACGCGTTGCCCGCACGCAACACGCTGGCAGCCGGGCCGACGCTGCGGCCGTTTCTATCGGACCTTATCATCGACGCCATCTAACTGGAGCGGATTCCACGATGCTGCAAGCCAACACGCCCCATAAACCGCGCCTGCTGATCCTCGACGAAGATCGCATCATGCTGCAGTCGCTCTCGCAATTTCTGCGCCGGCAAGGATATGACCTGCGCACCACCGACGACGCTGCCGAGGCCATCAACTGCATGGAATCGGCGCAAGTGGAGATCCTGCTGGCCGACATCAACATGACCGGCCTCAAACCCGCCGATTTCCTCCGCGATATTCGCCGGCGTTTCCCCCATGTGGTCGTCATCGTCATCACCGGCTACGGATCGATCGAGGGCGCCGTCGCGGCCACCAAAATGGGCGCTTTCGATTACCTCACCAAGCCGATCGTGGATGATGAGATTCAGGTCGTCGTCGAGAAGGCGGTGCGGCAGCAATCGTTGCTCTTTGAGAACCAGTCGCTGCGCAATCAGCTCGATTTGCGCTTTGGGCTGGAGAACATCGTCGGGCACGACTACAAGATGCTCAAGATCTTCGATCTGGTGGATGCCGTCGCCGACTCGCGCAGCACTGTGCTGATCACCGGCGAATCCGGCACCGGCAAATCCCTGCTGGCCCGCGCCATCCATCACCGCTCGCCCCGGCGCGATAAACCATTTGTCGAGGTGCCCTGCGGCGCCCTGCCGGAAACGTTGCTCGAAACCGAGCTTTTTGGCCACGTCAAAGGCGCCTTCACCGGCGCCATCTCCGACAAACCCGGCCGGTTCCTCACCGCCGACACCGGCACGATCTTCCTCGACGAGATCAACTCCGCCTCGCTTCCCATGCAGGTGAAGCTGCTGCGCGTGCTGCAGGAGCGCGCCTTCGAGCCGGTGGGATCGAGCGAGACCAGGACGGTCGACGCCCGCGTCATCCTCGCCAGCAACGTCGATCTGAATCAGCTCGTGGCCGAGCAGAAATTCCGCCAGGACCTGTACTATCGCATCAATGTGGTGACCATCCGCCTGCCCAGCCTGCGCGAGCGCCTCAGCGACATCCCGCTGCTGGCCACGCATTTCCTGCGGCACTACATGAAGGAATCCAGCCGGGAGATTCTCGGCTTCACCGACGCCGCCCTGGCCGCGATGCAGCGCTACAACTGGCCGGGCAACGTGCGCGAGCTGGAGAATGCCGTCGAGCGCGCCACTGTTCTGTGTCGCCGGCCGCACGTGGATGTGGAAGACCTGCCTGAAACGATCCAGTTTTTCAGCGCCCCGCGCCCGGCAATTCACACCGGCGAGCCAGAACCGCAGCCCATGCCCCTTACCGCCGCCTTGGAAGGCCCCGAGCGCCGCATCATCGAGCACGCCCTCAAGCGCAATAATTACAACCGCCAGCTCACCGCCGCGGAGTTGGATATCAACCGCACGACGCTCTACAAGAAAATGCGCAAGTATCAGCTCGATATTGGCGAATCGAACTGAATCACCTCAACCCGTTGTTCAAATAAAAAAGGATGGCGCATCGGGCGCCATCCTCAAGTTTGTTGGTCAGCCGTTCAGTTTGTGGTCACCGCCGACTGGTCGGTGTTGGTCGCATGAATCACACCCGTCGATTCATCATAGACCCAGCCGACGCCGGCGGCGGCGGCCGTGTCAACTGTGTTCAGGCCGTTGAGCGGATTGACCGGCGCATTCTGCATGTAAGGCCCGAAGACGAATGCCGCAGTAGCGCCGACCGTGCCATCGGCCTTGGTCTTGCCGGTGAAGACCGACCAGGCCGGCGTGGTGGTGATCAGCAGCGGCATGGTGTCGTTGTGCTGGAGCTTATACAGCTCGATCTGGCTGCGCACCGTCTGCAGCGTGCTGCTTAAGCTGTTCTGCCGGGCATCCGTGCTGGCATTGGTAAACTGCGGGATCACAATCGCGGCCAGGATGCCGAGAATGATCACCACGATCAGAATTTCCACCAGCGTAAAGCCCCGATTGCGACGCATTGTCTTCATGATGCTCCTTGTCAGTGTCCAATAGTGCTATCGAATAAATTGACCGGCGAAAGAAATATTCGCGAAAAAATTTCTGGCCGAAGCATTTCGACAGGGTTGAATTTGGGTGGGTTATTCCGCTTGTGATTCCAAGGGAGGCGGATATAATCTGTTATTGGACGAGAAGCGGCGGGCAGCAGCATTGCCCTCCGGCAATCCAAAATTCCGGGCGATTGGCGCAGTTGGCTAGCGCACCAGCATGACACGCTGGGGGTCACAGGTTCGAGCCCTGTATCGCCCATGATCGTAAATCACGCCGATTGCAATACTTGCAAACCTGCCCCGCGTGGGACAGAGCGGCTTAAGACGCCAATAAAAACGGAATCTTCCGTTTTGGCACTCTTAAGGAGCTCCCCATGCCGAAACTCTCTTCCAACTCCCTCCCGTCCTATCGACTTCACAAGCAATCCGGCCAGGCCATCGTCACCATCGCCGGCAAGGATCATCTTCTCGGGCGGCACAACACCGACGACAGCCGGGCGGAATACAACCGCCTGATGGCCGAGTACATGATCGGCGGCCGCGCTGCGCCAACCCCTCAGGCCATGGCCGACATGACGGTCAATGAGCTGGTGGATGCGTTCTGGACGCACGCCAAAAGCTATTACGTCAACAGCGATGGAACGCCATCGCCCGAGGCCGACAATTTTCGGCAGGCGCTGCGCCCGCTGGCCAGGCTGTACGGGCGCACCCCCGCCGCGGCGTTCGGGCCGGTGGCGCTGCAGGCCGTGCGCGAGACCATGCTGCAGCCGCGCGAGGAAATCGACGCCAAGACCAAGACTGTCAAGAAATTCCCCGGCGCCTGCAGGACCTACGCCAACCGGCAGACCGACAGAATCAAACAGGCGTTCAAGTGGGCGACGGCGAACGAGCTTACCCCGCCGGCGGTTTATCAGGGACTGGCGTCCGTCGCGGGATTGCGACAGGGCAAGAGCAAGGCGCGGGAAGCAACCCCGGTGCGCCCCGTGCCCGATGCACACGTGGAAATGGTGCTCCCCCTGCTATCGCGACAAGTCGCAGCGATGGTTCAACTGCAGCGCCGCACCGGCGCCCGAGGCGGGGAAATCTGCATCATGCGGACGTGCGATATCGACCAGCGCGGCGGCAAGGCATGGATTTACCGGCCGGCACACCACAAGACCGAACACCATGGCCACGTGCGCGAAATCAGGATCGGCAAGCGGGCGCAGGAGGTGCTCGCCCCGTTCCTCAAATCCGACTTGTCGGCCTACATCTTCTCACCCACCGACGCCGAGGCCGAGCGACGCGCGGAGCAGGCCAAACAGCGGGCCGAGAGTGGTTCGCCGATGACACCTTCACAGCTCATGCGGGCGGCGAAGGCGGCGAAAGCCAAGGGGCGACGGCAACGGGCGCCGCGCGATCGGTACGACGTAGCCAGCTATCGCCGGGCGATTGCCAGGGCGTGCAAGCTGGCGGAAATCCCATCGTGGCACCCCCACCAGTTGCGGCACTCCGCGGCCACGGAGATCAACCACGAGTTCGGGCTGGATGCGGCGCGGGCGGTGCTCGGGCAAAAGTCACTGGCGATGGCGCAGCGCTACGCCGAAGAGGATGGACGCAAGGCCGACGTGGTTATGGCCAAGATTGGATGAAGTCTCTGCTAAAGTCGCGGGCTATCGGATCCGATGATATTTTTGTAGTGGCGAACTGAACAACTCCACTGCACACCCTTTGTCCCCCGGCGCGTGCTGGGGGATTTTTTTGCGCCGTCACCGCCTCCAGTCAAACGCCAGCAAACGATCAGGCCATCGGTTGACCATTGACCCGCCCGAAACATCGACGCGCCAGAATCGTTCCTATTGGGATTGTGCCGTCACTTCCGCAGAAGATCGGCCGGAGCGCTGGGGCGTGCGCCAAAGAACCGACGTCGCCACCTAATGCCGAGGTCGAGGACTGGAATAGACGAAGCAGAACCGCCCCAGGCGGATTCCATAATGCCAAAGGCTTTATGGCCGGGCATGATCTTGCCGACCGCAAGTCGGTTCGCCAGCGCCGTGATTGTGTTCCAGACGCGCGGCACATCCAACAATTCATCCGTCCATCGCGCCGCGGTGCGCAGCAAATGCCACGCGAGCCCCCCGGTGCGCAAAATGTTCGTGGCGTACTCTAATGGGCGGGAGAAGTCTGTATTTTCCAAGTAAAGCCCGTTGTCGCACATATCCTGAAACCAATCGTCAGAACCATTCTTAAATCGGTTGTCCGCAGCAGGACCGGCGAAGCCGAAGACACTCTCACGAATAGCCGCGCGCCGATATACGTCTGCAAGCTCAGGTGGAACTGTGGCGGGTTCTATTGAGCTCAGGAGCAAGGCATCAATGCAATGGGTACGCCGAATGCGGGCGACCGTGTCATCGTCACCGATCATGCTGATATGAACTAGGTGTTCGGCGGGCATGCCGCAGATGAAATACGAGACAGCATGCGCCGCCTCATGGTGTGCATTCGCCGTCGCGTGCTCCGCGTCAAACACCGACCAATCGAGCTTTGATTTGCCGCCCTTCACTTCAGCAACTCTTTCGCCGGCACCCCGAGGGCGTGCGCGATGCGCTCGAGGGTATCGAGCGTGATATTCGACCTGTGCCCACCCTCAATTTTGTTCCATTCCTGCCGGCCAGAAACACCAGAACGGCGCGCAGCCTCATCTTGGCTGAGGCCGAGCTTGATCCGCAGGGCTTTGATTCTGGCAATGTCGAGGGGCACCCCGTCAGTATCGGCAGGACGGTAGGCGGGGCGTTCTAATTTCGTGGTGCTCATGGTTGACAGTGTAGTGACATTTCACTACAACCGCAACCTAACAACAGTCATGGCCGCGACGGTTTGATCTTCGTGGAACAACCGGCACGGCCACAACAATTGGAGAACGCCATGATACAGGAGCCTGAGCGCGATTACGACAACCACAAGTTTTATAAGCGCCCGCGAGCATGGGGGAAGATGAAGGAGGGAATCGGCCAGCAATTCAAGATTGCCGAATTGATGAGCCGCATGGAGGAAGTGGCGGATCAACTCACCGGAACCCCGCGCCCGCTTCTGGCGGCGGCAATGCTTCACTTCGTTTCGGCCTCGCGTGATGATCAGCGGCGATGGCTGAAGGAATTCTATCGGTATCAGAACCCCGAGAAATACAAAGACGATCCAGCACCCGACAATCGACGCAATAAACCAAGCGACAAGGAAGGCCGGATGATCTCTATTTTGGGCCAAGATTGGCGCCTTCGCGTGCTGCGCGGGCGAATGAAGGTGAACGGCCAAGCCAGCGCCGCCCACGTTGACCGCGCCAGATCCCAGATTGATATTGCCGACAATGGTTCGCGTGAAACGCTGGCATTCGCGGCCATCCGCGCCGGAGTCGCCTGCGTGAGACATACCAGTCCGGCGACAAAATACAGGCAAGTCGAAGTTGATGGCCGCTGGTGGAAATTTCGTGTGCTGCGGGGAACGCTGCGCGTGAACAAACAACTCAACGCATTTCTGGTGTACGTTCCCGATGGAATGGTGGACGTGGCCGACAGCGGTTCGCGAGAGCAATTGGCGGCTAATGCTTTCCGCGCCGGGCTGGAAGTTGCAGCACGTGGAAACTGAAGGTGAATGGTAAGATATGAACATCGGGACGGCGGACTAATTACCCGCCAAGCGGTTCGATGGGCGGCGCTACTTCACCGGCGGCGCTGCCCATCGGCCGACCCGAGGAAAGCCGGTGAAACATGCACGCCGATCGGAATGATATCTACCTGACAAACGAGATTGCCGACTGGATTGACGCCGCCCAAGTAGAAGTAGACATGATCGGGGGCTGGAGGATGGCGCCAGGACGCTGCCCCTATCTCAACCGCAAAACCGCCGTTGATTTCGACCAGGCAACCCGCAACATCGTATCTGCCATTGCCACCAGATTCCACACAATCGACCAGAAGCCGATTGCAGAACTGGCGCGCATCATCCGGAAATGGCACACCGATGAGAGCGCCAACAAGCTGCCTGAGCAGGTGACCATTGAAGCGATCCACGATGATGCGCTGATTCAGGTTAGCGCGATGCTGGACGTCGTGCGGACGCAATACACCTATACTGATCCAGCGCACCCGCTCTTCAACGCTGAGCGCATCGCCGAGGCACTGGATAAGCGCGCCGCAGCGATGGAGAAGGACACCGCCGGCAAACACAACGCCGCCTTCATCTTGGCCGAGATCGGCGGAATTTTCTCAGGTGCGATACCAGCCGGCGGGCTCGACGGGCCAGCGCTGGCGCCGCTCAAAAAGATTCTCGAATCAATCGACCATGACCAGCAGGCTAGAGGGAGAGCTGTTGTGGACTGGATGACCAGCAAGGGGATGACGCCGGCGAAGATCGAGCGAGATAAACTCCTGGGCGGCATCGCCAGCGCACTTAAATCAATCAAGCGGCCGGGAGATGAGGTTTCCCGCATTCTTGAGCAGACAATGCCGGGCGCGCCGCAATCACAAATCGTCGGCCAATTGGCAACACGATCCACGCCACCAATAGGAAAGACCGCGACGGACAGATTGTACTACCCATCGGATCTAATGACGGAGTTGGATGTGGGCGCCAACACCCTGAATAAATTCGTGAAATTGGCAGGAGTGATACCGCCGGCACGAGGGAGGAAAGACCGGCGGTACTCCGAAGATGAACGGCGGAAAATCTTCAACACGATCGTTCACCAGTGCCCGACAGAGCACACACGGAACAAGGCGGCCGCAGGGTTGGAAGACCGCAAATAAACCGCAATATAATCGGATAATCGCAATCTAATCGCAGGCGGGGAGAATTCATTTGTTGCAGCAAAAAACGTGTCCTATTAACGGGGCATGTTCGCACCACAACCAAAAGAAACGTTTCGGCCGCTTCGCACTGTCGCGAGACAATTGGGCGTTCCCAGCGCTTGGCTGAAAGCCGAGGCCGAGGCGGGGCGCGTTCCCGTTCTTCGAGCAGGCCGGCGATTCCTCTTCAACCCTGAAGCCGTCCAACAAATTCTTCTGAAGCGCACCGCCGGCGGGGAGGTGGCGCATGTCTGAGATTCTTCACGAGCAGGTGTTGAGTTTGAAAGAAGCGGCCAGGCTCCCGTTCCTCAGGCGCGGCGGCAAGCCGATGGCATTCTCAACAATCTGGCGATGGAGCCTAAAAGGATGCGCCGGCGTTCGGCTGGAGACGGTACGGATCGGCGGCAGGACCGCCACGTCCATCGAGGCCGTCGAGCGTTTTATCGAGCGGCTGAGCAGTGGCACACCGGCGCCGATCACCACGTCAACTCCAGGACAGCGCACCCGCCGACAGGCCAAGGCCGAGGATCGGCTGGAAGCGGCGGGGATTTTGTAGGGCGCATAAGAACGCCGCGACGGATGCGAACCACGCGGCGTTAGATCGGAAACTATGTCAAGAGCATATTCACAGTTTGTAGAAAATGCAATCGCGCCGCCGCGATTCGACCTGCTCGAAAAGCTGTCGCGACGGGCGCTGGACCCAGCCGCGCACGAGGGCGAGGCCACTAACGCGGCTCAGAAGTTTGTCACCATCGCACGTCGGGAGCGGATCGACTTCGAGGGGCTGGCGGCGGCCATCGCGCCGATAAGTCGCCAGCTTCCACCAGCGCCACCAACACCGCCGGCCGCCTGCGAAATCGTGATGCGGTTCGGCAAGTATGGAGGAATGACGCTGAGCGACATCGCACGCGAGGACCTGCGCTACATCCGATGGATGGCCGAAGAAATCAAAGATGAGGACCTAGCCGACGCAGCGACCGACGTGCTCGAATACTTCACGGGGAGGGCGGCATGAGCACCACAACCGACACACTGGCCGACACTGCCGAGGCGCTGGCCACGTTCGCCATCGTGGTGTTCGAGCAGGACGATATTGTCGAAATCCGGCGTATCCGTGGCGAACAAATCAAATCCACCTGGCACACGGCGGCAGAGCTGCCGGACATGGCCGACGATCTTCTGCGCGACAACGCCGACGGCTGGAACATTTACGCCGGCGTGAACCCACGCGAGCGGCACGGGGCGCGCAAAGATGAATCAGTGAAGTCGGCGCGGGCGATCTTCGCCGACTTTGACAACACCGAGGCGGCTGAGGCGCGGGGACGCTGGGAAGCGGCGGGAATGCCGGCGCCAAGCATCATCATCGCCAGCGGCCACGGAATACACGTCTACTGGCGGCTGACTTCACCAACGGCTGAAATGTCCGCCTGGCGGGAGCTGCAAGCCGATCTTGCGGCGGCACTTGGCAGCGACCCCAAGGTGAAGAACCCCGAGCGCATCATGCGCCTGCCGGGATTCCAGAACGTCAAGGCCGAGCCGGTCCCCTGCTCCGTTATCGAATCAGACGCAACGCGGCGAATCGAATGGGACACCATCCGCGAGATCATTCCCAAGCCGACACCACCACCGCCGCCGAAAATACAAAACACCAACGCCGGCAACGTCGGCGACAAGCTGAAACGCTGCATGGCTTACCTGGCGCGCATGCCCAGCGCCGTCAGCGGCCAGGGTGGCCACGACGTGACCCTGCAGGCCGCGTGCGAATGCTTCCGGTTCGGGCTGTCGAGCAACGAGGCCGCGGCCGCGATGAGCTGGTTCAACTCCACCAAGTGCGAGCCGGCATGGTCCGAGCGGGAGATTCAGCACAAGCTCAATTCGGCCGAGGACCTGGTGAGTAGGGCCGGCGAAGTTGGCGCGCGGCTGACAGAGCGACGGGATAATTCTGGCGGCAATGGCAAGGCGGCGAGGAACAACGACGAACTTTCACCACCAACGGGAACAGGATTCGACGAATGGGAGGCTGGGCACCCCGAGCCGCCGGAATTCCCACCACCCTTAGAGCAGCGCCCGCATTATGAAATGACCGACGTGGGCAACGGCAAGCGCTACGCCGCCGAGAACGGCGACAGCGCCCGCCGCGTGGCGGAATGGAACAAGGCCATCATCTTCACCGGCCGGCACTGGAAAGTAGCGCAGACCGGGGAGGAATTCAGGCTCGGGAACAAGACTATCCGCGGCATGCGCACTGAGGCCGCTGAGGGCCGGGAGGATGACAAGGCGGGGGCTGAAAAGTTGTGGAAACACGCCGCCAAGACGGAAAGCCAGCAACGCCGCCGAGCGATGGTGGAATGCGCCTGGACGGAAATGGGCATGACCATCACCGCCGACAAGCTCGACACCGACCCGTGGGCGTTCAACGTGCTGAATGGAACTATCGACCTGCAGGCCGGTGGGATCCGGCCGCATGAGCGCGCCGACCTGATAACCAAACTCGCGCACGTTCGATACGACCCGACCGCGACGGCGCCGAAGTTCATCGCGTTTCTCGACCGAACCTTCCAAGGCAACACCGACCTGATTGAATTCATCCAGCGCTTCACCGGCTACTGCATGACAGGCAAGACCGGGGAGCGCGTGGTTGTGTTTTTCTACGGCATCGGGGCGAATGGAAAATCGACGCTGCTGGGCATCTTGCGCGAGTTGTTCGGGGACTACGCGGCCACCGCCGACACATCGCTATTCATGGCCAACGCCAGCGAAAACGCCATCGGCCAGGGCATCGCCAGGCTGAAGGGGGCGCGGCTGGTGAGCGCGATTGAGGCCGAGGAGGGCCGCCGGCTGTCTGAGGGGCTGGTGAAGGCGATCAGCGGCGGGGAGGATGAGGTTGTCGGCAGATACCTGTACGGGGAGCCTTTTTCATTCAAGCCGACGTTCAAGGTGGTTATCGCCACCAACCACAAGCCGACGATCCGGGGCACCGACACGGCGATATGGTCACGCATCCGGCTGGTGCCGTTCCTGACCGTCATTCCAGAGGCCGAGCGCGACCAGGACCTGCTGGACAAGTTGCGCGCCGAATTGCCGGGCATTTTGAACTGGGCAATTGAGGGCGCCATGCGCTGGCAGGTGGATGGGCTGGGCACCCCAAAACAGGTTGCGGAGGCAACCAAAAACTACCGTGAAGAACAGGACGCGCTGGCGGGATTTATCGACGACTGCTGTGAGGTTGGAGAGGGCGAAAATTTCGTCGCCGGCGCGACCGCACTTTACCAGAGATATCGCGCCTGGGCAGGGGCAAATGGGGAGCACGAAATCAGCCAAACACGGTTCGGAGGCAAACTTTCCGAACGGTTGTTCGTGAGCATCAGAAGCAAAATAAATGGACGGAAAGTATGGGCTGGTATTCGACTTATGAATGATGAACTAAATGGAAGCAATGACGCGCCTGAACAGTCTGAACCGTAGTTGGCCAAACTTCTCTTAGTAATTCTCCTCATGTGAGAAATTGTTGGAAAAAGGGTTCAGAACTGTTCAGAAGTGTTCAGAGAGAGACGAAAAATGAGGCACAAAAAGACCCAAAAGCTGATCGACGTGGCGCAAAAAATCCTGGCCGAGCACCATCCCATGACCGTGCGGCAGGTGTACTACCAGCTCGTTTCCCGACAAGGCATAAAAAACAACCGCGGCCGCTATCAGGCCGTCAGCGATGCACTGGTGGCGGCACGGCGGGAAGGCATCATTCCGTGGGACTGGATCGAGGACCGGCTGCGGCAACCCCGGCACGTCAGCATGTGGGATGACCTGGCCGACTTCGCGGAGGCCGCGATTCAGAGCTACCGCCGCGACGTATGGGCAACCCAGCCGCGCCGGGTGGAAGCGTGGCTTGAAAAAGACGCCTTGTCGGGAATCTTCCAGGACGTGCTGAATCCCTACGGCGTGACGTTGAACGTGGGCCGCGGATACGACGGCTGGGCATCCATCCAGCGGGCGGCCGAGCGGTTCGGCGACGGCGATTCGGTCGACGTGCTCTACTTCGGAGACTTTGACCCATCGGGCGAGGACATGGTGCGCAGTCTGATCTTCCGGCTGGCCTGCCTGGGGAGCGCGCCAACCATCGTCAAGTGCGCCCTGACCGCCGACGATATCCGCCGCTACAACCTTCCACCCGATCCAACCAAGTCCACCGACAACCGGGCCGCCAAGTTCATCGCGGAGCACGGGGATAATTGCGTCGAACTGGACGCCCTGCCGGTTGACGTACTCCGCAGACGGCTGGAAGAGACGGTACGGGATCGCATGGATATCGAGGCATGGGAACAAGTCCGGGCGCTCGAGCAGCAGGACCACCGGCAACTTGCCGGCGTGCTGGGGGGAATGCGATGAGCACTCCCACCACAGACACCGAGCCATTGATCGTCAAGCTGACACCAATCGGCGCGGGCCCGCCGGCGGAGATTCGATTCCGGCGGGCGCTGAAGTGCCTGCGCCGCTGCTATGGGCTGCGGGCGCATTGGCTGGCGAAGGCCGAGCACGCCGAGGCGCTGCTGTCGCCGCATGATCCACCGAGCGAGAAATGAACGCCACCCCGACCCCATCTTCCGACCTGCAGCGCGCCGGCGAACTGGCGCGCGAGCTTGTCGAGGTCCTGGGCCGGCTGGGCGTCGATGTGAGCGAAACATCATCGGACGTCACCGACCGGGCGCCGGCCGCGTGGTTTACGAGGCAAACACTTATCACCGCAGAGCAGCTCCGAAAAGCGCACCACCGCGGGGCAATCGAGGCCGAGAAGATCGGCGGGCGATGGTTATACGCCAAGTCTGACGCGCGACAGCTTTGGCCGGATCGATGGATTTACCCGCGCACCGGGAGGGCGCCGCAATGAGCGAAAGCGGACGAAACGGGACACGAAAGCGGACAGAACGGGAATCCGTTGTTTATTCGATTGACGTACTTCAAAGCGCGTCTAAGGTACGAACGTGAGCGAGATTTCTGGATTCCTTCCCCTCGATAAAGCCGCTGTAGCGCTTGGCGTTCCCGCCGCGTGGCTCCGCGCCGAAGCCGAGGCCGGACGTATCCCCATCATCCGGGCCGGCCGGCAGATGCTCGCCAACGTTAGAACACTTGAGCGCGTGCTAAATCGCCGATCGATGGTCGAATCACGATGCAGCGGCGAACGAAACGATTGACACCACCAACACCCGGCCGATGAGCCGGGAAGGAATAGGCATGGCCAGGAACAAACAGGTTGATAACGGCGGAGTCGCCACGACGGATTCGCCCGCGATGGAAGCAGCGGAAATTTCTGAATCGAATACAGCGAGCGCCCCGCGGAAGCTGGCGGACGTGCCCGCGCTACGCGCCGCCTACGCCAAGCTGGATGAGCTTTTCAAGCGCCAGGCGCAACTGCAGGTGGAACTGCGGCAGACGCCGAAGGCCGAATCAGCAACCACGACCGCGGCGCAGATGCTTCTGGACGGCCAGGCCGTGACAGCGCCCGAGCTTGGGTTGAATCAGCGATTGCGGAATGAGCTTGCGGTTGTGTCCGAGGCGATCCGCCTGCAGCAATCACGCATCGACGCCCTGAAGAAATCGTCATGCCAGCAGGTGCGAACGGCGCGGACGCCCGAGCGGCAGGCGCTTATCGAGCGGCTGAGCATCGCCCTGCAGAACACGGCGGGGGCAATCCGGAATCTTGCGGCGTTTGATAGCGAGCTTGAACAGGATGACGTATCGCCGGTTGGCTACCCGTTCAGGCAAGCCAATTTTAACGGGACGATGCCAATGTCATTGGAATTCATCGACATTATCGACGCGTGGGAACGCGAATACCAAGCCGATCAATTTCTTGAGAAGTGATCGGGGGACAGGCACACGAAGCACCATAAACGCGAGGCATCCAATGAAAGAACACGCCAACCTATCGCGGCAGGGACCGGACTGCATGGGCGCGACGCTGCGCCAGGCCAGCCGGCTGCTCCAAAAGCGCATCGCCGCACACGCTGCAGCCAAAAGGGCGCGACTGCCGAGCGATCCAATTCAGCGCCGGGCCGCGGAGGTCGCGATGACCACCGAAGGGCATGCGCTTCGCCGGCAGGCCGCTGTTATCGACCAGCAGGTCCGCAGCTTCAACCGGCGGGCCGACACCGAGGGGCTTCCGAAGATCAAAGGATGACACCATGGAACGAAGGTTCACCGCCACCACCGCCGCCGCAAACCCCGTAACACTCGCCGAGCGCCGGGACGGCCGCGGCAAAGCCATCATCGGCTATGGCGCCGTGTTCTATGATGGGACACCAGGGACGCAGTACCAGCTCGGGAGCGCGGTTGTGGAACGCATCATGCCCGGCGCCTTCGACAAGGCACTGTCGCGGCCGGATGACGTGAGGGGATTACTCAATCACGATCCGAATCAGATCCTTGGCCGATCAAGCGCCGGCACCATGCGGTTATCAGTGGACGCCAAGGGCTTGCGATACGAGATCGACACCGCCAACACCACCACCAGCCAGGACGTGCAGGAGCACCTACGCCGCGGCGACCTGAGTGGGAGCAGCTTTGCATTCACCGTCGACGCCGAGGAGTGGGATGACAACGGGCCGATGATCTTGCGATTGATTCGAGCCGTCACTGTGTACGACTGCGGGCCCGTGACGTTCCCCGCCTATACCGCATCGACATCGGGCAACAGGGACACCACCGCCGGCGCCATGCCCACCAGTACAACGCCAGCGAATGATTCACTCGCGGGCAGGCTCGCGGCCTACCGAGTGCGCGCGCGGCTGTGCGAGATCGGGGCGAACGCGTAGCCAGTGTGTGGCGGGGGTAGCCGGCTGAGAGGCCGGGTAGGGTAGGGTAGGGGGGTGAAAATCATGGTTGAACGGTCCGAAGGGAGACCGTGCCAATTTTACGCGAATTTCCGCGCTAAAAATAGGGCGGGGTTACACCGAACCAGGACCATACAGGCAGTGAAGGAATGAGCAGGATCGAGCAGGCCAGCGAACAACGCCGCAGGACGCAACAGGACGGAGCACAATAGCGATGGCACGACCACGAACACCAACCGCGATTCTTGCCTTGCGAGGCAGCAAACACGCCAAGGCACGCCAGAGCGAGCCGCAACCCACCAAAGCTGCGCCCAAGTGCCCCGACCACCTATCAGACGCCGCAAAAGTCGAATGGGAGCGGATGGTCAGGCTACTGCTACCCCAGGGGATGCTGACAGTGATCGACGGCGACCAATTGGCGCTCTACTGCCAGGCGTATGCCCGCTGGGCCGAGGCCGAGCGAGAGCTTGCCACGGGCGGCACAGTGGTGAAATCCCCCAACGGCTACCCGATCCAGAATCCGTATTTGTCGGTGGCCACTACCGCCATGAAGCAGATGGCGCAGTATCTCCCCCGTTTCGGCATGACTCCCGCCGACCGATCGCGCGTGCGATCCAATTTGCCGGCCGAAGACTCCATTGAAGCTTTCAATCGCAGTTTCGACATAAACCCCCTGAAGCTTGCCAAATGAGCACCACCCCGCACATGAAATTGACCACCGCACCAGGCCGGCGCCCCCGCGCAATCCGGCCGCTGCCAGCGCCTGCAATGCCGGCAATGCCCATGGGCTTGAGCCGGGAGGCGGCGAAGGAATGGCGCCGAGTAGCGCCGCTGCTGGTGGAGGCCAGGTATCTGATTCGCGTCGACGGCGATGCCTTGGCCGTCTACTGCCAAACCTTTGCCGGCTGGCTGGACGTGCAGAAGCAGATCGACCGCGGGGGGCTGACATACAAGGCCAGGACCGGCAGGGTATATCCCAACCCGCTCTTGCGCACCGAAATGAAGCTGGCCAACCTGCTGCTGCAGTACACGCGCAAGCTGGGGATGACACCCCTCGCCCGCGCCACGATGACCCGCCGGGCCCTTGCCACGGGAGCGCCCCAATGAGTAGCGCCACCCGCGAGCCAAAGCCGTTCAACATGGATCGGATCAAACCGATGCAGGGCTTTGCCGCCGCCGTCGATGAAAGCAAACTCGCCAACGTCCAGCTGAAGCTGGAGCAGGGCGCCACCGTCACCACCAGCCACCGCAGGGCATTTGAAGTGCTCGACAAGTCTTACCGCACCGTGCAGCAGCTTTCGCGGCTACCAAAGGCCAGCGAGGCCATTCACTGCATTCTCACCGGCGCGTATGCACTGGCCGACTTTATCCCCGCCATCATCGAGCTATCCGGCCGGCAACGAATCGATGCGCTGAGGGTGGCAACGCTGGGATTCTCCAAAAAGAACGTCGGCGACTTGATGGCGCTGGTGGACGCCGAATTGATCGGAGATATCAGCGTGCTTTGCAGCCACTACTTTTCGGCCGCGGACGCCGAAATTCACACCTACATGGTCGAGGCATTCAGCGCCCACGGATTTAAGGTTGTGGCCATGCGGACGCACGAGAGCAGCGCCAACCTGCGCAGCTCGCACAACGTCGAGCAGGCCACCATCTTCAACGATCGCGCCCTGTACCAATTTCACGCACGATGGATTGATGACCTGATCCGCCGCGGCAACTCGACCGCAGCAGCGAAACCCACCAGCGCCCCACAGGGCGGAAAGATGCACCCATGAGCACCCTTGGCGAAGCGTTCGTCATCATCAAAGCCGACCAGTCGCAACTGCGCCCCGGTCTGAGCAAGGCGCGGCAGACAGTCGAGCACGAGACGGACCGCATGGGCAAAGCGACTGAAGCGATGGGCCACCGCATGAAGCACATCTTCATGGGGCTGGCAGCCGTCGGCGGCATCAGCTTCGGATTCGAGAAGTTTATCGAAGCCGCGGTCGCGCAAGAGCGATCCATGACAAAGCTGCGCTCTACCCTCAGCGCAACCGGCGAATCGGTCAAGGAGAACTACACCCGGCTGAATGAATTCAGTGATGCGCTTGCCCGCGCATCCAATCTCAGCCCGGTTTTGATCCGCGATGTTATGTCGCTGGGCCTGAATATGGGGATCGGGGCCAACCAGATTGAGGATTTCACCAAAATTGCCGTTGGACTAGCCGAAGCGATGGGAACCGACGTGCCGACAGCGATGGAAGCGCTCTACAAGGCCGAACAGGGCAGCTTTCTGGCGCTCGAAAGGAAGCTCCCCATCCTGAAACAGGCCACAACAGCCGAACAGAAATTCGCGATGATTCAACGGCTGGCGGCACAAGGCATGGCCGAGCGAATCGCTCAAACCGACACACTTGGCGGGAGAATCGAAAAGCTGAAGAACTCGGTTGAGGAATTGAGCGCATCGAGCGGTGGGCTTATTGCAGGACCCTTGGGGTGGATGTTTGATCGCATCGCGGAATCCATGCGGCAGATGACCGCTAACACGGAGGAATCGACGCAGACGATGCTCACGTTTGCCAAGGCGTGGGAATATCTGACGACACAGATTGTCGTGGGAGACCCGAAAGTAGAGGCAGCTGGCAAGGCACGCATCGAGGAGATCGAGGCCGAAATTCAAGCGTCGATGAATCGCCAGGTGAATGCGTCTGGCCGAGCCACGGAAATGAAGATCAAGCACCTGAATTTGCTCCGTGGCGCCACTGCACAAACCGTCAACAGTCTTAACGACATTTGGAAGAATGCGAACAAGGCGTTTGCCGCAGGGGATGCGTCAATCGTAAGGGCGACAGGCAAAGCCGCGCAGGCTCGCCCTGTACCGACCGCCGCCGCGCCAGCCGCCGCTGCTAAACCATTGCCAGTGCCACGGCCAGCCCCTCCCGCCGCGCCCACCCCGCCGCCCGCCGGTGCCAAGCCAGTGCCAGCGCCGCCCGTGGCTCAACATCCAGCACTAGTGACCCCACATCCAGCGACCCCACAAGGCGCGGCAAAGAAGCCGCCAGTCGTCAAGTTCAAACCCGATGAAAACGACGACAAGCCAGCCAACAAGCCGCTGATCCGCAACCGCGCCTATTACCGAGATCAGGCGCAGCTACATCAAGACATGGCCCGTCAGCTTGAGCATTACAACAACCGCACCACCTTCCCGGATGACACCGGCGGCAAGAACGAGAAGAAGATTCAGGAATTGCGCGATCGGTCTAAGCGGGAATCAGACATCGCAGAATTCGGCGGACCCACTGAGGCAGCACGGCAACGCGAGGACTTGCGCAGGCGACAGGCCGATCAAAAGAAGGTCGATCAATACCGCGCCGACAACAAAGCTAAGTTCGACAAGATGGAGACGGACGCGAAGGATCAGTTGAAGGACGCGCCGCAACTCATGCAGGATCGGCTTGACCAAATCGCCAAACAGCGGGACGAGGCCAATAAGATCGACGCGACTCGCGCCAAGTCCTACCGCAGCTACGAAAAAGGCGATGAGGCAAACCGCCGAGAGAAACTGAAGCCGCAGATTTCCAAGGAACTGAATCAATACACCAATCCATCCCCCGCCGACGTTGCCGCCGAGCAATTAACACTACAGCGCTACGTCCGCATCGGATAGGAGCGAAGTCGTGAGTTCTT
>DAIOHQ010000085.1:0-17752 GCA_036744635.1 Tepidisphaeraceae bacterium | reverse complement strand
GGTCTATATATAGTGTAGGGCGGGGGGGATGGTTCGATAGAATCCCCGATGGGATGGATGGTTTATACGATGAGGTGCAGCATGATGCGGTTTATGGCAATGGCGGTGGCGGCGGCGGGGGGGTTGGTGGTTCTGGGCGCGGGGCAGTTGGCCCACGGGCAGGTGAATCCCTTCTTCAGCCGCACGCCCATCGTGTTTGAGCCGCAGATTGAAGTGGTGAACAGCGGGGCGATCCTGGATGCGGCCGCGGTGGTCTCCAATGACCGCAAGTATGTGACGATCACCGCCCGGCCCTCCAACACCCGCCTGTTGGCGCTGCAGCAGTTCGTCTTCATGACCGACAACCCCCCCGGCGGCCCGGGCGGGCTGGTGGGGCAGACGCCGATTCAGCAGGGGAACAACAACGCATTGATCGTCAATCCCTCGCCGCAGGCGATCCAGGAGAACGCGGGGGGAAATCTGCTGGAGAAACAGGGAATGGTGAAGTTGAAGCTGAAGTGAGCGGGGAATGGGAAAGAGCAGGCGGAAGGAATTCATTGAAAATTGCAAATTGCAAAATGAAAATTGCAAAATGAGCCCGGACGCCCGGCGACAAGTCTGCAAATTTGCATTTTGAAATTTTCAATTTTCAATTTTCAATTGCATTTCTTCCCGGTGGGGACGCCTCGCCCCCATCAATCTTTTTGGAATATTTCATGGAAGAAAACACGCCCAAGCCGTTGAACCCAAACGAACAAGTTGCTGACAAGAAGCCGACTCCCCCGGGCGCCTTGCCGCCGGCCGCCAGGACCAGACGCAAGCATCCGGTGCTGCGCTGGACGGTGCGCCTCGTGCTGCTGCTGATCGTGCTGGTGGTTCTGCTGGTGGTGTTTGCCCCCACCATCGCCAGCACCTCGGCGGCGCGGTCGTTCGTGGTGGGGAAAATCAACGACAACCTCAATGGCCGGGTGCAGATCGCGGATTGGTCGATCGGCTGGACCAGCGGGATTCATGTCAGCGATGTGAAGGTCTATGATGACCGCGACCGGTTGATCCTGGAGGTGGGGAAGCTGGATACGCCGCTGTCGCTGATCGGGGCGATCAAGGGAAACCTGGATTGCGGCAACACCTCCGTGGACCACCTGAACCTGGTGGCCTGCGAAGTCTACGAAGATGGGACGACCAACCTGCAGAAGCTGGCCAAGCCATCGGCGGGGA
This sequence comes from Tepidisphaeraceae bacterium, assembly GCA_036744635.1. GTDB lineage: Bacteria > Planctomycetota > Phycisphaerae > Tepidisphaerales > Tepidisphaeraceae > DAIOHQ01. The sequence goes on along the minus strand of DAIOHQ010000085.1, from coordinate 16,555 downwards.
CGCAGCCGGCCAAGCCGAGTACGCCCAATGAAAAGACCAAGACAGCGGGCAAGCTCCCGGACATCAAGGGCAACTTCAAGATCACGGATCTGCAGGGGACGGTGACGCTGGTCTCGGCGCAGAACCCGCAGACCATTCACATCGATCCCAGCAACATCGCGGTGGATGTGCCCAACATCAATGAGACAATCAAGGATGCCATCGACCTGAACTATCACATCGGCAACGGCGAGAAGGGATCGATCCAGCTCGCCGGGACGGTGGATGCCATCCAGAACAACGTCGTCGATGAGAAGAACCTGAAGGCCGACCAAACCCTGGAGTTGAAGAACGCCCAGCTCGATGCGCTGAACGCGCTGCTGCGGACCCAGCATATCGAGCTGGTGGTGGGAGGGACGGCGGGGGGCAAGCTGGCGCTGAAGGCGGCGGGGATGCAGGATTTCTCGGCCGATGGCAATATTCAGGTGGCCGGCCTGTCCGCCGGTGGAGGAGTGCTGAAAGGCGACACATTCAAGACCAAGCTGCTGCAGTTGCCGATCAAGGCCTCGCTCAAGCCGATGGACCCGAAGCATCAGATGCTCAACGCCGACTGCTCGATTTTGATCGATCAGGGCAAGACCGAGCCGGGGAAGATTGTGCTGACGGTGAATGGGCCGCTGCAGGGGCTGCAGGAGGCGGCGGCGAAGATCGCGGCTTCATTCGGCCCGGCCGAGAAGGCGGTCGCGGTCACGTTCGGCGAAGGGCAGGCGGCGCTGAAGGTCGACCTGGACGCGGCGGATATCGCCGGGCAGCTTCCGCATATGGTGGCGCTGGCGGAGGGCTTGAAGCTCAACTCCGGCCGGCTGCTGCACAACACCACCATCGATCTCAAGCAGACCAATGCCATCCTCGCCAGCGATACCCATCTGAAGGATGTCGCCGGCGTCTCGCCGCGCGGGGCGGTGAAGCTGGAGCCGATTGATATCACCGCCAGCGCCACCGCCATCGGCGGCCAGCAGGTGGATCTGAAGGATATCGGGCTCAAATTCACCAGCGGGTTCGCCAGCGCAGGCGGCGGCGGCAAGTCCCTGGCCGATCTGGCGATCGCCGGGGATTTCGACCTGAAGAAGCTGCAGCATCAGGCCGAGCAATTTGTCGATCTCGATGAACTCATTAAGGGCAAGCCGGACACGACGAAGCCGGCCACGCAGCCGGCGGAGAAGGTCGATCTTGCCGGAACCGGCACGTTCAATCTCACCACCAGTGGCGATTTGAGGAAGGTTGGGGGCACGATCGCCACGACCGCAGCGCTGGCCCTGCACGACATGAAGGTGGTGGGGGTGATGAGCGGGCCGCCAATCGATCAGCCCAACCTGCAGCTCAAATATTCCGGAGAACTGGTGCGTGCCGCCGCCCATTTCGCCAGCGCCGTCCGCAATGCCGCCCTGCAGCTCACCAGCGGCCCGGAAGGTTCGCCGACCCTCAACGTGATCGCCAATGGCGATGCCGACTGGTCCAACACCCTGGCGGCGAAGTTCAACGTCGCGGTGGCCGCTCCGAATCTGCCGCAGGTGCAGAAGGAGTATGGGCCCTTCATTCCCGCCTTGGCGCAGAACAAGCTGAAGATCGTCGGCGGCGACTTGACCGTGCGCCTCGTCGGAACCATGCAGAACAACCAGATCGTGCTGGACCAGCAGGCCAAGGTTCTTTCCATTGGAAATCTCTCCATCGTCAAGAACCGCGATGATGGCAGCGGCGCGGTGGTGTTGAAGAATGAGACCATCGGCGTCGATGTCCTCGGCACGCTCAGCACCGGCGGAGGCTTCGGCGCCAAACTCACGCAGCTTGCGATCACCACTTCCAGTGGGCTGTTCAACCTGCACAAGTCGGATGCGCCTTTCGATATCGCCCTCGGCACCAAGAGCATCAGCGGCGGGGGAACGCTGCTGCTCAACGCCAACGTCAAGCAGGTGCTCGAATTGGTCCAGGCGTTTTCGGCCCAGCCCCTCGCCGCTGGAGCGGCGCCGGGGCAGGATCTCAAGAGCGGGATGCTGGATGGGTCGGTGGATTTCAAGCGCGGCGACAAGCCGGCCACCACCGTCAAGGCGGATTTCGATCTCACCAATGTTGTGCTGGCCCAGCATCCCAACCCGCAGAAGCTGCATCTGATCGCCAATGCGGATGTGCCGGATGACATGACGCAGGCGCTGACGGCATCCGCCAACGTCGCCAGCGAATTCGCCAATGCCGACGTGAAGAACGCCACCGTCATCCTGCAGGACAAGGCCGGCAAGCCGATGGGAACGTTGGCGATGGTGAAGAATGCCGATGTCACCGCGAACGTGCCCGATCTGCCCCGGCTGTACGCGCTGCTGCAGGCGTTTAGCCCGCCGGCGCCGCAGCCGGTGGCGACGGCCGGCGATGATCCCAATGCCCCCAAGCCGCTGCCGCCGCTGCAGATCACGTCAGGCTCCGCGCAAGTCGCCATGAACGTGAAGGCGGATGAGAAGGATGCCAACAAGCTGAATCTGGACGTGAGCAGGATCGAGGTTTCCAAGCTGGCGCTGGCGCGCGGAGAAGGAGCATGGAATACCGAGCAGGTGCTGATGGCCATGAAGGCCGCCGTCACCGGCAAGAACGATGAGAAGGGTGTTCAACAGATCGATGGTCTGGCGATTGATACCCTCACCGGTAACCTCGGCATCGCCCAGCTTTCAATGCCGCAGGGCAAGCCCATTCATATTAGCGGCCTGTCGGACACGAAGAACCTCAAGGCCAACGGCACCATTCAGTTGGCCGGCACGCTCGACCAGGCCGGCGGTTTGATTGACGCCCTGCAGGGCCAGAAGCCGGGCACGTTCGCCTATCGCGGCGGTTATAACCTGACCCAGGATCTGGGCACGGCCGGCAACAGTATTTCCCTCGCCGGCGCCATCACCATCGACAAATTCCAGGTCATCCAGGATGGCAAGCCCGCCTTCGAGGAGCCGCAGGTCGCCATTCGCAATGCGGTCGATGTCGATACCAACGCGGCCAACGCCACCATCAAGCAGTTGTCCATCGACATGCCTTCCAGCAAGGCGCTGTACGTATCCGTGGCCGGGCGCATCATCGACTGGAACAATGCCCGCATCCTCACCGGCATCGGCGACAAGGCTCAGCAGGGCATGCAGGTCAGCCTCGCCTACGACATGGAAAAGCTCTGGCCGATCATCCATCCCTTGATCGCCCCCAAGGCCGAGCCGGGCAAGCCCGCGCCGGAGGACAAGCTCAAGGACCTGAAGATCGTCGGCAAATATCAGCGCACGATCCACCTGCGCGGCAGCTTCCCAGCCACCGACAAAGACAAGCACCCGCTGAAGTTTTACCAGGCCATCCAGTATCTGCAGGGCGACGGCGGTTTCGCCTTCGATTCCCTCGACATCCCCGGCTATGGCGTGACCGTGCAGAAGTTCGACCTGCCCTTCGGCTTCAACAAAGGCGTCGTCGACATTGCCTATGCCGACAAGCCGGGGCAGGTGGTGCCGCCTGCGATATTTAACGAAGGCACCCTGGACCTCAGCGCGATTTCCGTCGACCTCGGCCAGGAGCATCCGCGCCTCACCACGCGCAAGGATTTCCAGATCCTCAAGGATGTGACTCTGAATCCGGTCTTCGCCAACAGTTTCCTCGGCAAGTTCCTGAACAACCCGCTGTTCGCCGACCCCAAGAAGGCCAGGGGCGCCATCAGCATGACGCTCCTGCAATGCGATAAGCTGCCGATCGATGAATATGCCAAGAACCCCAATAGCGATGGCTATCTGCACGCCAAATATTCTGTCATTGGCCTGGAGATGGGATATTCGCCGCTGACCAAGGCGATTGCGATGCTGGCTCCGAACGCGTTCAACCAGGACACCCTTCAAGGCAACATCAAGGACGCTGAAGTCGTCATCGAAAAGGGCGTCGTCACCACGACCAACTTCAACCTTCAACTCGACAATTACGCCCTCGCCCTCAACGGCACGGTGGATATGAACAGCCAGAAGCTGAACATGGATTTGGGCGTCCCCACCTCGATCATTGCCAGGCTGGCCGGCATCAAGAACATCGACAAGCTCGTTCCATCCCTGGTGCTCCCGGTGCGCGGCACCACGAATAAGCCGGAAATTCCGGCCGACAAGATCATTACCCAAACCGCCGCCAAAGCCGCCGAACGCGGAATTCTCGGCAACCTCCCCGGCGTCAGCGACAATACTCCCGACAATAAGAACCCCGGTGCAACTTCCCAATCCGCCGATCAGGGCTTGCCGGGAATCATCGGCGATCTGCTGAACAAGCCGGAGAAGCCGAAGGACCCCGACAAGACGAAAAAGAAGAAGAAACCGTAGGCGGACATTTCGGTTCGGCCCCAACCCGGTGATGGCCGCGGCAACCAGAAAAAGCGCGAATTTTCCTGCTGGACCTTCCCTTTTGCCGAAATAAGGGATAAAATGGTCCTATTATGAATGCCGGTGCGACTGTCTCCTCAAATTCCTGCGAATGTCACGAGCTGCAACTCGCGGAAATCCTCGCCCGCCATCCTCGCCGGCGGCCGCAACTCATCCCGCTGCTGCAGGATGTGCAGGCGGCCTTCGGCTATCTGCCGGAATCCGCACTGCGGCAGGTGGCGATTCATCTCGAGCTTTCGGTGAATGACGTCGTCGGCGTCGCCACCTTCTATTCCCAGTTCCGCTTTGAGGCGCCCGGCCGGCACTCCTTGAAAATCTGCGAGGGCACCGCCTGCCACGTGCGCGGCAGCGGCCGGCTGATGGACGCGGTGCAGCGCCAACTTGGCGCCGGCGCCAACCAGACTACGGCCGATGGAGAATTCAGCATCGAGCGCGTGATGTGCCTGGGATCGTGCGCGTTGGCGCCAGCCGTGGTGGTGGATGAGACGGTCTATGGCCGGGTGAGCCAGACACGGCTGGAGAAGCTGATCGCGGAGGTGAAATGAGCTTCGCCGATCTCCAGCAGCAATCCCGCATGGATTGGGAGCGATTCAGCGATCCGCGCCGTCCGCGCATCCTCGTCGGCGCCGCCACCTGCGGCCGGGCGGCAGGGGCGCTGAACGTGCTGGAGGCGGTGCGGAAAGAACTGGAGGCGCGCAATCTCACCTCGGAGGTGACGGTCGCGGAAGTCGGCTGTCTTGGGCTGTGTTACGCCGAGCCGCTGGTGGAAATTCGCGGGCGCGACGGGCGCAGCGTGCTGTATCAGGAAGTCGATCCCCGCGGCGTTCCAACGATGATTGCCGGCCACTTCGACGGCGCAGCGCTCTCGAAAAATGCCTTCGCGGTGATGGATGGCGATGCGCTGGACGCGGTGGTTCGATTTACCGAGCTGCCGATGATCCGCCAGCAGACGCGGATCATCCTGCGCAACAGCGGCGTGATCGATCCGACGAATCTGCATCATTACGTCGCCCGCGGGGGATATTCCGGCCTTGCCCGCGCCCTGACGCTGACGCCGGAGCAGGTGATCGGCGAGGTGAAGACGGCCGGCCTGCGCGGGCGCGGCGGGGCGGGTTTTCCCACCGCAACAAAATGGTCATTCGCCCGCGGCGCCAAAGGGGATCAGAAATATGTGATTTGCAATGCCGATGAAGGAGATCCCGGCGCGTTCATGAACCGCAGCGTCCTGGAAGGTGATCCACACGCGGTGCTGGAGGGATTAGTCATCGCGGGGTACGCGATCGGCGCGTCGGTGGGATACGTTTACGTGCGGGCGGAATATCCGCTGGCGGTGGAGCGGATTGCCGGGGCGATCGAGCAGATGAAATCGGCCGGATTACTAGGGAATAACATCCTGGGCGGTGGGTTCGATTTCGAGATTCAGATCCTCAAAGGAGCGGGGGCGTTTGTATGCGGCGAAGAAACCGCGCTGATGCAGAGCATCGAGGGGCGGCGGGGGATGCCACGCTCTCGGCCGCCGTTCCCGGCGATTTCCGGGCTGTTCGCCAAGCCCACCAATATCAACAACGTGGAGACGCTGGCGGCGGTGTCGGCCATCCTGGGGCACGGGGCCGGCTGGTATGCCTCGCACGGCACCGAGAGCAGCAGGGGCACGAAAACGTTTTCGCTGGCCGGCAAGATTCAGCGAACCGGCTTGATCGAGGTGGCGCTGGGAACCCCGCTGCGCACGATCATCGACGACATCGGCGGGGGGGTGCTGGATGGCAAGCGCTTCAAGGCGGTGCAGACCGGCGGGCCATCGGGCGGGTGCATCCCGGCCGAGCATCTCGACTTGTCGGTGGATTACGAGCACCTGGCGCAGGTTGGGTCGATCATGGGCTCCGGCGGCATGGTGGTGATGGATGAGGATTCGTGCATGGTGGATGTGGCACGCTATTTCCTCAGCTTCACCGAGAGCGAATCGTGCGGAAAGTGCGTGCCGTGCCGGATGGGAACCCAGCACCTGCTGCGCATCCTGACCGACATCACGCAGGGGCATGGGCAGGCGCATCACATCGAGCAGATGCAGCGGATCGGCCAGACGATGAAGAAGGCGTCGCTGTGCGGATTGGGCCAGACGGCGGCCAACCCGGTGCTGACGACCTTGCGCTATTTCGAGAATGAATATCGGGCGCATCTGGACCGCAATTGCTGCGAGGCGGGCGTGTGCCGGGAGTTGATCGAGTTTTCGATCGATGCCGAGGCCTGCACGGGATGTACGGCGTGCTCCCGTGCGTGCCCGATTGACGCGATCGCCGGTGAAAAGAAGGGGCCGCACCGGATCGATCCGCTGGTGTGCATTCACTGCGGCTCGTGCCGCAGCGCCTGCAAGTTCGATGCGGTAAAGATGGGGACGAGAACGGCGATGGCCCCCCCTGCGCCCGCGGCGGTGGGATAGAAGATGGAAAAAGTGACGCTGACGATCGATGGCAGACAGGTGACGGCGCCGGCCGGGGCGACGGTGCTGGACGCCGCACGCGGCGCTGGCATCGAGATTCCCACGCTCTGCGCCCACGAGGCGCTGCCGAACTTCGGCGCCTGCCGGCTGTGCATCGTCGAGATCGAGCAGGTGCGCGGCTTTCCCACCTCCTGCACCACGCCGGCGGCCAACGGCATGATCGTGCGGACCAGGACGCCGGAGCTGATCGAGCTGCGCAACAACACGCTGGAGCTGATGCTCTCGGGGCATCCCAATTCCTGCCTGGTCTGCGATCACCGCGAGGATTGCGAGAAGCACAAGCCGCGGCCAACCAAGGCCGGGCAATCCACCCGCTGCGGAAGCTGCTCGAACCAGAGCGGCTGCACGATTCGCGGCATGTCGCTGGAGGCGAAGTCCGACAACCTGCACCTGCCGACGCTCTATTCGCAGTACAAAGTGGAGCGCGATGATCCGTTCATCGAGCGCGACCACAACCTGTGCGTGCTTTGCGGAAAGTGCTGGCGGATCTGTGAGAAAATTCACGGCAAGCCGGCCATCAGCATCGTCAACCGGGGACGCGGGGCGAAGATCGGAACGGCGTTCGACGCGAGCTGGATCGACGCCGGCTGCACGTTCTGCGGGGCGTGCGTGGACATCTGCCCGACGGGGACGATCACCGACCGCTATGCCCGCTGGCATGGCGCCGGCCACGATGGGGCGAGCAGCATCTGCACGATCTGCCCGGAAGGATGCGCGCTGACGACGGTGATCTCGGATGGCAAAGTGGTAGCGACGCGGATGCCGGAATTCGCCCGAACACAGCGTCTGTGCGCGGTGGGGCGGTTCGCGTACCCGCAACTGATCAACTCCCGGCAGCGCTTGCGCCGGCCGATGCTGCGCGAGGAGGGAGAACTGGTGCCGGTGCCGTGGGAGGAGGCGATTGAAGGGGTGGCGAAGGCGCTACGGACGTGCCCGGGAGGAGGGTTCCTGGCGATCGTCAGTGCTTCGGAGATGGGCGAGACCCGTGCAGCCTACGCGCGCTTTGCCCGCGATGTCATGCACGGGGATGTGGCCACGATTCCTGCCAACGGAACAATCGACGACCTGCGGCCGCGGCAGGCGCGCGAGAAATTGGTGGCCGGAAAATATGACGGCGTACTGGTGACGGGCGCTTACCTGCCCGAAGAGATAATCTCGAACATTCCGTACTTGGTCGTCTGCGACTGCCTGCCGTCCGCTGCGTCGGAGCGGGCCAGCGCGCTGCTACCGGTGGCGATTCTCGCGGAGGTGGGAGGATCGTTTCGCGATGCGCTGTACGAGCTGAAGCAGTCGGCGAAGGCGGTCGAACCGCCGGGCCAGGCGCGGGCGGAGAGAGAAATTCTGGCGGCGCTGGCGGCGGCAATTGCGCCTTCCACAAGTTTCTCCGCCGAATTCAACGATGACGGTGATGCGCCGCTGGCCTTGCCGTTGCGTCCGCGCGATCTGCTCAACGATCTGCCGGCACGCTATCGCGGACATCTGCTGGCGGATGTCGTGCCGGCGCTGCAGGCGATGGGGCTGCCGTTCACGCCGCGGGCAGAGGTCGTGAAGTCGGCCGAGGGTTTCGCGATTGTCGAGCAGCGCGAGATCGTGCCGAATTTCTTCAAGCTGGTGATTCACGCGCCGGCGGTGGCGCGGTACGCCAAGCCAGGGCAGTTCGCGATTGTAATGGCGGAAGAAACCTCCGAACGCTCGCCGTTCACATTGGTGGATTGGGACGCCGGCGCGGGGACGATCACCCTGGTAATTGAAGATGTCGGCCGGTCCAGTCACGAGATCGCGGGTTTGCAGGCCGGCGATGTGCTGGCGCATGTGAGCGGCCCGCTGGGATTGCCGCTGCCGATCGAACACGTCGGCACGGTCGTGCTGGGCGGCGGGTGTTACGGCGTGGGCTCGATCTATCCGATCGCGCGGGCGATGAAGGCGGCGGGGAATCGCGTCATCAGCGTCATCGAAGGGTGCAGCGCCCACATGCTGTATATGGAAGAGGAACTGCGCGGCGTGAGCGATGAGCTGCTGATCGCCACCAAGGACGGCAGCCGGGGAGCAAAGGGGGGCGTGCAGGAGTGGTTTGAGAAGCTGTATGCGCGGGAAACCAAGCCGGATCTGTTCGTCGCCATCGGCTGCGCCTTCATGATGAAGATGGTGGCCGAGAAGACCCGCGGCCTGGGCGTGCCGCTGCAGGTGGCGATGAACCCGGTGATGGTGGATGGGACAGGCATGTGCGGGGCCTGCCGGGTGGCGGTGGGGAAGGAGACAAAATTCGCGTGCGTGGATGGCCCGTTCTTTGACGGCCACCAGGTGGATTGGGATCAGCTCTTCGCCCGGCGCAATGCCTATGTCCACGCGGAGGTGGAGGCGATGCCGCAGGCGGCCGGTTCGCATGGCGGCAAGTCGTGCTCGCACACACGGCATGTGGAGATGAAGGTGTTGGCGAACACGCAGTTTTAGGGTGGGCGTACTCGCCCACCTTTCCGCAACGGTGGGCGGGTATGCCCACCCTACAGAGCATCGCAGCGCATCGTGGTGATTGAGATGGAAGATGTGCCAAAGCATGTCGTGAAGAAGCAGCGGACGCCCCGCCAGCCAATGCCGGAGCAGTCGCCGCGGCGGCGCGCGCAGAATTTTCAGGAAGTGCCCAAGGGATATTCGCCGGAGGTGGCGCTGGTCGAAGCCAGCCGCTGCCTGCAGTGCAAGAAGCCGCTGTGCGTGATGGGCTGCCCGGTGAGCATCGACATTCCCGGCTTCGTCGGGCTGATCGCGGCCGGGCAGTTCGAAGCCGCGGCATCGAAGCTCAAGGAGCAGACAGCCCTGCCGGCGGTGTGCGGGCGGGTCTGCCCGCAGGAATCACAGTGCGAGGCGCAGTGCGTCCTGGGAAAGAAGTTTGAGCCGGTGGCGATCGGGCGGCTGGAGCGCTTCGTGGCCGACTATGTGCGCGTGCGCAACACCGAGCCGCCGCCGCAAGTCGCCCCGGCCACGGGGAAGAAAGTCGCGGTCATCGGCGCCGGCCCGGCCGGGATCACCGTTGCAGGAGACTTGGCCCGGCTCGGCCATCACGTGGTCATCTTCGAGGCCCTTCACCTGCCGGGCGGCGTGCTGATGTACGGCATCCCCGAGTTCCGCCTGCCCAAGGAGATCGTGCAATACGAGGTGAACAGCCTCCGCAAGATCGGCGTGGAGATTCACACCGACTATGTCATCGGCAAAACCGAGACGGTGGATCAACTTCTGGAAGAGCGCGGCTTCGACGCGGTCTTCATCGGCTCCGGCGCCGGCCTGCCGATGTTCCTGGGCATTCCCGGCGAAAGCGCGGTGGGCGTCTACTCGGCCAACGAGTTCCTGACCCGCATCAACCTGATGAAGGCGTATGATTTCCCGCGCCACGCCACCACGCCGCCCATTGCGAAACACGTCATCACCGTCGGTGGCGGAAACGTGGCGATGGATTCCGCCCGCAGCGCCCTGCGCCTGGGCGCGAAGTCTACGCTCGTCTATCGCCGCAGCCGCGAGGAAATGCCGGCGCGGGCCGAGGAGGCTCACCATGCCGAGCAGGAGGGCGTCGTCTTCAGCATGCTCACCAACCCGCTGCGCATCGTCACCGATGCCCACAGCCGCGCCATCGGAATGGAATGCCTGAAAATGGAACTGGGAGCGCCCGATGATTCCGGCCGGCGCCGGCCGGTGGCGGTGGAGGGAAGCAATTTCATCATCGAGGCCGACGCGGTAGTGATTTCGATCGGCAACAAGCCCAACCCGCTCATCCCGCAGACCTCGCCGGGCCTCAAGACCAGCAAACACGGCACGCTGACGGTGAACGAGCAGACCATGGAAACATCACACCCAGGCGTCTTCGCCGGCGGCGACGTCGTTTCCGGTGCCGCCACGGTGATCAGCGCCATGGGCCAGGCCAAGCAGGCGGCGCGGGCGATTCATAATTATCTTCAGAACGCACCGGCGAATTGGGGAACAGAAAATGGAAGCCAAAAGTTGGGAAAAGAAGCCGGCGCCTCAGCTTCTGGCTCCTGACTTCCCGGTTGTTCTTCTGACTTCTGCTGTGAGAGGCCGAGGTCGGATTCGAACCGACGAATAACGGATTTGCAATCCGTCCCCCTCATCCCGCAAGCCGTGACGCGGGCAAGACTTACGAATCCGCCGAAAATTCCTTATCACCTGGCTTGTCACCTGGCGCGGTGGAATCACCCGAATTGAGGGAGCTTATCGCGGCCTGGCCGACGCTGCCGGCGGACGTGCGGAAGATGATCCTTGGCGTGGTGAAGCTGACGGCCAAGGGGGAGAAGCGGTAGAATCCAAAACATCGGGAAGGCCGGCGCGGTTGCAACCGCACGGCCAAGCGGTTCGGGCGGCGGCGCTGTTCTTCACCTGTCCAGCGCCCCGCCCGGATCGACCCGACTTTGAAAGACAGGTGAACCATGCCGATACCGTTGACCCCTACCCAGATTCAACAAGCCAGCGCCATGCAACAGGCCGCCAACGCCGCCCAAGCGTTGCGTCGGTCCCTGAACCAGCCGAGCTTGGTTGATGTGATGCTGGCGGGAGTGCGAAACGAATCGGACTTGGGAAGTTATGCGGGCGCTACAGACATGGATAGGACGACGTTTATCCGATTGTTGGCGGAGGTTGGTGCACTGGCAAAAGAAGAGCAACTGTTGGGCGGCGCGAACTGGCGGAGCGGGAGCGGACAACCGGCGAAACCCAAGCCGGCCGATGCTGCGCCGGCTGGCGGGAAATTGAGCAAGGAAGGAAAGGCACTGGCGGCGCTGGTGGATCATCCCGATTGGACGAATAGCCAGATTGCTACGGCGGCGGGCTGCCACGTCAAGACCCTGAACAACTTCAAGAAATTCAACAGCGCCAAAAAAGCAATGAAGGCCGGGAAAGACAATCTCCCCACCGGCAGGAAGAACCGCGACGGCGGCATTGAAGCATGGGATAAAAGGTAGCGCTATTGACTACCTGCGCTACCTTTTGCGCTACCCTGCAACCGCACCTTGGCCCTGATTTACAGGGCTTTTTTCATTTCATCGCGCTACCCCAGCGCTACCCCCACCCAAGGGTATGCAGGCAACAAAAAAACAACCTTGTGAGCGACGGCCGGAGGATTCGCCCGTCGCGTGGTTCGCCGTTCTCCAGGTTGCGAAAGAGGCGAATGATTTCTGCCGCGCCGCCGAGGCGCAGCGCGAGCTTGCGCGGCTGGGCGTGACCGTGCGTTTCGCCAGCGGCAGGAAGGCGGTGGCCCTTGCCGGCCATTGAATCGCCCACCCAGGCCGAGCCGTTGGCCGTCGATGCCCGCGACGCGGCGGCGCTGCTGGGAATTTCCGAATCCCATTTTTTCGCACTGCTGCGCACGGGCCGGATCGGGCCGAGTGCTATCAGCCTTGGCCGGGCGCGGCGATACAGAACCGAGGAGCTGCGCGAGTGGCTTGCGGCGGGCTGCCCGGCGCGGGCGAAGTGGCAAACACTGAACGGCAAATAAAAAACCCCGGCGACAACCGGGGCATGAATCGAGCTATCAATGAAACCGTACAACGCAACCATAGAAAAGGCAACCATAGACCCGCTTTCCCGGCTGAATCCGCGCCGGCGGCTGTTGGCCGAGCACCTGGCCGAGTTCATTTTCTTTCGCGGCGGGAGACTGCATCTTTCCAGCGACGGCTATTGCGGGCTGCGCGAGCAATGGGGAATGGATCGCTGCGCCGTCAATCAGGCCGCCGATGACCTGTACGCGCTGGGGCTGGCCGAAATGCGCATGATCGGCGACATGCCGGTGCTGGCGATGGTGGAAGGGGGCTGGCGATGAGCTTCCCGCTTCACGTTCTACCAGATCCGATTCACGCCTACATTGTCGAGGGCGCGGCGGCGCTGGGATGCGAGGCGAGCTATATCGCCGTGCCGATGCTGCCGGTGCTTGCCAGCGCGATCGGCAACACCCGGCGCATCCGCCTCAAAAAAGGATGGAACGAACCGGCGGTGATATGGGCCGCGAGTGTCGGGGAGAGCGGCACGGCCAAGTCGCCAGCGCACGACCTGGCTGTTCGCCCGGTATGGCGTCGCCAGCGGAAGATTCTCAAGGCCTATGGTGAAGCGCGGGCGCAGCATGAGGCCGAAGTGCGGGAATGGAAGGCGCTGCCGAAAAAGGAACGTGGCGAAGAACCGGAAGCGCCCGCGCCGTGCGAACACTGCATTTGCGTGGATATCACCATCGAGGCAACGGCGGATCGGCTGCTGGCGACGCCGCGGGGAGTGCTGATGGGGCCGGAAGAACTGTCGGCATGGTTCGGGAGTTTCAATCAATACAAATCCGGCGGCGCTGACGTGGCGCACTGGCTGGCCCTGCACGGGGCGAGGGCGCTGAAGGTGGATCGCAAGACCGGGGACAGGCCGACAATCTATATCCCGCACGCGGCCGTCAGTATCAGCGGCACAATCCAGCCGGGGACGCTGCGGCGGGCGCTGCTGCCGGAGTTCTTCGACAATGGACTGGCGGCGCGGCTGTTGGTCACCATGCCGGAGACGCGGGCAAAGAAATGGACGGATGCGGAAATCAGCGATGAGACGATGCGGGCGGTGGATGATTTGTTCGATGCACTCTACGCGCTCCGCCCCGACGATGGCATTGACGGGCCGGAACCGAAGATGATCGGCCTGGCCGACGATGCGCAGCAAAGATGGATCGGGTTCGTCAATGAGTTCAATGAGCAGATGCAGGCGCTCGAGGGAAACGAGCGGGCGGCGGGCGCGAAGTTGGAAGCGTATGCGGCGCGGTTCGCACTGATCTTCCATTGCATCCGGCAAGCTGCTGGCGAAATCGAATCGGACTACATCGGCGCCGACGACATTGAAGCGGGTATCACCTTGGCGAGATGGTTCGGGCTGGAGACGGCGCGGGTGTACGGCGCGATGAGCGAGAGCGGCGAGCAGCGCCATCGCCGGGAGCTTCGGCAATGGATCGCCGAGCGCGGCGGCCGGGTGACGGTGCGGGACCTGCAGCGCGGGCCGCGCCGATTCCGGGAAAACCCCGATGCGGCCGAGGCCGAGCTTGCGAAGCTGGTGTCGGAGGGGCTGGGGAACTCGAGTACCATCCCCACGGGAGAGCGTGGCCGTCCGATGACGGTATTTTACCTGGCCGACTCGCCAGATTTTCCCATCCATAAAGGCGGCGACGGCGACACAAATGGGAAAACCACGGGGAAATTCGCTATTTCGTCGCCGTCGCCACGTTCTAGGGGGAAAATAGATTGAGTACCAATACCCCCAGCACCGAACCGCTGATCGTCCGGCTGACACCCGTTGGCGCGGGGCCGCCGGCGGAGATTCGCTTCCGCCGGGCGCTCAAGGCGCTGCGCCGCTGCTATGGATTGCGGGCGCATTGGCTGGCGAAGGGTGAAGAACCTGCGCCCGAGCGGTTCGGCGATGAGCAAAACGGAAATCTTTTGAGGAACATCCATGAACAATGACCCGTCAACTCACGGAACTAACGGCAAAGACGCCAGCGGCAGATTCGCGCGCGGCAACAAGTTGGGGCGCGGCAATCCGCTGGCGGGCCGGGCGGCGAAAATCCGGGCGGTATTGCTCGCGAAGCTCACACCGGCGGCCGTGGGCGAGATTGCCGACAAGCTGATCGCCCAGGCCAAAACTGGCGATATCGCCGCCATTCGCGAGTTGCTGGACCGCACCATCGGCAAGCCGGCGCAACCGGGAGTGCAGAGACTGGACATCAATCTCGGCGAAAAGCCGCTACAGGTAGTCAAAACCCTGATCGACGTGGAAACCGACAAACTGTAACCAACCGCCGGCTTTGCCGGCAGAATCGAGGAATCACATGAGCGCACTTCACGAAATTTCCCGCCAGCGGCAGGCGGGCCGGGCCGATCAACTCCGCACGCTGCGCGAATTGATCCGGCAGCTTGATGACGCCACAATCGCGCCGCGGCTTGATGCGGCCATGGACGCGCTGGGCGTCACGGTTGGCCAAGTCGAGGAACTGGCGGAGGCGGCGGCCGAAGTCGAGCGGCTGGATGGGAGCATTCCCAGCGAGGCCGCCGTAGCGGCGCATGGCGTCGAGCTTCGCCAGCATGCGCAGGCGGCGGATACCGAGTTGAACGAACTGCAGCGCCGCCGCGCTGTTTTGATCGAACAGCATCGGAGCTTCTTCGCCGGGCGTTTACCATCAGCGCCAATCTCCGCCGAGCAGCGTGAAATGCTGGATGGAATCCATCCACAGGTGGTGGAAATTGACGGAAAAATTGCGCAGCGCGGCCACGTGCTGGCGGAGCAGCACCGAGCGCTACTCGCGGCGCATGACCGCGCCCAAGAGCAAAGGCAGCAAGGCCTACTTCGCGTCGCGAGCTTGAAAATTGCGCATCCGCTGGTCTTCGACGCGTCGCCGGATGATCGTGCGCTGGTTGAAATGAACAATCCCACGCCGCCATGAACTCGATCCCAGGGAGTGTAGACTCCCCGGTTCTCCTTTGGCCGTCGCCGGAGTCACTAACCGGCGGCGGTATTTTTTCGATTGATAGTGCTTGCAATTATCCGAAGCATCGGATAGGATTATGGCCGATGAAAAAAACAAAGCTAAGCGATGAGATAAGGCGGGCGGTGGATGACAGCGGGCTATCGCGCTATCGCATCGCAAAAGAAATCGACGTTGCCGAATCGACGATGAGCCGATTCATGGCCGGCAAGGGCGGGCTGCGCATGAACGTGCTAGACAGGCTGGCGGCGCTAATCGGCATTCATGTAACGAGTAAAAAGGAACGGTGAACCATGAAACTGCGGCGAATGCACTACACCCAGGACGGGCAGACCAAACAGGCCGAGAAATGGTACGGCGTTTTCGTGGACTACTCCGAAGCGCTGCGCCGCGTTCCTTTGTTCGCGGACCGCAAGGCCAGCGAAGAAATGGCCCGCAAGATCGAACGGCTGAATTCCATCCGCGCATCGGGCGGGGAAATGTCCGGCGAAATGTCCAAGTACGTTGAAACCATGCCGCCGGCCATTCGCAACCGGCTGGCGACGTGGGGCATTCTGTCCAACACGCGGGCGGCGGCGGGCAAGCCGCTGGCGGCGCATATCGAGGATTGGAAGGCGGGATTGCTTGCGAAGGGAAACACGCTGGCCTACGCGAGTCTTAGCGCCAATCGCGTCCGCCGAATCATCGACGGCTGCGGCTTCAAATTCTGGACCGACATTTCCGCCAGCAAGCTGCAATCATTCCTGGCCGGCCTTCGGGCGGATCGGCGCAAGGATGATGGAACGATAGTGCGGGGCATGAGCGCCGCGAGCTTCAATTACTACCAGCGGGATGCCAAGAGCTTCTGCAAGTGGATGGTGCGGGATGGCCGGGCAAGTGAAAGCGCCTTGACGCACCTGCAAGGGGTGAACGTGCGAACGGATCGGCGGCATGATCGGCGGGCGCTGTCGCCGGATGAGCTGCGCCGGCTGCTGGACAGCACGGCCGGTGCGCCCGAGCGGTTCGGCATGAGTGGGGCGGATCGGGCGCTGCTGTACCGGCTGGCGGTGGAAACCGGATTGCGGGCGGGAGAGTTGCGCAGCTTGACGCGGGGGAGCTTTCACCTTGGCGATGAGCCGAGCGTGACGATTGCCGCGGCCTACGCCAAGAACCGCC
>DAIOHQ010000084.1:0-17762 GCA_036744635.1 Tepidisphaeraceae bacterium | reverse complement strand
CATGGCTGGATGAGCGGTGGATGTACTCATCCACCCGAATCCAGCCATATTTTTTTGCGGCCGCCTGAAGTATCACGCACTCTTTTCACCTTTCCTCGCTTTGGCCCCCATTTGCGAACTGCCCGCGTTTGCGTTAACACATTCTTGCGCCACCAACATGGCGAAAGGAATGCAACATGGCTCCCTCCGCGATTGCCACGGCCGCCGATTACGCTGACGCGATGATGTCGGCCCGGCGGGCGAAGAACTGGCTGTTCCTCATCCTGCTCATCGTGCTGCTGCTGCAACTCAGCCTGTTCTTCACCATCCGCTACAGCAACAAGGTCCTGGTGACCGCGCCGGCACCTCTCACCCCCGCCGTCAGCGCCTCGGTCGACATCAAGCCCGGTCCCACCAGTCGCGCCAGCGAGGTGGAATTCGCCACGCCCGGCCCCTCCGCCGCCGCCGCCGCGCCGGCGGTCGCCGAATCCAACACCGACCTGCTGCTGGAATATCTCGTCGGCCTCACCGACTTCCTCGGCGTCACCCTCTCGGCCATTCTCGCCGCGGTGCTGCTGCTGATTCTGCTGATCATGCTGGTCGGTCGATTGATCGGCGTTTCCCGCGTCACCAGCGCCTTCATCTGGTGCCTGATCTTCGGCGTCTTGCTGTTCCCCTGGCAGGCATACTTGAACTGGCCATCGCTGTCGGCCGCCGGCTTCAAGATCCCCGGCGTGCTGTTCACCTGGTCGGAATTGGCCACCAGCGCCCGCTTCCACGACTTGCGCTTGACCGAGACGATCCTGAAATGGTCGCGCTTCGTGGCCTTCCCGGTAGTGGCGGTGATCCTGCTGCTGGTCATCCAGGCCAAGAGCAGCCGCGGCGTCCGCATGGCCTTCGGCGAGGCGGAAGTGGCGGCGGAGGGACTGTGAGGAAATCCGGGAGAGTGAAAATGCAATGTGGGGACAATCGCGCTTGTGAGATATGATGAGCACGTGAAGTACCGTGAGCTTCTAAGCATGCTGCGCGATGACGGCTGGCGACACGATCGCACCAGCGGCAGCCATATGATGTATGTGCATCCAAGGAAGCCCGGCCCAATCGTTGTTCCTGCCGGTGGCAAGGAAGGGCAAGACGTGCCGCGGGGTACGCTGAACAGCATTTTGAAACAGGCCGGCCTGAAATGAGGTGAGCGATGCAAGGAACGACATACGTATACGTGGTCGAACGGGCCGATGATGGGTCGTACTGGGCCTATTTGCCGGATTTGCCCGGCTGCGCGACTACGGCCGAATCACCCGAGCAAGTCGAGCGGCAACTTCACGAGGCGGTGGAACAGTATCTCAGCTATCACACCGAGGGTGGCCTTCCGCCCCCTCCGCCGCAGGCGCGGGTCGGTACGCTGACGGCAGCATGAGACTTGTGCGCGGCCACGGCGACGCAAGCAAACACGCCGAGGCACGCGGATCATGCGTTTCGCTATACTACTGTGCTTGCTGCTGAGCTTTCTGGCTGGTTGCGGTCGTGTTGGGATCAGCAAAGGTGACGGGATCAGCAAAGGTGACGCACGTCGATCTCGATCGGGATTCCGGCTGATTTGCCTGCTTGCTTGCCGGCGATTATCTTGCGGGGGGAGTTGCATGCGCGAAGAACGAGGCCAGATCAGCGGCGACGTGGTGGTGTACGAGGAGTTCACCCTTTGGGGGACCATTGGCGGAAGCGTCAAGGTGATCAAGGGGGGGAAGTTCTACGTGCGCGGGATGATCTACGGGGCGATGGAAGTGGAGGATGGCGGGCGGGTCCACATCTTCGGCAACGTCAGCGGAGACGTCACCATCAGCAAGGACGGCAAGGTGGTACACAGCGGCGTGATCGGCGGGGATGTGATCAATAATGGCGGGCGGTTTTTCGCTGATTCCACGGCGCGGATCATGGGAAAGGTGAAGACGCGGGCGGGGGGGGAGACGAAGTTTGAGTCGAGGATGTGAGGGGAAGGGACGGCACGGAGGCACGGAGAATGATGGGTGCGATGCCATTGCAAATTGAAAATCGCAAAATGCAAATTTCAAATTGGCAGATGCGCCATCATGGCGTGAGCGCCTCTTAAATTTGAAATTTTCAATTTTCAATTTTCAATTTTCAATTCCTCATCCGTCGGTTGCATGTCTACGTGCGTCGGTTTTTTCTAGCGAGTTTATTAGACGCTCATCGTTGCGCACGTCACTACCGCCGCGGCATATCCAAGGGCAATTCCTCCCAGCACGTCGCTGGGCCAGTGGGCATCCATGATGTAGCGCAACACCGCGCAGAGCACGGCCAGGACCCAGAAGGTGAGCGCGGCGGCCGGGTAATAGTGTGCCAGCATGGCGGACATGGCGATGGCCGAGGCGCTGTGGCTGGAGGGGAAGCTTTCGCGCCAGTTGGCGTGGCGCCAGGTTGGGCCGACGAAGGTGCCGGCGCCTTCGCGCCCCGGCCGGACGCGCCCCAGCATGCGCTTGATGACCATGGCGGCGATCGAGGCCGATCCCACCGCGATGAGCAGCGCCGCGGCCCGCGCCCGTGTGCCGTTGGCCGGGCCGGGGTCTAGCTGCAACACCAGAATGATGGCGATGGCGGTGCAGACCGATTGGCCGTATTGCGCCAGCCAGCGGGTCTCGCGCTTCACATCCCCCTTGAACTCCAGCCTCAGCGTCGTCGGCAGCCCCAGGCGCTCCAGCACCATGAGCACCACACAGGCCGCAAGCAGAATTAGCACCACCTGGCAGTGCGGTATGGTGAAGAAGTATGGCTCGATTCGGGCAGGCGAGTACACCTGCCACTCATTGAGCCATGACAGACAGGAATGTCTGCCCCACCAGGATGGATCCACGTAGGGTGGGCGTATCCGCCCGCCGTCTGCGGCGGAGGTGGGCGAGTGCGCCCACCCTGCAAGATGCCATGGCAGACAGGAATGTCCGCCCCACCAAAAGAAGATGAGGCCGCCGAACATGTCACGCGCCCAGTTCATCGGCGGCACTCTAGACGCAATTGGATTGCGGGGAAAGTTGCCTTACAGTGACGCCATGCCCCCGCCCCCGCCGTCGCCTGATGCCGCTCCCGCCCATCCCCTTGCGCCGCCGCCAGCGCCGGCTCCCGCGCATCGCCCTCGGCCATACCATTTCTTACTGCTCATGGTGGCCGCCGCCGCCCTTTACCTCGCCGGCAACGGGCGGGTGACGCTGTGGGACCGGGATGAGGCGTGGTACGCCCAGACTTCTCGCCAGATGCTGGCCAGCGGAGACCTGGTGGTGCCGCGTTTTCTGGACAAGATCCGCACCGCTAAGCCGGTCTTCATTTACTGGTGCCAGGTGGCGTCGATGAAGGCGCTGGGTGTGAACGCATTCGCGGCGCGGCTGCCGTCGGCGCTGGCGATGACGGTGAGCCTCATCCTGTTGTCGCTGGTCCTCATCCGTTTTGCGGGGACGGCGCAGGCGTTCTGGACGGTCTTCATCTTCGCCACCAGCGGCATGGTGATCGCATCGGCCAAGATGTGCCTGACCGACAGTGTGCAACTGGTGTTCATCCTGGTCGCCCAGCTCTGCCTGTTCTGGATCTACTTCAACTTCTGGGCCAGCCCGCCCACCGGCGAAGGCAAATCTCCCTATCGGTCGCACTGGCCGGTGGCGCTGACGATGTGGATCGCGATGGGGCTGGCGTTTCTCACCAAGGGGCCGGTGGTGCTGGGGATGCTGATCCCGCTGATGCTGGTGTTGGCGCTGCTGGATGCCGGCTGGCCGTGGAACTGGGCGGCATGGAAGCGGGCGCTGTCGTGGTGGCCCCGGACGCAACCGCTGGCCGGCATCTTCATCATCGCCGCCATCTTCGGGCCCTGGCTGGTGGCGATGCAGCAGCGCGACCCGGCCTATCTGCGCACCACCTTCTTCCATGACATCGTCGACCGCATGAGCACCGGCCTGGAGAGCCACAAAGGCCCGCCGGGATATTATCTGCTGACCATCTGGGGAACCTATTTCCCCTGGTGCATCTTCCTGCCGCTGGCCTTGGTGACGGCCTGGAAGCATCGGATTCAGCCGCCGATCCGCTACGCCCTGGCCGCCATCATCGGGCCGTGGATCTTCATGGAATTCGTGCAGACCAAGCTGCCGCACTACATCCTGCCGGTCTACGCCTCGCTGGCCTTCCTCACCGCCTACGCCTTGCTGCGCTGCCTGCGCGGGCAGTGCCTCGATCTCGCCAGGACCGGCTTCCACATCGCCCTGGTGGTCTGGGCACTGTTCGTTGTCGTCCTGGCGTGCGTGCCCTGGGTCGCTCATCATTATTTCGCGGCCGAGTCGTCGACCTCGGCCGCCACCGCGTTCACGGTGGTGGGCGTGTGCTATGCGCTGATCGTGCCGATGCTCTTTTTCAGGGGGCGCACGGTGGCGGGAATTCTTGCGATGGGAGGGGGGATGATGGCCGCGATCGCGGTGCTCTATGGCATCTACCTGCCGCGGGCGGAGTTCATCCGCCTTTCCCCGCGGGTGGCCGCGGTGCTGGCGCAGCAGCGGGTCGATCAGAGCAGGATCGGCAGCGTGAAGATGCTCGGCTACAAGGAGCCCAGCCTGCCGTTTTACCAGGGCGGCACGATTCGCGAGAAAGACAACGGCTGGCTGGAGAGGACGCCGCTGGCGGACTGGCCGGAGGCGATGGTGATAACCAGCGACATCTATGAAAAGCTACCGCCGGAGCTTCGGTCGCATCTGCGCCAGCGCGGGCCGACCCTTCGCGGATTCAACTACGCCGGCGGCGGCAAGATCGTCCAGGTGATGGTGATGGGCAAATCCAGCGAATAGGCGGACAATGGCCGGCTCTCACTCCGGCCCCGGCCGTCGGCCGGTTGTCGACAGTATAGCTGAAGCAGGTGCTCGCCATGTTCTTGTTTCTGGCGACGTCTGTTCATTCGCCGGTTCGATTCGGGTGCAGCGCATGTTTTTGGCAACCGTTTTTTTTCCGGCCCCCTCGCCCGGTACTCCGGGAGAGGGCTGGGGTGAGGGATCTTCACCCTCACCCTAACCCTCTCCCACGCGTACGTGGGCGAGGGGACCGGGAGTGGCATCGCCAAAAATGAGCGCTACGCCGGTTCGATTCCCTCTCTGCGACAATCGGTGGACAATTCTGGACATCTTTCCGATAATGGACACAGATGTCCCATAAACGAGAGGGCAGGCCATGACGTTGACGGTGCGCGATGTTGCCCGGCTGCTGGCGGTGACCGAGAAGACCATCTATCGCTGGATCAAGCAGGGGGTGCTGCCGGCGTACCAGATCAACGAGCAGTATCGCTTCAACCGCGCTGAGCTGCTGGAGTGGGCCACCTCGCGCAAGATCAATGTGTCGGCAGAGATTTTCGCGGAACCCGAGGGCGAAGCTGCGGGTGCGATGGCGAATGCGGGCGGAGCGACTGATGTGGGCGGGAAAGCGGGAGCAGGGGGGGCAGCGGGGGCGGGAATCGGCGGAGTCAGCGAGGCGCTGGTCGCCGGCGGGGTGCATTACCGGGTGGGGGGGACGGACAAGGCGACGGTGTTGCAGGCGGCCGTCGATATGATGAAGCTGCCGGAGGAGGTTGATCGCAATTTCCTGTATCAGGTATTGCTGGCCCGCGAGGCGTTGGGATCGACCGGAATCGGCGAGGGCATCGCGATTCCGCACGTGCGCAATCCGATTGTGCTGCACCTGTCGCGGCCGACGGTGACGCTCTGCTTTTTGGAGCGGCCGGTGGATTTCGGGGCGCTGGATGGCCAGCCGGTGACCACGCTCTTCACGCTGATCAGCCCGACGGTGCGGGCGCATCTGTATCTGCTGTCACGGCTTGGGTTTGCGCTGCGGGATGCGCGGTTCAAGCAGGCGGTGCTGAAACAGGCCCCGCGCGAGGAGATTCTGGAGGCATTGCGGGAGGTGGAGCGGACCATGGCCGCCACGGCGGCGCGGACGTCAGCCGGGGGCGGAGCAGGATCGACCGATTGAGAAATGATGACGAATGGGTTGCTGATTATCTCGATGGTGCTGATGGCCGTCAGCGGCGTTCCCGAGCTGTTGCTCGGGCGGCGGCGCGCGGGCGGGCAGTGGCTTGCGGCGGCGCTGAGCATTGCCGGGTCAGCGGTGGGAGGCGCGGCCTTGGTGGCGCATGGATGGATGCAGGAATCAAGTGGCGAGGGGGTGCTGAAGATCGCGGTGGACGCCATCGGGCTGTTGTTTTTGATTCCCATATATCTGGTGTCGGCGCTGGGGGCTGTCTATGGGTTGGGGTACTGGCAGGCCCGCCGGCACCCGCGCAATGGGTGGAAGTTGCGGCTGTGGTGGGGGGTGCTGGCGGCGGCGATGGCGCTGGTGGTGGTGGCGCGGGATGGGGTGCTGTTTTTGACGGCATGGGAGATCATGGCCCTGTCGGCCTACTTTCTGGTGTTGACTGAAGAGAACAAGCCGGCCGTGCGCGAGGCGGCTTGGATCTACTTGGTGGCCGCCCACGCGGGGACGCTGTGTCTGTTCGCTTTCTTCGCCCTGCTGCACAAGGCGACAGGGTCTTTTGCGCTCTGGCCGGCACTGGTGCAGGGAACGCCGGGGACGGCGGCGCTGTTCATCGTGGGGACGATCGGCTTCGCCCTCAAGGCGGGAGTGATGCCGCTGCACGTCTGGCTGCCGGGGGCGCACGCCAACGCGCCGAGCCATATCTCGGCCATCCTTTCCGGGGTGCTCTTGAAGATGGGGGTTTATGGAATGGTGCGGATTGCTGCGTTGCTGCCGCATCCGCCATTCTGGTGGGGGGCGACGCTGCTGGTGGCGGGCACGGTGTCGGCGGTTTTCGGGATCGCCTTTGCGGTCGGCCAGCGCGATATCAAGCGGCTGCTGGCGTATTCGAGCATCGAAAATGTAGGGATCATCGTAATCGGCATCGCTCTGGCGACGCTGGGCCGATCGCTGGGGCGGATGGATTGGATCGTGCTGGGGCTGGGCGGGGCGCTGCTGCACATGCTCAACCACAGTCTCTTCAAACCATTGCTGTTCATGGGGGCGGGGAATGTCGTACACGCGACAGGCACGCGCGAGATGGATCTGCTGGGCGGGCTGGGGAAGAAAATGCCAAAGACGTTTGTGCTGTTTGTAATCGGTGCGCTGGGAATCTGCGCCCTGCCGCCGCTCAATGGATTTGTCGGAGAGTTGCTGCTGTACATGGGATTGTTCCGCACGGCATTGGCTCCACATGCGGAGCTTGGGTCGGGCGCGGGAGGGGGCATGCGCTGGGGTCTGGTCAGCCTGGCGGCGCCGGCGCTGGCGCTGGTGGGGGCGCTGGCGCTGGCGAGCTTTGTGAAGCTGTTGGGCATCGTCTTCGCGGGAACGGGACGGAGCGGCCGGGCCGGGCGCGCCCACGAGGCGAAGTTCACGATGTTGGCGCCGATGGCGGTGCTGGCGGGGTGTTGCATCGTGATCGGGGTGATGCCGGGGCTGGTGGTGGGCCTGTTGGATCGCGCCATCGCCGCTTGGACTGCGCCCGTGGCAGTAGTGAGTATTTCGGACTATGTGCCGATGAAATGGATATCGGGCACCGCGCTGGTGCTGCTGGCGGGGGTGGCGGCGGGAATTATCTGGTTCTTGCGGCGACGTCCGGTTGCGGCCACGCGGCAGGCGCCGACGTGGGGGTGCGGATATGCCAGGCCGACAGCGCGGATGCAATATACCGGCTCATCGTTTTCGCAGATGCTCGTGCAGTTGCTGGGCTGGGTGTTGTTGCCGCGCAAGAGGCGGCCGCGGCCGGCCGGGCTTTTCCCGGCTGGGGGGGCGCGCTTTGACAGCGAAGTGCCGGATGTGGTGCTCGACCGCGCCTTGCTGCCGGCCTTCGGCTCGGCGGCCTGGCTGGTGAGCCGGGCACGGGTGATCCAGCGCGGGCCGATCCAGATGTATCTGTTGTACATCCTGGCGATGGTGTTGCTGTTGTTGTTGCTGGCTTGAATCAGTGGGCAGTCGGCAGTGTTGTAGGGTGGGCGTACTCGCCCACCATCCGGAAAACGGTGGGCGAGTACGCCCACCCTACAGGGTTGTTGTTTTCATGCTGTCAGCGCGGGCGTATTCATTCCGGCAGAAGTCGCGGCTGGCGATTTCCCTGTCCTGGATCGGGGGATACACCAACGTGGTGTCGTTCCTGTTGATGGGGACGTTCATCTCGCACGCCACCGGCAACTCGACGCAGGTTGGGCGCCTCCTGGGCACCGGCGACCTGCAGCAGGCGGGGTTCTTCGCATTGCTGCTGTTCACCTTCACCTGCGGCGCCGCCCTGTCGGCCTACATGACCGAAAACGCCAAGCGGCGCGGCTGGCGTTCCAAATATGTGCTGCCGATCGCGATGGAGGCGCTGCTGCTGGTGCTGTTGACGATCAACTTGAGCACGCAGACGGCGCGGGCGGGAGCGCTGGCCGGCGGCCACGCAGCCGTGTGGCAGGCGGCGGTTTTGGCATCGTTGGCCATGGGTCTGCAAAATGCGACAATCACCAAAATCTCTGGCGCGGTCGTGCGCACCACCCACCTCACCGGCATCTTCACCGACTTTGGCCTGGAAGGGGTACAGTATCTTTTTTGGTGGGGGGACAAGCTGTCGAAGATGCGCCGGGAGCGCGCCGGCCGGCTGTTGAAGATTTCCCGGCGGCATCCCAGCACGCTGCGGCTGCTGTTGCTGATCAGCATCGTCGCATCGTTCGGCTTCGGCACGGTGGCGGGCACCCTCCTATGCGGGCGCTACGGCCCGCTGGCGCTGATGGTCCCGGTCGCCTTCCTGATGTGGATCATTTATGTGGACATCCGCACCCCTATCGCAGACATCCGCGAGCTGGATCTGCTCAATGATCCGGAACTGCGTCTGCGAGGGATTCTTAGTTCCCTGCTGCCGCGCGGGGTGGTGCTGTACCGCGCTTCCTGCCTGCATCATTCCGGCGGTCCTGGCCGGCATCGCGCCCCTAACTTTCAGTTGTGGATTGACCGGGTGCCGGAGCATTGCCGGGTAGTGGTGCTGGCGCTCAGCCCGCTCACCCGCTTCGACGCCAATGCGGTGATGGACCTGGAGGCGGCGGTGTTGCGCCTGCACGGAGAGAAAAAGAAGCTGATCCTGGCGGGAATCACCACTTACCAGTTCAGGTGCTTGGATGCTCTGGGCGTGGCGCGGATGATGGACATGAACAACCTGTGCCCGGATCTGGAGTTCGCGGTGGCGCGGGCGATGGTGCTGCTGGAGGATGGGAGTCCGCGGCGGCCGCGATCGGAGTTTGCAGCTCAGAAAGTGCTCTCAACGCAGGGTCCGCTTTAGCGGACGGAACAATTGCGTCCGCTGAAGCGGACCCTACGTTTGCTGCATCTGCGGAGCAGGCTGGAAAGCCTGCGCCACAACGTGTGGAAACGATGGGCGAGTACGCCCACCCTACGGGTCGGATGATGGTTAGCACGCTGAACATCCTCATGCACCTGCTGCTGCTGGTGGCGATGCCGCCGCTGCTGTTGGGGGTGATCAACAAGACCAAGGCGGCGTTTGCCGGGCGGGTGGGGCCGCCGCTGCTGCAGCCGTATTACGACCTGGACCGGCTGATGCGCAAGGGGATGGTGTTCAGCACGACCAGCGGCTGGGTCTTCCGGGCCGGGCCGTTGGCGGCGCTGGCGGCGGTGGGGCTGGCGGGGTTGCTGGTGCCATTCGGGCAGGCCGTGGCGCCTATCCGTTTCAGCGGCGACCTGGTGCTGTTCGCTTATCTGTTCGCGTTGGCACGATTCTGCACGACGACGGCGGCGCTCGACACCGGCTCCTCCTTTGAAGGCATGGGGGCGGCACGCGAAGTCACCTTTGCCTGTTTCTCCGAGCCGGCGCTGTTCCTGGCGTTCCTGGTATTGGCCCGGCTTTCCGGCTCGGCCGAGCTCAGCCTGACGCCGATATTGCACGCGCCGGCGGTCGTGCCGCTTTTGGGACTGCCGGTGGCGTCGCTGGTGTTGATCGCGGCCGGACTGTTCGTGGTGCTGCTGGCGGAAAACTCGCGCATTCCTATCGACGATCCCAACACCCATCTGGAACTGACCATGATCCACGAAGTGATGGTGCTGGATCACAGCGGCCCGCTCTTTGGGCTGGTGCTCTATGGGGCGGCGGTCAAGCTGTTTGTGCTTTGTGCCATCGTGCTGCACGTGGTGCTTCCGGTACAGAGCGGCTGGGCGGCGGCGGACTGGGTGTTGTTCGTCGTTGGCATGTTGGCGCTGGCGGTGGCGATCGGCGTGGTCGAGTCGGGAATGGCCCGGCTGCAGCTTCGCCACGTGCCCACGCTGCTGGTGGCGGCGTCGCTGCTGTGCGGGTTTGGGTTTCTCTTGCTGCTAAGGTAAGCGATGGTCTCGGCACTCAACGCGCTGCTGGTGATGGTGCTGCTGCTCAACTTGTTTGTGCTGGGCACCAGCCGAATCCGCGCGCTGATTCAGGCCGTCGCATTGCAGGGAGTGATTCTCGGTGTCTTGCCGCTGGTGATTCACGGCCACATCAAGGGACTGACGGCGCTGCTGGCCATCGCCACGCTGCTGGTGAAGGGGTCGATCATCCCGCAGATGCTCTCCAAGGCGCTGCGCGATGCCAACATCAAGCGCGAGGTGGAGCCGATCATCGGATTCATGCCCAGCACGCTGCTGGGGGCGCTGGGGACGGCGGCGGCCATTGCCATGGCCGGAAAGCTGCCGCTGGCGGCCGGGCACCTGCAGACGCTGATCGTCCCAGCAGCGCTTTCCACGGTTTTCGCGGGCTTTTTGATCCTGATCTCGCGGCTGAAGGCGATCACCCAGGTGATCGGATATCTCGTGCTGGAAAATGGCATCTTCATCTTCGGGTTGCTGCTGATCGAGGCGGTGCCGTTTCTGGTGGAGATCGGCGTGCTGCTGGATCTGCTGGTGGGCGTGTTCGTGATCAGCATCATCATCCACCATATCAACCGCGAGTTTGCCTCGCTGGACACGCGCCGGCTGTCGGCGCTGAAGGAATGACATGGCGGTGGCGCTGATTCTCATTCCCCTGCTGGCGGCCGCGATCGCGGCGGCGATACCCTCGAATCGGCTGCGGCCATGGCTGTTGCCGCCGGTGGCGGCGCTGCACCTGGCGATCACGCTGGCAGCGCTGATGCACCGGGAGTATTTCCCTTTCATTCCTGTGCCCCTCACCCGCTGGCTGGCGCTCGATCCGCCGGGGCGGATTGTCCTGCTTTTGCTGAGCACACTGTTTCTGATCTGCTCGGTCTACTCGGTCGGCTATCTGCGCATGCGTTCGGAGCTTCCCAACCGGTTCTTTTGCGTCGGCATGTTCGGATTTCTGGCGGCCACGTCGCTGGTGGTGTGCGCCCGGCATCTGGGGTTGATGTGGGTGGCGATCGAGGCGACGACGCTGGCGACGGCGCCGCTGGTATATTTCAATCACACCACCCGCTCGATTGAGGCGACCTGGAAATACCTGCTGATCGGTTCCGTCGGCATCGCCTTGGCGCTGCTCGGAACATTTTTTCTGGCCTACGCGGGCATGCAGCGGGGCGGAGAGCAGTCGCTGCTGCTGGATGACCTGCTGCGCGATGCCGGGTCGCTTTCCAAGCCGTGGCTGCACGCGGCGTTTGTGCTATTACTGGTGGGATACGGGACGAAGATGGGATTGGCCCCGATGCACACCTGGAAGCCGGATGCTTATGGAGAGGCGCCCGGCGTGGTGGGGGCGCTGCTGGCGGGCGGAGTTACCAATTGCGCGTTTTTGGCGCTGCTGCGCGTCGATCATATCTGCCGCGCGGCGGGGGAGAGCTGGTACACGAGTAGGCTGCTGATCTTCATGGGCGTGCTGTCGATGGTTGTGGCGGCGGTCTTCATGATGGGCCAGCGCGACTTCAAGCGCATGCTGGCGTATTCGAGCGTCGAGCACATGGGAATTCTGGTGCTGGGGCTGGGCGTGGGTGGCGGGGCGCTGTTTGGGATGATGTTGCACATCATCACCAATGGAGTGACCAAGGGCGTGCTGTTTCTGTCGGCGGGGAATATTCATCGCGCGTTTGGCAGCAAGAACGTGGATGAGGTGCATGGCGCGATGCGGCGGCTGCCGCTGTCGGGGACGCTGTTCCTGTTTGGTTTTCTGGCGATCACCGGCTCGCCGCCGTTTGCGCCGTTCGTCAGCGAATTCAGGATTCTTACCGGAATTTTCGCGGCGGGCCGCTACCTGCTGGCCGCGGCGTTTCTGTTGTTGCTGCTGGTGATCTTCATCGGGATGGGGCGGACGGTTTTGGCGGTGGTGCTGGGGAGAGCGCGGAGTGCGGGGCAGACGAAAGGCGCCACTGGCAACGTGATGCGGAGTGATAGATTGGCCCTGCTGCTGACGCGGCTGCCGATCCTGGTCTGCTTCGCGGGCATCCTGCTGCTCGGCATCTATATTCCGCGGCCACTGGCTGGGATGCTGCACAATGCGGCCAGCTATCTGGAGGTTCGGCCATGACCGTACCCGCACCCGCGCCCGCGCATCGGCAACTCGCGACCATGACCAACGGGCGGGCACTGGAGCGCAGCGCCATCCCCGAGATGTCGGAAAGTGAATTTCGCGGCGCGATTCTCGCCGCCGTCGGCGAGGGAGAGCGGGTGGTCAGCCTGTTCGGTTACAGAAGCGCCCAGGAGCAGTCGTCGAGCACGGCGCCGCTGCGTCTGCTGGTGGTGCTGGCCGACGATCATCGCTCGCTGCTGCACGCCGGCGGCACAACCGTCGATGCCGGCGGATTTGAGTCGCTTACGCCGCTCTGCCCGCAGGTACACTTGTTTGAGCGCGAGATCGCCGAGCAGTTTGGAGTGCCAGCGCGCGGGCATCCATGGCTCAAAGCGGTGCGGTTTCAGCCGCGCCTGGATGGCGCCGGCCAGGCGGGCGTCTGCGGGGTGGCGGATTTCTATCGCGTCGAGGGAGAGCAGGTCCACGAAGTGGCCGTCGGGCCGGTTCACGCGGGCATCATCGAGCCGGGGCATTTCCGCTTTCAGTGTCATGGCGAAGGCGTCTTTCATCTGGAAATCTCGCTCGGCTATCAGCATCGCGGCGTCGAGCGGGCCCTGATCGGCGGGCCGAACAAGCGCTCGATTCATTATGCCGAGACGCTGGCCGGCGACACATCCGTCGGCCATGCCACCGCGTATTGCCAGGTGATCGAGGCGCTGGCGAAATGCCAGAAGACGGCGCGGGCGCAGACCCTGCGCGGGATCGCGCTGGAACTGGAACGGCTGGCCAATCACGTCGGCGACCTGGGCGCGCTGGCCAATGACATCGGCTTCCTGCCCACCGCCAGCTTTTGCGGCCGGCTGCGCGGGGATTTTCTCAACATGACCGCGCTGCTGTGCGGCAGCCGCTTCGGCAGGGGAATGATCCGGCCGGGCGGCGTGGGATTCGATCTCGATGAAAGGCTTGCGGGGGAGATGCGCGGGCGGATGGAGGCCGCGAAGAAAGATTGCCGCAGCGCGATCGAGCTGCTGTGGGATTCTTCATCGGTGATGGCCCGTTTTGAGGACATCGGCAAGCTCACGGCCGATGCCGCCGAGGAACTGGGCGCGGTGGGACCGGCCGCCCGCGCCTGCGGGCTGCATCGCGATGCCCGCCACGACCATCCCTCCGGCATCTTCCGCTTCACGCACATCCCCGTCTCCACCTGGGAGAGCGGAGACGTCTTCGCCCGCGCTTACGTGCGCTGGCTGGAAGTGGGGCGCTCGATCGCGTTCATCGAAGAGCAGCTTGAGGCGCTGCCCAGCGGTTCGATCCGCAGCGACGTCAATCCGCCCGCGGCCAATCAGCTTGCGGTATCGCTTATCGAAGGGTGGCGCGGGGAGCTGTGTCATGTCGCCCTGTCGGATTCGGCCGGGCGTTTTGAGCGCTACAAAGTTGTCGATCCATCGTTTCATAACTGGAGTGCCCTGGCGCTGGCGATGCGCGGGCAGCAGATTTCCGATTTTCCCCTGTGCAATAAGAGTTTCAATTTGTCGTATTGCGGGCATGATTTGTGAACGGAATTGCAAGGTGCGCGGAGCGCACCCCACAAGGAAAGTGTAATGCTTAACATCTTGCTTGCCCGGCTTCAGCAGAAGCACCGCACGATGGCCTATCCCGATGGTCCAGCGCCGGCCATGCCGGAGCGCTTCCGCGGCCGGCCGGTGATCGACGCCGCAAAATGCCAGGAGGGATGCAGCGCCTGCGCGGATGCCTGCCCGACCGATGCGATCCGCATCAACGGCGTGCCCCGCATCGACCTTGGCCGGTGTCTGTTTTGCACGGACTGTCTTGATGCGTGCCCGAGCGGCGCGCTGTCCTATTCCACCGACTATCGCCTGGCGGTGCGCGGGCGCGATGATCTGGTCGTTGATGGCGCGCGGGAGATGCAACTGGCGACTGCGCTGGATGCCAAGCTGATGAAGCTCTTCGGCCGCTCGTTGAAGCTGCGCCAGGTGTGCGCCGGCGGCTGCAACGGCTGCGAGTCTGATGTGAACGTGCTGAACACCGTTGGCTGGGACATCGGCCGCTTCGGAATTCAGTTCGTCGCTTCGCCGCGCCACGCCGATGGGTTGCTGATCACCGGCCCGGTCACGCAGAACATGAAGCTGGCCCTGCAGCAGACCTACGAGGCCGTGCCCGACCCGAAGATCGTCATCGCGGTCGGCGCCTGCGCCATCGCGGGCGGGCCGTATATCGATCACAGCGAGGTGAATAACGGGGCGGGTGCGGCAGGGGGGGTCGTGCCCGTGGACTTATTCATCCCGGGCTGCCCGCCGCATCCGTTGACGATCCTTGATGGGATGTTGCGCCTGCTTGGCAAGATCGAAGCGAGGCTGACCCCGTAGGGGCGGGATTTCCCCGCCCGTATTCTTGCCGGAAAGAGGGCGGGAAAACCCCGCCCCTACTACGGTCTGGTCTTTCCAAACGTAATCGCCTGCCAGTCATCCGTGCGGAACGGCAGCGCCGGCAGGCCGGCTTTGTTATAGAGCGTGCTGGGGGGATTGTTGGCCCAGGCATAGCGCACGGCTACCGGCTTGGCGACCTGCGCGCTCTTTACGATGACGGTATCGCCGTCAATCGTGGCATCGGCCCAGGCCCACTTCTTGTCCTCGCCGGCAATCTGGAAACCGATGAGCGGCTTGTCGGCCCTGGCGACCAAGCCTCCGCCGAGATGGGTAAATTTCAGCCGGATCGCGTCTTTCTCCACCGCCATCGAGTCATACACCGGCCCTTCATATTCCACGTCTTTCATCTTGTAGGTTGTCGCCTCCGCCACCAGCGCCAGCCGCCGGCCAACTTCCTGCTTGTTCGTCGGATGGATATTGGCCGCGTCGCCGATGTCGATGGCGGTCCCGACGCCGACATTCTCAAGCGATTTGGTGGTGAGATACTGCGCCTCGCGCAGCTCCGCCCAGTCGCTCTCCACCGGCTGGGAAGTCGCGGGGGTGAAGTTCGCCAGTTGCACCATCAGAAAGGGGAATTCCGGCTCATTCCATGCCTTGCGCCAATCCTGAATCATCGTCGCCATCAGGGTGCGGTATTCATACGCCCGCCCCGCGTTCGATTCGCCTTGATACCAGATGGCGCCGCGGATGGGGAACTGCGTGATCGGCGCGATCATGGCATTGTAAAGCCCCGTCGGCTGCCAGGGATTGCCGATCACGTTCATCGGCTCGTGCGGCTTGGCGGCCATCACCTGCTTCACCGAAAGTTCCGGCGCCGGTTTCGTGGTGGGCTTGCCTTCCAGTTCCGCGCCCGCAGGGGACTTGGGCTCGTCATCCTTGCCCTTCTCAGCGTCGGTGCGCGCCTTGGCCTCGCGGTCTTTGGCCTCATCCAACTCCTTCTGCCAGGCTGGCAGTTTCTGATCGTATTCCGCCTTCAGTGTCGCATATTTCGCCACAATGCCTTCCCACTGCGGCAGAAGATATTGCAGCGACGCCTGCCCGTGCAGCGCGTCGCGGCTGGTCCAGGATTCGGCCGGCGTGCCGCCCCAGGAGCTATGAATCAGTCCGACCGGAACTTTCAAATCCTTGCGAAGCTGGCGGCCAAAGAAATATCCCACCGCCGAAAACGAACCCACTGTTTCGGGGCTGCAGACCACCCACTGGCCGGCCAGCTTGCTCTGCGGCGTGTCGGCCACCGCCTTACCCACCGTGAACAGCCGGATCTGATCGTTGCTGGCGGCGCTGATCTCATCTTTGGCGTTGATCGCGCCGGCGACGCTGAATTCCATGTTCGATTGCCCGGAACAGACCCACACTTCGCCCAGCAGCACGTTCTTCAGGGTGATCGCGTTCTTGCCCTGCACCTTCAGCTCCAGCGGCCCGCCCGCCGGCAGCGCGTCAAGCTGCGCCTTCCACTTGCCATTTTCATCCGCCTTGGCCTGGGCATGGCGTTCGCCCAGCGAGACCTGCACTTCTTCACCGGCGCCGGCCGTGCCCCACACTTTGATCGGCATGTCGCGCTGGATCACCATGTTGTCGCCAAACACCGCCGGCAACTTCACCTCAGCTTGCGCCGCGGAGAGAAGTCCCGAAATCAAGATCAAGACAACGGCCGAAATGCAGGCCACGCGGCGATCGAATGAAGTTCTCATGTGTGATGGTCCAAAAAGATCAGATGTTGTTCTTCAGCTTGGGCGCACGTTGATACTACCCTTCCAGCCATTTTGTTGCGAGACGATGACGGTTACTCGGCGCGAGCGTGCCAATCTGCAATAATCCCATCCAGGAGAGTGAAGCATGGCCCAGCCCGATATCCTGGTTTTCATGTCGGACCAGCATAGCGGGCTGGTGAACTGTTACGCGGGCGACTCATTTGTGCGCACGCCAAACCTCGACGCCATCGCCAGATCCGGCACGGCGTTTCTCAATATGTAAACAAGCTGTCCGCTCCGCGCGCCCGCGCGGGCGTCGCTGCTTACCCGGGCGGAGCTTTGCAGGCACTATTTCAGACTCCCCACGCGATGCGGTACAACTCCCCGTATGTCGGAGTTTTCCAACGAGCTGCGCCTGATCTGGTGCGTGCTGCTGAACGCCATGGCGTTCAGCGCTGCGTTTCGCTTCGCGCGCACCAGTGGCGCGCCTGGCCGCGGCCAGCGCTGCTTCGACGCGCTGCTCCTCTGGCTCCTCCTGCAGTACCTCTCCGTCACCATTCCCGGCCTGCTGCACATCCTCTATCCCGCCACCATCACCCTCACCGCAATACTGCTCAGTGCAGTCCTCTGGTTCTCCGCCAAACCCGCGGCAGACGATTCTCCGGTTCCTTCGATTCCAGCCAAGCGGAACTATCGCATCGCCCTCGGGTACTTTGCCAAACCCGCGGCGAACGACTCTTCAGTGCCGTCGATTCCACCCAACTGGAATCATCGCATCGCCCTCGCCGCCACCGTCTTCGCCGCCGGCTTCATCGCGGCCTTCGCCGTGCAGTTCGCCTATTTCCCCATCATCCAAACCGACCCGGTGGTCTATCACCTGCCTACCGCCGTCACCTGGCTGCAGTCCCATTCGCTGAAGCTCTACGACGTCTGGTACTGGATGCCGGCCAACACCTACTCGCCGCTGGCGGGAACGGCTTTCACCGTCTGGTGGATCGCGCCGCTGAACAACGATGTCTTCGCCCGCGGCGTACAACTCCCCGCCATCGTCTTCATCTTCATCGCGATGTATCAGCTCTGCCAGGAGACAAAGGGGTCAGGAACCTTTTGTGCCAAGCACCCTTCGGGCCGTTCCGGCAAAAGGTTCCTGACCCCTTTATC
>DAIOHQ010000083.1:0-17858 GCA_036744635.1 Tepidisphaeraceae bacterium | reverse complement strand
GTGAGTACACCTGCCGCTCATCCAGCCATGACAGACAAGAATGTCTGCCCCACCAACTGAGCAATGCGGTGGCGGGCACACGCCGCTCGCAAGCGAGCGGGCCAAACAGCCATTGCGGACAAGAATGTCCACACCACCGCCGGTGTAGGATAGTTCCGCCGAAAGTGTCATGGAAGCCGACGTCACACTCTTTCCCGACTTGCAGGAGGATGCGCCCGAGGTGTTCGCCGAGGGCGGGCCGTTCGCGGCGGTGGCGCTGGAAAACAGCCTCGACAAGCTGCTGGATTATTCCATCCCGGCGCGGCTGCTCGAACACCTTGCAGTTGGCCAGCGCGTGAAGGTGCCTCTCGGAAAGCGCAACCATCCGGCCTTCGGTTACGTCATCTCGATTCATCCCACCACGAGTTACCCGAAGATCAAGCCGCTGATGGGCATCGACGATCCGCGCGTGCTGGTTGATAGGCCGCTGATGGAACTCGCCCGCTGGATGAGCCGGTATTACTGCGCCCCCCTCGGCACCGTCATCGACTCGGTGATTCCTTCGGCCGTGAAACGAAAAATAGGCGTCGGATCGGTGCAGATGGTCAAGCTGAATCAGCCGCGGCAGCAGGTGCAGGAGCTGATCGAAAAAACCAAGGCCCCCAAGCGCCGGGCGGTGCTGGCCAGACTGCTGCAGGTCGAGCCGGATCAGTCCATCGAGCTGATTCGACTGGCCGGCGAGGCAGGCGTGACCACGCCGACGGTGCGCAAGCTTGTGCGCCTTGGCCTGATCACCATCACCGCGAAGATCGACCTGCCGCGCTTCGATCCAGCGCTGCAGCAACATCCCGCCACCGAAGTGGAGATTGCCCTCAACGAAGATCAGCAGAAGGTTTTCGATGCCCTGCGCCCCAAGCTGAGCAACCACGCATTTTCCGTCAACCTGCTTTTGGGCGTCACCGGCAGCGGCAAGACGGAAGTTTATCTGCAGTGTATCCGCGAGATCGTCAAGCTTGGCCGCCAGGCGATCGTGCTGGTGCCGGAGATCGCGCTGACTCCGCAGACCGTGCGGCGTTTCACCCTGCGCTTTCCGCGGGTGGCGATCCTTCACTCCGGCCTGACCTCGACCGAGCGGCATCGCTATTGGCAGCAGATCGCGCATGGCCATGCGGATGTAGTGGTCGGCGCCCGCAGCGCAATTTTCGCGCCGGTGCCGAATTTGGGAATGATCGTCGTCGATGAGGAGCACGAGGCCAGCTACAAGCAGGACAGCGCCCCGCGCTATCACGGCCGCGATGTCGCCATCAAGCGAGCCCAGTTGCAGGATGTCCCCATCCTCCTCGGCAGCGCCACGCCCTCGCTGGAAACCTATTGGCGCGTCAACGAAGGCGCCAGCGCGGGCACGGCCCAACCTACGGATAATTCCCAACCCACAACGGACAACGGACCACGGACAACGGACATTCAACCAACACAAATCAACGAACCACGCACCCAAATCTACAACCTCCTCTCCCTCCCCGTTCGCGTGCGCGGCCTGGCCATGCCACATGTCGAGCTGGTCGACATGAAGGTCGCCAACAAATTCCGCCGCGGCGTCCACCTGCTCTCGCAGCGCCTCGAGCACCTGCTGCGGGCCACCATCGACTCCGGCCACCAGGCCATCCTGCTGCTCAACCGCCGCGGCTATTCAAATTTCGTCTACTGCGTCTCCTGTCAGGAACTGATTCAGTGCAAGTATTGCGACACCACGATGACCTATCACCGCTCGGCCGGCGCCCACGCCAAAGATGCCACGCTGGCCGAAGGCATCCACACCGGCCAGTTGCACTGCCACTATTGCCTGGCGGTGTCGCCGCTGCCGGACAAGTGCCCGAATTGCGGCAAGAAGCTCAGCCTGTTTGGCCTGGGCACGCAGCGGGTGGAAGAAGAACTTGCCCGCAAGTTTCCCGATCTGGTCTTCGCCCGCGTTGACTCCGATTCGATGCGCAACTCCGGCGATTACGAAGCCACCCTCTCGCGCTTCGCCCGCAAGGAAATCCAGGTGATGCTGGGCACGCAGATGATCGCCAAGGGATTGGATTATCCCAACGTCACGCTGGTGGGCGTGGTATCGGGCGATACGGCACTGGCGCTGCCGGACTTCCGCGCCGCCGAGCGCACCTTTCAGCTCATCACCCAGGTTGCCGGCCGGGCGGGGCGCGGCGATGCCCCCGGCCGGGTGATCCTGCAGACGTTTCAACCGGAAGATCAGACCATTCAGTTCGCCATCAAGCAGGATTTCCTCGGCTTCGCCCAAACCGAACTAAAGCATCGCCGCGAGACCGGCCTGCCGCCCTTCGCCCGGATGGTGCGGATCATTCTGCGCGACCAGGAGAGCAGCCGGCTGGAAAAACTGTCCGAAGAACTTGCCGTCGAGCTTGCCGCGGCCGTGGCCAGGGAAGGCGATTCCGTGCGGATGCGCGGGCCGATGCCGTGTGCCATCAGCCGCATCGCCGGGTACTTTCGCAACCAGATCGTGTTGCTCAGCCCCCGCGCTGAGCGGCTGCAGCGCATTCTTGCTTCCCTGCGCGAAGAAGGTTCGCTCAATAAGCCGGACCGTATTGCCGTGGATGTCGATCCCACCTCGCTTCTGTGATGCATCCGAATTATGCCGGTTCTAACCGATCTCGGCGGCACAATTTCACGGCAAATATCCTCAAAAATCCAGCGATTCGTCAAAAAACACAGCTTTAAAGCCGCCGAGCCCGCCCTATAATCCACCGAAATTCGCTTCTCGGGCTAACAAGCTCCCTGTAGGTTTGTCCGATATAAGCCAAGAGGCATGATTCCGGCGCGCGGCCGGCAAGACCCTCAACGCAAAGGTACGGCTATGGATGTCACTGTTATCGGATGTGGTTATGTCGGCCTGGTCACCGCCACCTGCCTGGCGAGCATCGGGCACCTGGTGCGCGGGGTCGAGAAGGACCAGAAGAAGCTCAAGACCCTGCAGGATGGCCACTGCCCCATCTTTGAACCCGGCCTGCAGGAACTCATGCAGGAGCACTACGCTTCCGGCCAGCTTCAATTCACCGAGAACGTCAAAAGCGCCCTGAAGGATGCGGAAGTGGTTTACCTCGCCGTCGGCACGCCGCCCAAGGCGGATGGCACGGTGGACATGAGCTACCTGGAATCGGCCGGCAAGGAAGTGTGCGATGCCCTGGCCGAGATGAACAACGAATATCTCGTCACCATCATCGTCAAGTCAACGGTCCCGGCCGGCACCAATCGCCGGTTGTACAACTTCCTCAAGCAGCAGACCAAGGCCCACGTGCAGGTGGTGAGCAATCCCGAATTCCTGCGCGAAGGCTCGGCGGTGGCGGATTTCCTCGAACCCGACCGCATCGTCATCGGCGGCGAAAGCCCCGAGGCATTCCGCATCATGCGCCGGCTCTATGACCCGATCGTCAAGCGCGAAGAGAATTTCATGACGATGAATTGGGAGTCGGCCGAACTCACCAAGTATGCCGCCAACACCATGCTGGCCAGCCGCATCTCGTTCATGAACGAGATGACAATTCTTTGCGAGCACTACGGCGCGGACATCGAAGACATCCGCAAGGGGATCGGATCGGATGCCCGGATCGGGCCGGCGTTTCTGCGGGCCGGCTGCGGCTATGGCGGATCGTGCTTTCCCAAGGACGTGGCGGCGCTGGAGCATATTTCCAAGACCGCCGGGCACGAGAGCCTTTTTGTCCATGCGATTCAGACCACCAACAAGAACCAGAAGCTGCGCTTCGCCGAGAAGATCGCCAGCAAGCTTGGCCGGCCCATTCAAGGCGCCAAGATCGCCATCTGGGGCCTGGCGTTCAAGGCCGACACCGACGACATCCGCGAGTCCGCCGCCATCGACGTCATCCGCTACTTGCTCGACCAGGGCGCCCAGGTGCGCGCCACCGATCCCAAGGCGATGGAGAACATGAAAGCGGTCTTCAAGGATGAAGTGGAATGGATGCACGACCCGGTGAGCTGCGCGGTCGGCGCCGACGCCGTGGCGCTGCTGACCGATTGGCCGCAATACAGCACGCTGCCGTTCCGCAAGATCGCGGCCACGATGAACCAGCCGATCATTTTCGACGGCCGCAATTGCCTGCACCGCGACGTGATGCGCGAGACCGGCTTTCAGTATTACCCGATGGGAAGGCCCGCCGTGGAAAACTCCCTGCGGCTGAAGCACAAGGTGTGATCGCGACTCGCCAAGCCAACTATCGCAGGCCGCTCTCTCTTAATCGCACATCCACCCAGGCCGCGCCTTCGGGAGAGAGCTCAGGCTCCGGGGCTTTGCTGTAATCGATCACCTCACGATAGCGCCCCTTGACATATGCTTCCTCGACGACTGCCTGTACATCCAGCCCGACACCATGATCCTGCTCTCGAAGTGGAATTGACACCACCGGTAATCGCTCATTCAACATCACCGCGTACACCTCGACGCGTTTCGGCCTCGAGCCCCACCAAACAGACACTTGATACGGCTTGCGGCGCTGCTCGGTAGGCACGCGCCACGCCCGCGCCAACGTCACCCGCGTCCCGGCGCGAAGCAGATCAATTTCTACCAGGCTGATGCCGCTCTGCATCAGCTCCCATTGCTTTTGCAGGTACTTTTGGCTGCTGAGGCCGGATTGCTTGTTAGCCGGGCTCAAAACTTCGATCACCGTGATCAGTTGGTCGTCGTTCTTCTGATCGACGATCTCCACGAATGTTTCGATGCGCGGCTCCGGAGCGAGCTCGATGATCTCCGGCTCATCCATGACCAGTGTCGATTGCTCGATCTGTCGCGCCGCACCTGTCGGTTCGGCCTCTTCCTCAACCACTGCCACATCTGGATAGATTGGCCGTGTGGCATTCCACTGCGGATACTCCAGAACGATTCGCTCCTGCATCCGCGCCCGGATTCCCTGTGGCAAACGGTCCTGCAGCGAATCTCGAATGTAAGTGACGAGCGAGGCAATTACATCCCCCCAATACTGCTCCAGCCACGGGTCCATACCGGGAAATGGGCTTTTTCTGTCCATCGCAGAATTATACCCACGCTCACGCCGCTCCGCAGGATAATTCCGCCGATCTGTCGCGTTCATCATTTGCTCACACTCTTCGCTCGTTTCACCCGATAACACCAACTGGCGAATCATGTTCTGCGCCTTGATGGACAAACTACGCCGCCTTGTGCCTCGGCCTCGCCCGGGGACCAATTCCCCTGCGCCCGCGGCCAGCGCCCTCGATCTGGACAAGCTGCTCGGCCGGGCGACCGTCAACCTGGATACGCCGGAATTGCAGCGTTTTCTCGCCGGCAAGCGGGTGCTCGTCACCGGCGCCGGCGGCTCCATCGGCTCGGAAATCTGCCGGCAGATCATGCGCTTCTGCCCGGAGCGCCTCATCCTGATCGAACGCGCGGAAAACGCCCTCTTCGAGATCGACCGCGAGCTGCGCCATCGCTGGCTGGGGGCGCCGATCGTGCCCTGCATCGCGGATATCTGCGACCAGCTTCGCATACGCGAGCTCTTCGAGGCGCATCAGCCTCAGGTCATCTTTCACTGCGCCGCTCACAAGCACGTGCCGATGATGGAGCTGAATCCCGGCGAGGCGATCAAGAACAACGTCTTCGGTACGAAAGTCGTCGCCGATGCCGCGGCCGAAGTACGATCGCAATCGTTCGTCCTGGTCAGCACCGACAAGGCGGTGAACCCCACCAGCGTGATGGGCGCGGCCAAGCGCTGCGCGGAGCTGTATGTGCAGTCGCTCAACGGGACTGGCCGCACTCGGTTTCTGGCGGTGCGCTTCGGCAACGTCCTGGGCAGCAGCGGCAGCGTCGTGCCGATCTTCCTCAAGCAGATCGCCGCCGGCGGGCCGGTCACCGTCACCCACCCGGATATGCGCCGCTATTTCATGACCATTCCCGAGGCCAGCCAGCTCGTCATGCAGGCCGGGGCCATCGGGCAGGGGGGTGAGATCTTCGTGCTCGATATGGGCCAGCCCATTCGCATCCTCGACCTCGCCAAAGAGTTGATCCGCCGTAGCGGCCTGCGCGCAAATGACGACATCGCCATCCAGTTCACCGGTGTCCGCCCCGGCGAAAAGCTCTACGAAGAACTCTCTTGCGACAACGAGCAGATCCGCCCGACCATCCACCCGCGCATCCACGTCTGGAAACTTCCCCGCGCCGACGCCCAGCAGGTAAATCGCATGCTCGACACCCTCGCCGACGCCGCCACCGGTTCCCGCCAGCATGTGCTCCTGGCTCTCCAGGAATGCGTCGAAGAATTCCGTCCCACCGAGCGCGTAGGCCTGCGCCTCGCCCCCCCCGACGCCGCCGTTCGCGCGGCATGACCCGCCGGCTGGCAGGCTAAGGCCGTTGACAAATTGTCATCTCCCGGCGATAATCTCCTTGAGCATGCGCGTTATCAAAGCAAGCATGTTGCGCAGTTTTTGGGAACGCCATGGTGATGCGGAGGCGTCGTTGCGGACATGGATTGGCCAAACCAGGGCTGCGCAGTGGCGGAATTTTACAGACCTGAGAAGCACCTTCCCCAGTGCTGACATGGTAACGGTTGCCAGTCGCCGCTCGGTGGTGGTATTCAATGTTACGCACAATCGGTACCGTCTGATCGCGGCAGTGCATTTCAATATGCAGATTGTCTACACGTTGATGATCCTGACGCACAAGGAATATGATCGCAACGCCTGGAAGGAGCAGCTATGAAGGCCAGGA
The DNA here is from genome assembly GCA_036744635.1 of Tepidisphaeraceae bacterium. Classification (GTDB taxonomy): domain Bacteria; phylum Planctomycetota; class Phycisphaerae; order Tepidisphaerales; family Tepidisphaeraceae; genus DAIOHQ01. The sequence goes on along the minus strand of DAIOHQ010000083.1, from coordinate 11,131 downwards.
TTTCCAAGAAATTGACCCACGGCGAGATCCCGGCCACCTATGGGGAATTGGTTGGATTGTTCATGCCCCGGCCGCTGCACGATGAGGTGGACTACCGAAACGCACTGACGGTGCTGGATGCGATGGCTGGTTTTGCGATGAATGCCGATCAGGAAGATTATTTCGACGCCATTGCCACCTTCGTGGAGAAGTATGAAGCCGAGCATCACGCGATTGATGGTACGAAGCTGACGCCCCTGCAACTGGTGCATTCGCTGGTCGAGGAGCACGGCATGACCGAATCCGACTTGGGCCGGCTGTTGGGAGACCGCAGCCTCGGCCACCGCATCCTGAGCGGCCAGCGCGAGCTGAGCAAGGCCCACATTCGTGTGCTGGCCAAACACTTCAGTCTGAATCCGGCCGCGTTGCTATAGGGCCATGCGCTCCGGAAGCTTTTCCAGGTGCATACCCTCGATTCAAGCACGTTTTCGGACGAACGGTGGCCAGCCAGCTCCAAAAAAAAGCTGCACGAGTTTCCTCGTGCGGCCTGGAAATTTCCACCGAATCTATCGCCTCAAGCAGTATGCCGGCGCAGGCGCTTGATGCCGCCCAGTCCGGCCAACGTGCCCAGGCCCATCCACAGCGCCGCCGGCAATGGCACCGCGTGGCCACCCGGAGGTGGCGGGGGCGGGGGAGGAGGAGGTGGTGGCGGCGGCGGCGGGGGAGGCGGCTCACCGTTGTCGAACACGATCGACGTGTCCAGCTTCAGGTCCGACGCGAAGGTATTGCGTTCATTGTAAAACAGATCGAACGCGTACTGCGTCCCTTTGGTCAGGCTGAGGTCATCCAGATTCACGCTGCCGCTGATCGCCTGGTGTACGCCGCCCAGGTCCAGCGCCAGCTTGTTGTCGATGAACAGCCACAGGTCGTCATCGCCGGTAAACGAGAAGTTCTCGCCGCCCTGATACGTGAATTGCGTGTGGAATTCGGTGGTGAAATGATAGTTGTGCGAGACGTTGTTTTCGTCGACGCCGTCATTGCCGAGCAACTGATTGTCGATCGGGAAGAACGCGCTGTTGTTGTAGCTGAAGATCGCCGGGTTGGCGTTGCCGGAATTGTCCAGCGTCAGCGTGATCTGCTTGGTGGCGTTGGCGGGATGCGTGTCGCTGTAATAGCGGGCAAAACCGGCCGCCGTCGTCGTCTTGAATTGTGCCGCATTCGTGCCGCCCACATAGGTCGGCTTCTGGTCGGCTCCCAGGGTTGCGCCCACGATGCCGGTTTCAGCCTGCGTGTTGTTGTTCAGCAGGTACTGGACCGGAACCGTAAGCGGATTGGAAAAATCGAACTGCTCGAAATCCACCGGATCGCCCGGCGCGAAATCGCGGATTGTCCCCACCAGGTCCGCCGTGGCCGCGAAGGCCCCCGACGTAACGCTGAGGGCGGCAAGCGCGATCGCGTACTTTACCGTCTTCATGCTTCTCTCCTTGGAGACATCTGAACCAGGCGCCCGAAGTGTCTCCTTCCGCAAGCGCCCACCGAGAATAGATATGAGGACCTGCGCAGGTCCTATAATTCCTTCTACCCGCGGCATCATCCCAACCCCCCTGAGATAACGCAACACAAAAAGTAACGACAAGAAAACGCTGGTGCTTGAAGTGCCCCAGATACCCTATCTCCCCGCGGCCGGTCGGCATTGCCGGTGATCTTCCACTTGTACCGGCCAGCTCTGTCATCCATCCCTTTGTCCGATAATCCTAAAGTTTTCTGCCCAGTCTCTCCGATGGGATGAACAGAAAGCGGCAAATCCGTCGCTTTTGGAAATTTCCTGGTGGCCGACGGACCGGCCGCCCTCAAGCCAAGGAAGGTTTGAACATGCGAACGCTCGCGATCATCAATCAGAAGGGCGGTTGCGGAAAGACGACCACCAGCATCAACCTGGCCGCCTGCCTCGCCCGACTCGGGCAAAAGACGCTGCTAGTTGATATGGATCCGCAAGGCCACTGCGGGGTGGGCCTGGCGGTTCCCGAAGAGCAAATCGAGCGCACAATCTACGATGCCCTGATCGAGGAGAGCGACGGCCGCGTCGCCAAGCTGTCGGAGGCGGTCTGGCAGATCGCCAGCGACTTCGACCTGGCCCCCTCCAACATCCGCCTCAGCGCCTTCGAGCAGGTCTTCGCCGGCCGGATCGGCCGCGATGACCGGCTGACCCGCGCACTCCACAGCGTTCAGGAAACCTACAAGTGGTGCATCATCGACTGCCCACCGAGCGTCGGCCTGCTGACCTTCAACGCCCTGCGGGCCTGCGATGAAGTGGTGGTGCCGGTGGAGACCGGCTTCTTCAGCCTGCACGGGCTCACCAAGATGATGGAGACCCTGGAAGTCCTGCGCGAGCGCTGCGACAAGGAAATCGTCATCCGCGTCCTGCCCACGCTGTATGACACGCGCACCAAACTGGCCCGCGAGGTGCTTTCGGAACTGCGGAGCAAGTTCCGCGAATACCTGATGGAAAGCACGGTGAACTTCAACACCAAGTTGAAGGAGGCCGCCAGCTTCGGCCAGCCGATTACCGAGTACGATCCGGGCAGCAGGGGGTACAAGGATTTTGTCAATCTGGCGCGCGAGCTGATGGGGCATCGGCCGATGGATATCGAGCCGGCCCCCGTCGAGCGCTTGTCCCGGCCGGCGGAGCTGGTCAAACGGGCCAAGCAGCTTTCGCAACTCGCCAACTACCAGTTCGGGCGCGGCAGCGTGCCGACGACCGTTTCTGCTCCGGCGGAGCCGCAGCAGCAGACCGCGGTGGCGTCGGCGGAGCCGATGCTGGCCGGGCGGTTGGCCATCCACAGCGCAGATCCCCTGGTCGCGGAGTTGTCGTCCGCCACCGCTGCTCAGCCGCGGTTGCGCTTCGACGAGGAACTCCCGCCGCAGCAAACCCCGGCCGCCGCGCCCAAAACCCTCGAACAGAAGCTCGAGGAGTTTTATGGTGTGAAGCAGGAGAATGGCCAGACGCTGTTCGCCACGCACTTCAACGATGCAAAGCAAGTGCTGATCGCCGGTGACTTCAACAACTGGTCGCCGATGTCCACGCCGATGGTGGCGGGCAGCAAGCCTGGTGACTGGACCGCCAAGCTGCCGCTGCGGCAGGGGCGCTACCGCTATCGCTTCATCGTCGACGGCAAGTGGCTGAGCGATCCGCACAACACCTACGTCGAGACCAATCAGTTTGGCGAATTGAACAACGTCGTTGACGTGGAATGACGAGCCACGCCGCAATGATCCAAACGCGGCGTCGGGGACGTTTCTCTCAGCACGTCCCCGGCGCCCGTACAAGACCCCTGTGAGCTCCCATGAATATGCCTGATCCAAAACCATCGCGGCGGCTCAGTGAGATCAGCCATCTGTTCCTCTCCAGCGTGCGGCAGCGCCAGACCGGCGGCCAGCAGCGCCCCCGGCGCACCCCGCCGGGCGGCGTCCCCCGACCCGCGGTCAGCATCGATCTGACTCCCGAGGAATTCGCCAAACGCTTCAATGCACCGCAAGCCGCCGAACAACTCCAGGCGACCCCGCCCGAAGTCCCCATTCCGCCCGTGACCGCCATCCTCGGCGCCCATCTCAACGGCAAGCAGTTCGACCGCGTCAAGCAATATGCCCGCCACCTCGCCGATGCCGGCCAGCGCATCGGCCTGATCGAGGTCGATGCCTCCGAGCTTCGTCTGATGTGCTTCGAGCACGGCGAGCCCGCCGAGCCGTCGCAGCCGCTCGAATCCGCCGACGCCCGCAGCATCGCGGATGCGATTCAGGAAATGAACTACGACGTCGATGCCTGGCTCCTGCTCGCCCCCAACCCGCGCGTGCCCGAGGCCCGCGAACTGCTCCGCCGCGTGTCGCACTGGGTGCTCCTTTCCACCTGCGACCACGATGGCGTCGTCTCCTGTTATCGCACGCTCAAAGGCGTCGCCGAGAGCATCGTCTCCACCGATGGCAGCGCCATTGAGCGGCCAAGGCTGTCGCTGGCGCTGCTCGACGCCAACGATGACACCCACGCCGCCGGCGTCTATCGAAAGCTCGAAAGCGTCTGCCGCCAGTTCCTGGAATGGCCGCTTGAGTCCGAGTCACCGGTGCAGCCCGCGCCGGACGTGGCCGAGCACCTGGTCCTGTGCTGTCGCCCGGCCACCGACAAGGCCCAATCCTCCCTCTCCCCGCAGTGGAAGGTGATCGGCGAATTTCTCGAAAAGGCCAAACGTTCGAATCCCCCCCTCTCCGCCCACACCGATGCTTCTGCTGCCTCATCCCCCGCCGATGCCGAAGATGCCCATCCGCTGGAAGCGCAGGAGGAGGAGATAATGGCGGGTTCGTCAGAAAACCAGGCGCCGTCGGCCGCTCAACAACTGCCGCCGATTCCCGCGCCCGCGCCCCGCCCGACACCGATGCGCGACAATGCCAAACCAGATCAAGAGGTCCCGATGCCCAAGCCGCAAGCCTCCATCCCCACTCCGAACATGACCATCCAGCCGCGCGCCCAACGCATCGACGACGTTCTGGATCTCCCCAACCAGCTCGCCGACAGCGCCTCGATTCTCGATGCCATCCTGAATCACGCGGCCGGCGCCATCATCCAGTGCCCCCCGGCCATGTCGCCCCCCATGTGTCCCGATGCCCGTCTGGCCATCGACCGCGACCGCCGCATGGTTCTCCTCGCCGTCGCCCGCGAGGGCCTCAGCGACCTCCGCGCCATCGGCCAGGGATATCGTTGGCTCACCGAAAACCGCGCCCTCATCGCCATGGCCCTCCCCCAGTTCGCCCTCGACGCTTCGGTCACCCCCCAGCTCCGCCTGCTGGTCGATCAGTCCGACATCTCGGCTGAAATCCTCCGTCCCATGCTCGAAAGCGGCCACGTCACCGTAGAGTCCTACCGCACCCTGCGCTGGGGCGGCAAGACCGGCCTGCTCCTGGACGCCGCGTAACCGTAGCACGGGTTTCCAACCCGTGCCTGACACCTCACGAATCGCGACAGGCTTGAACCATCAACGCACTTCGGCACGGGTTGAAAACCCGTGCTGCGAAAGGCGCTATCTCGCACTTCCTTTGAACAGCGCCGGTACAGTTGCCGGTAGTGATAAAGTTTGAACTATTGTGGCATGGGCGCCTCGCCCGTGCCACAAACACCTGCCACACGTTCAAACGTTACCACTACGCAATTGCCATCGGGCGTAATGACACGGTATCGTGCGGTTATGGCGGTCAAAGAATCGACAGCAACGGCATGGCTCGTACCTCTCTCCGGCCCTCCTCTGGCGGCTATCGAATTATCTGAAAAGCAGGTTGACGAACGCGGCGCTGCCGCCCGATCAACCGCCGCCGCGATCTCTCCCGCCGCAACCACCGGCATCGTCCTCGGCCGCCACGAAAACTGCGACATCCGCCTTCCCATCGAAGCCGAGAAGGTATCGCGGCTGCACGCCCGTTTCACCCGCGAGGCCGGCCGTTGGCGCATCGCCGATATGAAGAGCCGGTGGGGGACCTACATCAACGGCTGGCGGCTGCCGGCCGGCCGCGATGTGCCGCTCAGTGAATCCGATCTCATCCGCATTACTCCCTGGACTTTCAGCTTCACCACCACGCGGCCCGCCACGCACCGAACTTCCGTCCCCGGCCAGCGCGAGCACCGCACCTCTCTGGAGACCACCGACGATCTCGCCGAAATGCAGACGCTCGTCCGCGCCGTCAGCGCCGACCGCGCCCAGCCTCTCGCTGAAGACCTCCTGACACTTCTGCTGGAAACCGCCGCCGGCATTCACGCCGCCGCCGACGAGAAGGCGCTGGCCGTGCTGGTCCTCGAAGAAGCGTGCCGCGGCACCGGCCTGCCCAACGCTGCGTTGCTGCGCCCGACTGACGCGGCCGGGCATATCGAAGTGATCGCCTCGCGATCCAACCGCCCCGACTTCGCCGGCCGGCCAACCTTCAGCCGCTCCCTCATCGCTGCCGCCGCCAACGGCGACGTCGCCGAGCTCTCCGGCAGCGCTGGCGGGAACACCGCCCAGAGCATCATCCAGATGAACATCAACGTCGCGATCTGCGTCCCCCTGATGCTCGGCAACTCACCGGCGGCCTATCTTTACCTCGACGCCCGCGGCGCGGCCGGGGCCGCCGCCGACCCGCGCCTGCAGCAAGGCCTGCGCCCCAACGCCGCCGCCTTCTGCCTGGCACTCGGCCGCATGGCCAGCCTGGCCCTTGCCAATCTCAAGCGCATCGACATCGAACGCCGTCAGGCACTGATCGAGGCCGAACTGTCCGCCGCGGCCGCCGCCCAGCGCTGGATCCTCCCCCGCCGCGAGGCCCGCATCGGCGTCTTCTCCTACCTCGGCGAATCCCGTCCCGGCCAATACGTCGGCGGCGATTTCTTCGACGTCATCCCCCTCGGCGAAAACAAGATCGCCGTCGCCCTCGGCGATGTCTCCGGCAAAGGGATTCCCGCCTCCGTGCTCATGACCGCCTCCCAGGGATTCCTCCACGCCGCCCTTCTCGAACACGGCCGCCCCGACCGCGCCGTCACGAACCTCAACCGCTTCGTCAATCCGCGCCGGCCGGAAAATAAGTTCATCACCCTCTGGGTCGGCGTGTTCGACGCCGCCGCCGGCACCCTCAGCTACGTCGATGCCGGCCACGGCTACGGCATCATGCTGCGCGAAGATGGAACCTTTGAACCCCTCGCCGGCGGCGAAGGCCTGCCCATCGGCGTGGATGCCGACTCTATCTACCAGGCCACCACCGTCCCCCTCCCCGCCGGCGGCGCCGCCCTGATCGTCAGCGACGGCATCATCGAACAGCCCGGCGCCGGCAACACCCCGGCCTTTGAGATGGAAGGCGTGAGACGCGCCATCAGCCTTCCCGCCCCCGACCGCGTCGCCGCTCTCTTCGACGCCGTCATCGCCCACGCCGCCACCGATAAACTCTCCGACGACGCCACCGCCGTCATGGTGCGCTGGGAAGCGTCTACCCCGGCATGAAATTGATCGCCTTATAGGGCACGTTCAGATATAGCAGCGCGATATTCACCATCAGCCACATCGCCGCCGCCATCGTGTCCCCCACGATCATGCCGATGAAGAACGGCTTGGCATTCTGATACATCGTGCCCCCGCCAAAGCGCACGATCAGCACCTTGCACAGCCAGCCGATCATGATGCTGAACCACATCAGCGTGGCCGGCGTCGTCACCACCATCAGGTATCCCACCGGATGAAACGGCCACCACGAAAACCGCAGGCGCATGAAGCTCAGGAACAGCGTGATCAGAAATCCCTCGCTCATGTGCAGGATCGGCGTCGACGAACCCAGCGGAATGTTCTGCGAGTTGTACTGCCGCAGCGGCACCAGCAGATACCACTGCGGCGGCCCGCCGCAACCCCAGTCGTTCACCGGCGTCTTCTGGGCGATGTCCGCGCTGGAGCTGTAATGATATTCCATCACCAGCGTGCTGAAAAAGCTCACGAAATACGCCACCACCAGCGCCAGCGCCAGCAGCATGATAAATTTGCGCATGCTCGACCGCGCCCGCCGCGGCGTCTCCTCGATATCCACCAGACTCTGGTCCGCCAGCTTCAGGCTGTGCGATGCATACACGCTGATCGGCTCGCGGAAATCGAAAAAGTTCGAGTGAACGATGCCGCTCATGTAGAACGTCTGCGACGTCACCGGCCATTTCACCCCATAGCTGGTGAGCAACTGCCACGGCCGGAACATCAGCACGATCAACTGCCCATACACCAGCCCGGTCTCGGCAATGATCCGCGTGATCACCAGCACCAGCATCATCAGCAGCAGCACCAGCACGATGGCCCCCATCGGCGTGCAGCCGGCCTGCCACAGCCACCCCATCATCACCCCCATCGAAGCCACAAATGCCCAGAACGCGGTGCGATGCGACAGATAACTTCCCGGGTCCTCTTCCTCCCGCGCCCCGCGAAACGCCTGGGCGATGATGAGCTTCCAGTGATGCCGCCCGATCCAGATCACCGACAGGGCAAAGGCCACCACCGCCCCCGCGTGCTGGTCCCAGGAAACGCCGATTGGCTCGCCGGTGGTGGCCCCCGTCACCATCCGGTAAATCTGCTCCATGACATAAAACACCCACAGGCTGAAGGCCACCGGCGAGGTCAGGAAGAACGTCACGCCGATTACGATGAAGTAGATGCTCGACGCCTTGAACTGCGCATCAACATACGCGAACGGCGCATCCGCCAGCAGATTGGTGAAGTCATACTTCACCGGAATCGCTTCAAAATGCTTGGGCACGTACAGCGCCAGCCCGTTCCACGTCCGGATGAAAAAGACAAACGCGAACGCCACCCAGAAGCTCTTGCTCGACAAGATCCCGTTGAACCAGCGCCGCGGCGGCGGCTGCTGAATCAATGCCATCTCGATCTGCGCCAGCGGAAACGGCAGCCGCTCATTCTCATTCCACTGCTTGCGCAGCATTGAGACCATCGACAGCACCGCCCCATAGAACGCGAAGATAAAGATGCACCACGTGAAGGCGGGCCGAATCCACGCCCGATACGCCTCGGTAATCGGCCGATCCTCCGTCCAGCGCTCGATGTACCCCACCGTGATCGGATCGTTCATCCACTGCTGCACGTCATTGCTCTTGAACGCCGGAAACAGCCAGTACGGCAGCGGCCGAGACCCGTCGGTGGGATGAAACAGCTTCAGCACCGTCTCGCGATACCCCGGATTGTCCCGCGACAGATACAGCGGCGAGATGATGCTCGGCGGCAGATAGCGCATCAACCCGCTCGAAGGCAGCGCGCACATCACCAGCGCGATCGAAAACGTCACCATCATCTCCCCGGTGGTGAACGCGAAGCGCGGCGCGAACTTGCTCAACGGCCCGTTCACCAGCAAGGCGAACAGAAACGTGAGCATGATCAGCCCCAGCGGCAGATTGTTGCCCACAAAGGCGGTGTTGGCCCACGCGTAGTCATTGAACGGCGTGATGATGCAGATGAACAGGCCAAACAAAAATCCCAGCGCGATGCTGCGAAAACTCATCGCCGATCGCTGCCCGATCGCCTGCCGAACCGGCAATTCTTCAAGGGTGGTCATCGTCTTGGCAGTGTAAGGGATGAACGATAAACTTTACAGAGATGCGCCAGGGGCCCTCTCTGTGGCTCCTGCCGTGGCATGGGCTACCAGCCCATGCACCAGAAGCGATAGCGCTCCTTCGTAGCACGGGCGTCTCGCCCGTGGTCCTGCTGCTGCCAGCGCAATCATCTAAAGGCACGAAAGAAACATTACAGCCGATGCTCGATCAGAAACACCAATGAAACCCGCCAAACCCATCCACGTCGGCATCCTCTCCACCTGCTCCAAGCCCGCCGACGTCGACGGCAACCTCGACCAGATCGCCTCCTTCGCCCGCCAGGCCTCCGCCGACGGCGTCGATATCCTCCTCACCCCGGAAATGAGCGCCACCGGCTACGGCCCCTACGAAGATGTCCTCGCCCTCGCCGAAATCGCCGGCCAAGGCCCCATCTTCCGCCGCCTCGCGGAAATCGCCAAAGAAACCAACGTCGTCATCACCGCCGGCTTCGTTGAACAAGGCCCCCAGCCCGCCATCCGCTACCTCTCCCACTACGTCGTCTGGCCGGATGGCCAATTCATCGCCCAGCGCAAAAACCGTGCCACCCTCGCCGAAAAACCCCTCTGCCCCGGCGTCGAGCTCATCCCCCCCGACTACGTCAACGCCCCCCCGCTCGACCCCGCCGATCCCGGCCAACCCAAAGTTCCCCACTTCGAATACTTCCACGTCAAAGGCGTAAAGTGCGCCATCATCATCTGCTTTGATGGCGGCATCACCGATGTCCACGAAATCTTCGCCCGCGAAAATGTCGAGCTCGTCCTCGGCCCCGCCGGCGCCGGCGGCCGCCGCGAACACCGCTTCACCACCGAAGACCTCTACACCGAGGAAGGCCGCCGCGGCTATCAAAAGCTCCTCGAACAGGTCTTCTTCCCCGGCAACCGCATCGCCGCCTGCATCAAAAACCGCCACGCCTTCGCCGCCGTCAACATGTGCGGCCACGACGGCCGCAAGCAATGGCACGTCGGCCACGGCATGATCGTCACCGCCATGGGCGAAGTCCCCGCCCTCCTCCACGGCCTCCCCAACCTAGACCGCCAACGCCCCACCTACGCCCACGCCATAGTCGATGTCGCCGAAACCCTCGAAGCGCGCTAAATGACTGTGCACGCCTCCGCCCCTTTGCCCCCTCGCCCCCGTACTCGGGGGAGAGGGCTGGGGTGAGGGGCCAGCGCCTGATCGCCCACACTCATTGAGCAACAAGGAAAGTGGCATGGGCAACCTGCCCATGCGCCAGAAGCGCAGCGCTCTTCAAAGTACCACCGCCGCCGCCCGCATCTTCCCCGTAGCACCGGTTTCCAGCCCGTGCCAGAACCCCTGGCACGCGCTTACGGCCGCGCCGGATCAGGCGGCCGAATCTTCAATTCAACGTAAACCGACCCATTCGACCCGCCCTTCAACCATCCATCCACCATACCAGGCTTTTCATTATATTCGTACCGGATTGTGAAATGAGACGGATCGGCGGAATCAACTTGCCCTGCAAATACGCGAAGGTGGGCTGGACGCATAAGAGGAGCGTCCACATCACCCCTTAAGATGTTCCACCTACTAACCGGATGCATATTCCATGTCTCTAACCGCCGAGGGATCGCCATCACATCATATCCGTGGACAAAGACGGGCGCGGAATCGGCCAAAAAATCCCCTTGCACCACGACGAGATATGATTGCCCCGATGCGGTTCGCATCCCATGCATAAAAAGGATTGGTGGTCTCCAGTTCAAGAAGCGCTCGCCACACTCGGGCATGTAAGCCGCCGCAGTTAGCGCACCTGCGCCCGCTCGAACTGGGACAGCTTTGTACCTCGAACTTCTTGACAACAGCGGCGATTGCCCCCAAGGCACCTGATCAAACACCACCAAATCCCCCGGCGCCGTATACCGCAAACATTGCCGTTGCCAATACAGCACCTGCGCCTGCCGCCAGTAATACGGCCCCCATCGCCACCCCGCCAACGCAGCGCACATCACCAACACCATCACCCCAACCCGCCGCACCATCCGCCCCCCACGC
>DAIOHQ010000082.1:0-17935 GCA_036744635.1 Tepidisphaeraceae bacterium | reverse complement strand
TTTCGCTGCATGCAGATTGCACTCGCCTCATATAGCCTTTCGTTTGTCGGTGGCGCCGCCGACTACTTTGGTGATGTCGCCTTCTATGCCGGTGGCTTCAAATTTGGCGGAGCGGTTGGGAAGGGGGAGCGCGGGCGGGGCTTTGCCGCCGGCTTCGCGGGAGGGGGTGGGTTGGTACTTGGTTTCGGCGACTTCCTCTCTCACCCATCTCAGGGCGTCGAGGGACTGGCGGGTTTCTACTTTCTGTACGGTGGTGAAGTCGCGGATGCGCTGCTCGGCGCTGGCAATCAGGCGCTTTGTCGAGGCCCAGTCCCAGGCGATGCGGCGGACGGCGACATCCAGGATGATCAGGGCGAGGAGGATGGGGATGAGGATATCCCAGACCGGCAGCGGCGAGGAGGTTGGCCAGAGGCCTTTGTGGTCGAAGAGGTCGGCGGTCTGGGGATCGTAGGGATCGAGCAGCCGGCCATGGGTGCGGCGGGCGATTTCCTCGAGCTTGCCGGGGTTGCTCTGCAGGTCACGCATCTCCGGGGAGCTGTTCATGGCGACGCCGCCGAGCAGGATGCCACCTTCGTTTTTCTGGCCACGGTAGTTGAGGACGACGACGTAGTTGCCGGGCGTGGGGGTATCGAAGTCGGCCTGGTAGACGCCGGGGCCGGTCTGGACGAGCTTGACATCATGGGGCTGCATGTCGGGGCCGACGATCTGGCCGCGGATGTTGAGGAAATTGAGGCGGGTGCTGTCCTTGTTGACGGCCTCGACCAGGACGTGGCCTTTGTCGCCGCTTTGGGTGATCTGGATGTCGAAATCCTGGGACATCGGCGGGCGCGAGACGGTGCGGACGACCTGGGCCCAGAACTTGCCATACATGGGGGTGCCGACCCATTCTGAGGCCCACTTGTTGGAGGCGTCGGAGGTGAAGGCGGCGGCCTTGCCGAGGCCGGACTGCCAGTGGGCGAGGACGGGATCGCCGTTCTTGCCGGAGACGATGGGCATCTCGATCTGCGGGTTGTTCTTTTTGCTGGTGAGGATCTGGCCGCGGAGGACCGGGAGAATTTCGGGCAGGCCTTTGACCATGTCGCTGGTGGAGGGAATCAGGCGGGCGCCGATGCCTTCCTTGGGTTCGTTGATGAGGCTGCGGCGGACGACGGTGGCTTCCTTGATGAAGATCTGGGGGAGTTGATTGAAGTTGTCGCTGATGGGTCCGTAGGAGCGGCCTTTCATCTCCTCGGCCATCTTTACCATCGTGGCGGGCTTGCCCTGGATGTCGCCCTGGTGGGGATAGACGCTGACGGTGGAGACGGTGACTTTGGCGGCGAGGAACTGCTGGACGAGCTTGGGATTGGGCGGGGCGGGATCGCCATCGCTGATGATGATGACGTGCTTCTGCTTGGCATCGGATTTGGCCAGGCAGTATTCACCGTTCTTGCCGTTGAGGGCGAGGTCGAGGGATTCATCGAAGCTGGGCATGTCGCCGAGCATCATTTTCTTGATGGCGGCCCGCACCTTTTCCCCGCTGCCTTTTTCGGCGAGGTTGAAATCCCAGCCGGCGCCGCCGGCGTTCCAGCCATAGCTGATTACGCCGATCTCATCGCGCTCGGAAAGGGTATCGACGGCCTTGATGGCGCACTGCTCGCCCCAGTAGTTGCCGTTGGGCATCTCGCAGGAGTGCATGACCAGGACCAGGGCGCCCTTGGCGATCTGGCGCTGGGCGGGGACATCCATGTTGACCGGGAGGATTTCCTCGACCTTGGAGCCCTGCCAGCCGCCGGCGCCGAAGCTGTCTTCGCCGCCGATCATCACCAGGCCGCCGCCCATGTCGTGGACGTAGCTGGCGAGCATCTTCTGCTGCTCATCGCTGATGGCGCTGCGCGGGACGTTGGCGAGGATGATGGCATCGTAGTTTTGCAGGGTCACCAGGTCGCTGGGGAACTGTTCGACCTTGGTGCGGACGGGGTCGCATTCGATCCCCTCCTTGGCGAGGGCATCGCGGAGGAGATGGCCGCCATCACCCCCCGTGCCGACGACGTTATCAATATAAAGTACCTGACCCTTTCCGCGGACGAAGGTGAAGGCGTCGCCCTGGTTGTTGACCGAGAGGGTGTCGCCGGGCCTGGATTTGTCGCCGGAGACGCCGACGACGTTGACGTTGTCGGCATCGAAGGTGGCGTGGAACTGGTGGACGCCGGCCTGCTTGAGCGGCGGCACCTTGACGTGCTCGACGTTGAGGCCGGGATGCAGGGTGACTTGTCTGGTGGCGTGGATGCCGGGGTCGGAGGGGGTGGAGGGGTCGAGGTCCATCGGCTCGTTCTGGTGGAGGACGGTGAGCTTGCCGGTGACATCGGTGGCGTTGGTGGAGCGGAGGACGACGTCGACGGTAAAGGAGTCATCTTCGTGCTTGAAGGTGGGGGCGACGAAGCGGTCGAGCATCACCTCGTTTTTCACGCTGTAGTTGAGGGGCATGACGTCGATGGGGACGTGCTGGGAGTTGGCGGCGGCGATGGCGGCTTCGAGATCGCCGGTGGTCTGGTTGCCATCCCAGATGAGCACCAGGCGGTGCATGGCATCGCGGCTCATGGTGGCCAGGGCAAGCTGCAGGGCGGAGGCGACGTTGGTGCCGGCGCCGTTGTCGCGGATGGCCTTGGTGTCGAGCATCAGGACGTTGTTGGGCATGGCCTCGATCAGGGCGCTGTTGTTGAAGCCGATGACGCCGATGCGGTCCTTGTCGGGCTTGTTGATTTTGGAGGCTTCCAGGAGATAGGCGTTGAGGGCTGAGTCGAGGGATTTGTAGTTGGTGGGATAGTCACGGACGTTGGAGGTGGATTCGCTGATGTCGCGCACGACCATCACTTCCAGGTCCTTGTTGATGCGCTGCCAGCGGATGCCGCCGATGATGAGGATGAAGCTGGCGAGGACGAGCAGGCGCAGGGCGATGGCGACCCATTTGCGAACCGGGCCCAGGCCGTTGAGGGAGCGGATGCCGAGCAGGACGATGGCGGAACCGAGGAGGGCGAAGAGGCCGAGGGCCTGCCAGGCGGAGAGATACTCGAGGCGGATGGGGAGGGTGGCGAGGGGGCTCAGTCCGCAATCGGCAGTCAGCAGTCGGCAGTACAATTCCATAGTGGAGTTCTGGTAAGGCGCAATCTAGTGAGCCACATCGTAACGGCCAAGCTTGCGACTGCACACAGTCTACTGCCGATCAGGAGACTGTTTCAAAAATCGGCGGAGGATGGGCCAATGAGTACATTGTCCCATGGCAGACAAGAATGTCTGCCCCACCGAAGAGGGCTATTGAAACAGTCCATCAGAATTCAAACACCTGCAAACGATTATTCCCGGCGTCCACGGCGACCACGCGGTCGCGTTTGTCTACCGCGACGCCCCAGGGATAGGCGAATTGGCCGGGCTCGCGGCCGCCGGCGCCCCAGGTTTTCAAACCTTTGCCGGTGTTCTTGTCGATCATCTGCACGCGGTTGTTGCCGAATTCGCAGACGATCAGGCGGCCTTCGCGGTCCATGTCCAGGCCGTAGGGAAAGCGAAATTGGCCGAGGGCTGAGCCGGCCGAGCCCATGTTGCGGACGAAGGTGCCATCGGTCTTGAAGACGACGATGCGGTGATTGCAGGCGTCGGTAATATAAACCAGATCGCCGTCGATGAGCATGGACTGGGGACGGATGAACTGGCCATCGTCGTTGCCGAACTTGCCGAATTGCCGCAGGTAGGCGCCATCGGGCTTGAAGACCTGGATGCGGTCGTTGTCGCCGTATTCGCTGACGTAGACATTGCCGTCTTTATCGAAGGCGACATCGGTGGTGTAGATGAACTGGCCATTGCCGCGGCCATAGCTCCCCCATTCGCGGAGGAATTTGCCGTCGGGGGAGTAGACGGCAACGCGGTTGTAGTGGGTGTCGGCGACGTAGAGGTTGCCGTCGGGGCCGATGGAGAGGCCGACGGGTTTGCCTTGTTGCCAGTTGGGCATGCGCCAGTCGTTGAGCGGCTTGCCGTTGTGGTCGAGGTGCTGGACGCGGGCCATGCGGTCGACGATGAAGAAGGTGTCATCGAAGCGGTCGTAGGTGATGCCGCGAGGATAGACGACCTGGCCGGGGCCGACGCCGGTCTCGCACCAGATGGCGTCGGGGGTTTTGCCGTTGCCGCAACCGGAGGTGAAGAGGAGGAGGGCGAAGAGGAGTGTCATGCCTGAATTCGTCAAGCGCCAAACGCGCACATGGCTGTCTTTGTAGCACGGGTTTCCAACCCGTGCCGAATGGGTTTGAGGGCGCAAACGACATTGAGCAAGCACGCACCCTGGCACGGGTTGGAAACCCGTGCTACGCAGAGGCGGCGCGCATCGCATGTGTTGCGCGGGGATCATGAGGTCCTTTCGCGCGGGCGCAGGGAATAGAGCCTGCGGGCTACCTGGACCAGTGTCACCGCGGCTAAGCCGAGCACCATGACGATGGCCATGAGCAGCAGTGAGCCTTCCAGCATGTCGTCGTGGCGCATCATGTGGACCCATTGCATGAGCTCGGGAATGATCATGGGAGGGCGCTGCGGGGAGAGGAGCACGGTGGCGGGGACTTCGGTGAGAGATAGCGCCATGACAAGCACCCCCGCCGCCGCGCAGAGCGGCCAGGCGATTGGCCAGATCACGTGCAGGCTGGTTTGGGCGATGGTGGCGCCATCGACGGCAGCCAACTCGCGCAGCTCGCGCCACGCCGGCGTGTGCGTCGAGCGCCCCGCCACCAGGGCGATCCAGCCGAAACGGGCGAGATACGCCATCACGATGATGGGCGGGGCATTGTAAATCCACTTCTGCAGGCCGGGGTGATTGTACAGGCGAATCATGGCGATGGCGAGCAATTGCCCGCCGGCGAGAAACGCCGCCAAGGCGGCCAGGAGCATGGCGGGGGAAAATTTGCCGGCGAGGCTTAAGGCGAGTGCGAGGGCGATGGCGCCGGCGGCGGCGGCGATTTCGATGGAGCCGATGGCCTGGGGGCTGAAGGTGACCCAGATGCGGGGGATATTGAAGGCGTCGGGGCGCTGTATCGCCAGGACCATTGAGGCGGTGGGGACGATGATCGTGATGGCGATGGCGAGGAGGGTGAGAGAGATGGCGAAGGGTCCGGCGTCGAGATTTGCCGGCCAGCGGCCGACATCGACCGATTCGGCGGCGGAATACTTTCGTCCGCCAAGAGCGGCGATAAAGGCGAGGAGCGCGATCACCGCGAGCAGCGGGATGGCGGTGGCGAGGGCGGCGGCGGCGCGCTGGGGCTGGTCCTGCGGGGCCATGTCACCGCCCATCGGCGCGGTGATCAGGTTGGTGGCGGAGCTGATCGAGCCGGTTTCGAAGACCATGCGGACTTCGGTGGCGACGACGCTGATGCCGGTGGGCTCGTAGACGGCGAATTCCTGGCTGGCGAGGACGGCGACGATGGCGACCGAAGCGATGGCCGGGCCGATGAGTTGCATGGCCGTCACCCGCCATAGAGCGCCGTCGAGGAGGGCTTGTTGCTGAAGGTTGGCATCCAGGCGGCGCAGGGAGAGCCCGATGATGCCGGCGGGAAGGGCCCACAGCCAGGTGGCCAGCGACCAGATGCAGCGGACGACGTCGGCGGCGCTGGCGGGGATGGGCAGGAAAAAATCCCATCCGGTGCGCTTGTACAACAGCAACAGGCACATTTTCCAACCGTATGCGTAGGCGATGGAGGGAACGAGGAGCGTGACCGGGAGAATGAAGGCGATCAGGCGGGACAGCCAGCCGCGGCCGCGGCCGATGACGACGGCGGCGGGGAGGGCGAGAAGGGTGGCGATGATGGCGGCGGCGCCATTGTAGAGCAGCGTGCGGCCGAGCAATTCCATGCGAAAGGCGGTCGGGCGCAGCTCGCGGAGCATGTGGGGATGGAGCAGGATGGCGAGCAGCATCCACGCCAGCGGGAGGCAGCAGCAGAGGGCGACGATGAGCCAGGCGGGGGCGGTCCACCAGCGGTCGATCTTCGAAGGTGGAAGGTGGAAGGATGATTGGGACATCAGGAAGTCTCGGAGATCAGCTTAGGGATTTGGCTTGATTCGGACAGGTGAGGCGGCAGGTTTTTAACGCCTTCGGCTACGGCTGCCGCTCATCCGGCCAAGGCGGACAAGAATGTCCGCCCCACCGGAACAGTAGGCGAGTACGTCCACCCTACAGGTTCCAATAGCACCGCATGTACATGTGGTGTTTCAAGCGCCGGACACCATCAGCGTTTTATCGCCCTTCGAGTATCGCGGTGGATCGTTGGATGGCCTGGGGCATCATTCGGGCGACGGCGGGGTAGTCTACCTGCATGAATTTTGGCGAGGCGGCCGCATTCATGTCCGGACGGACGGAGAGGAGGACGAAGTGGGCGTCGATGAGGCGTTTTTCGGTCTGGCGGGAGAGCAGGAAGTCGATCAGCTTGCGGGCGTTGGCGGGATTTTTTGCGCCGGCCACCAGGGCGACGCTGGTGGGCATGGCGAGGGTGCCGATTTGGTCGGGGCGCTGGTCGGGGATGATTGCGGACAGATTGCCCCCCTGCTCTTTGGCTTCGCTGACATCGTCATTGTCGGTCAGGCCGGCGAGCATCTGGCCGGAGGCGACCATTTCCGCGACGACGGAATTTCCTCCGAGCAGATGGACGCCATTGTCGTGCAGCGATTGGAAATAGGCGTCGGCCTTCTGCTCGCCCCAGATGGTGTAGAGGGCGGCGACGTGGCCGCCGGTGGTGCCGGCGGAGGGGGCGGCCATGGCGATCCTGTCTTTAAGGGCGAAGTTTTTCAGGTCTTCGATGGATTCAATCCTGACCCCGGCCGGCAGGTTTTCCGCCACGGCCAGGACGCGCACGCGCACGGCCGTGGCCGCCCAACGATGCTGGGGGTCTTTGAATTGGGCGGGGATGTCGGCAGCGCTGGGAGAGTCATACGCGGCCAGCACGCCCTGGTCGGCGAGGTTGATGCTGTGGAAGATTTCGTTGCTCCACCAGACGTCGGCCTGGGGGTTGGATTTCTCGGCCAGGAGTTTCTCGGAAAGCCCGGCGGTCTTGCGGGCCTCGACGTCGGTTTTGAGGATGACGTGAATGCCGGTTTGCTTTTCGAATTCGCGGACGATGGGAGTGGCGAAGGGTTCGTCGACGCTGGTGTAGAGGATGACCTCGGCCGGTTTGCTTCCGCAGCCGGAGAGTAAGGAAAGGGCGGCGACACAGAGCCAGAGTGAAAGAAAATTTCGCATGACAGAGAGAATACGTCCGAATGCTCAGGAAAGCTTCGAAGCAGTGTCTAGCGTTACTACCTGGATGCCGGAATACCTATTGAAATCAGCGTCGTTGAAGGTCAAGACATGCGTGATACCGCGGGTGAGCATAATCGCTACCAGCCGCGCATCATGCACCTGCACTCCGCTTACAGAATTGGCTACCAGCAGCCGCTTCCATGCTGAATAACTATCTTCCGTCTCAACCAGAACGGGAAAGGCGCGTTCGAGGATGCGCAGGCGGTGCGCGGCCATTGTAATAGTCAGGCCAAGTCCTCCGCGCGCACTTGCCGGGCGGGTGCATACGTTCCAGAACTCGGCGATGTTCTGCATGGTCGTGAGCAGCGAATGCCCCCGTTGACGCAGAAGCCGCACCGCATCTCGCGTTTGCTGGTGATGCGCATCGAAGCGATGAACCATGCGAAGCAGAATGCCGGTGTCAAGAAGATAGCGCATTCAATCGTGATCGTGGTAAATATCGGCGCGGGAAAAATCGGCGGGTAGTGATGGCGCATCGATGGCATCGGCCGACAGCTCATCAAGCGCACGGTTGAGTTCTTCAAGGCTGGGCTGCCGCCATTCGAGATCGGCGTCTTTGCCGCCGGCGAGCACCGACAGGTAAACATCGAGCGGCAGTCCGCGCGCCTTCGCCTGCGCTTCTAGCGCCTGTGCCGTGCGTTCATCAATCTCTATCGTCATGCCAGTCCTCCTGTTTCACTTCGCCCCCCCTGCCGGCGCCTCCTTGGCATCATCCTGCATGGACTTGAAATAGTCGCGGACGGCCTTTTGGGATTGGGGGGAGATGCGGTCCTGGTCTACTTCATCGGTGGCATCCTGTTCTGCGGCGGCGGCGGCTTCGCCTAATTCAACGTGGGATTCGCCTTTGATGCTCTTGGCCTTGACGTAATGGGCAGCGAGAATCTTGCCGTTGTCGATGTTCTGGGTGGGAGCTTTTTCTGTCTTCACCGTGAAGGGGGCCTGCTCCTTGCTGGCGACGCCGCCGTTGCCGATGCCGGGGCCGCCCATGCCGTTGCCTTTCTTGTCGGGATTGCCTTCTTTCCACTGGCTGGTGCCACCCTTGCCGTTCTTGCCATCCTTGTCGCCGTTGCCATCACATTGGCCGGCGGCATCGTCGGCGGCCTGCTTGGAGGCGTCGCCGGCTTCGGCCATCGCCTCGGCGTCCTTATTGATCGCGTCCATCTGATCGAGCTTCTCCTGCATCTGCTGCATGCCCTGGGCAACCTGGTCCCCTTGTCCTGGTTGCTGCCCCGGGCCGGGTTGACTACCGCCCTTTTGTTGTGCGGCCTGCTGCATGCCCTGGGCCATCTGCTGAGCGGCTTGCTGCATGGCCTGCGCCTGGGCCTGGGCGCCGGCAGCGCCCTGCATCTGCTTCATCATCTGGTTGATTTGCTGCTGTTGCGCCTGGGTTGGCCCGTTGCCGTTGTTCATCTGCTGGGCGACTTGCTGCGCCTGCTTCTGCAGGTTCTGCTGCGCCTGCTTGTCGCCCTGGGCGGCTTTCTTGATGTCGTCGGCCATCTGCTTGGCCTGCTGCTTGTCAGCGCCCATGGCCTGGAGCTGCTTCTCCATCTGCTCCTGGGTCTTGGGGTCTTCGGCGGCTTTCTTCAACTGATTGGCGAGATCCTTCATCTGCTTGGCGGCCTTCTCCTTTTCTTCAGGGGTCATGTCCTTGAAGTTGTCGGCGGCCTGCCTGAGATGGTCCACCGCCTTGGCATAGTCGCCTTTGATCAAGTCGCGATGGGCATCGGCCACGGGGCCTTTTTCGTCAGTGGGCGGGGACATCGAGCGGAACATTTTGTCGTCGTTCTGGGATTCGGCGAAATGGTCGCTGTCCTTGATCTGCTGCTTGATGGCCTGGTCCATGTTCTGGATGGCCTTGAAGGCGCTGAGTCGGGCGGCGTCGGCATCCTTGGGGGGCTTGGCCAGCATGTTGGCCAGCTCGGTCTTGGCCAGCTTGATGGCTTCTTCGCTGGCGGCGGTCTTGGGGACGGCGTCCACCTTGACCTGAGCCCGTTCGATCACCTTGCGAATTCCCGCGGCTTTCTCGGCCTCGGCCTGCTGGCGGATCGACTGCTGCTGCTTGCCGAAGAGATCGGCGGTGGGGAGGAAAAAGAAACTGAGGATGGCCAGGGCGGCGATGAGCATCGTGCTGTAGCCGGCGGTGGGGAAGGTCACCGGAAAGCGCTTTTGCAGGCTGACGTTGTCGGCGGTCTGCTCGGCATCGCGCACGGCGGCCATGGCGAAGGGATCGTTGCTGGGACGGATGTAGAGGGCGGTGCTGAATTTTTCTTTCAGGGCGAGTTTTTCGTCGATGGCAACGGCGGCCTGGTGCGGAGTGGGCCGGCGCCAGATGGAATAGACCAGGGCGGTCAGGACGACCGCGCCCAGGCCGGAGAAGATGAAGATATCCGGCCGCGGGGGATGGACGGCGAAGAGCTTCTGCACCAGGATCGCCAGCCAGACCATTGCCGCGAAGATGGCGCTGGCCCAGGCCAGCCCGTGCAGAAAATGCTCGAGCGTGAGCTTGTTGCGCACGGCCGAGATGTGTCGATCCAGACGGCTCATGGTATCTCCAGTTAATCCAATCTCATTGTAGCCCGCCCGGTCCGCCCCACAACAACAATTCCGGGGGCGGGGTGGGGTATTTTCCACTCTGTCTGACGCGCTGGAGGGGGGAAAGTTGCGGGGAATGGAGGCAGGGATAAACACGGACACGGAGATTCCTACTGTTCGTCCTGGATTAGGAGGACGCAGGCGGCGCGGCAGATTGTGGGGCGGGCGCGGGGACGAGCGTCCCGCATTCGGGGCAGCGATTGGGTGTGGCGCGGAGATCGTAGCCACAGGTCTTGCAGAGGCCAATCTGATTCCGCTTTCGTTGGATGAGTCGTCGGCGCAGCCAGATTGCCGGGAGAACGGCGAGCAGGATTGCCAAGAACCACCCCGGAAAGATAACCTCAATGCCGTCCGTATAGCTGTGAGCAGTATCAGACATCCCAAACTCCGAAAACCAGTGGCCGAATCCGAACCCAAGCAATGTGCCAGCGCGTCCTAATAAATTGCCGTGCGTGGTCGGATAATTTAAGTAACCCTTCTCGGTCGAACGCTCATGACTGAGGCCGAGCGGTATGACCACATCCGGCATACCGTCGAATTCCGCAGCCGGCGTTGCAATCCAACCGGAATCAAAGATCTCGATGCCTCCGCGACTGCACAGGACGCCTATTCCATCACCGTACCGATTGTCCTCGTCGCAGTGGATCAACCTCGTATAGGTAAATTGGTCCCACACCCAAAAGCTGCGCACGCCCACGACTACCACGGCGACGAAGAACACCGCCGAAACCGCCGCGAGGAGGTGAAAGAGCTTCCGCCGCATTGCAAGACAGTGTAGCCGAAGCGAGGGCGAGTTGTCGTGGAGAGGTGGTGCAATGAATTGCACGCTGCTGGTGGCGTCAGGCTGTCAGCGGGTCGGGGCGCTGGCGGGGACGCCGATGGCGGGGGCTCTGTGGCGGGCGTCGGGGTCTTGGGACAGGGCGGTGTTGAGCAGGTCGGCGAGGCGCAGGCCGGCTTTTTGCAGTTGGGTGTTCATCACCGGGACTTTGCTCTTGACGTAGGCTTCGGTGATGTCGAGCTTCGTGTCTTTGGATGCGGGGACAATGTCGTAGGCCTCGGCGTCGGCGAGGGCATTGGATTCCAATGCCCACTGGGTGGCGGTGCGTCGTTGCAGCCAGTCGTGGCGCTGCTCATCCGTGATGGCGGCGTTGAGCTTGGCCGCGTAGTCGAGGACTTGCGCGGGGGTGTGCTCTATCCCCAGCGCCTGCTGCAGGATCAGGTCATCCCAGAAGAAGTGCAGGTTGGCCTCGAAGGGCTTGAGAGGGCGGAAGTAGTTGAGCTTGCGGTCGTTGCCGCCGCGGTCGTCGTTGTAGTTGGCGCAGTGCAGGGGCTGGTGCACATCGGCGACGAAATGGACGAGATATTTGAGCGCCCGCAGGCGCTCTTTGTCGTTGGCGCGGGCGTCGGCGAACAGGGCGCGGAGATCTTCGATGCGGTAGACGATGGCATCTTCTTTTTCCAGCAGGTCGGCGAGCTGCTGGGGGGAGAGGCGCTTGTCGGGATCGAGGCGGATGGGGATGTCGATGTAGTGCCAGGGGGCGGTGGCGTTGAGTTTCTTCACCAGGTCGGCCCAATTGGCGATGGCATCGTCGGCGATACTGGTCGGGGCTTGGGCACCGTCAACGTCAAGCAATTCGGCAATGCGGGCGCGGGCGGGTTCGGTGAGGTTCAATTCGGCGATGCGGGCGACGATCACGTGGCCGTCCCGTCCCCAGGCGCCGGCGGGCGGGGCGGAGAGGGTGAGGACGAGGAGAAGGGAGGCGAGGGCGAAAGCCTGTTTCATATTTCAATCCTATTTCGGGCAATCCGCCGCGACAAACGTACTGAAGCAGCCAAGTATGACCGCTCCATCTGAATCGCCTCAAAGGGGCGTGCGCCGGCAGATGAGAATGATGGCGGATTTGCTTATACTGGGGGAATGTCCAGCCAACTGATCGACATCATCGAACGCCTGCCGGCGGCGCGGATCGTGCTGGCGGGGGATTTGATGCTGGACCGCTACATATTCGGCAGCGTTGAGCGCATCAGCCCCGAGGCGCCGGTGCCGGTGCTGCACTTCCAGCAGGAGGAATATCGCCTGGGCGGGGCGGGATTTGTGATGGCCACGCTGGTGGCGCTGGGGGCGAAGGTGTCGGCGATCGGGATGGTGGGGAAGGATGAGGCCGGGCGCGAGCTGCGGCGGCGGGTGGAGCAGCACACGGGAACGAGCGAGGGGCTGATCGAGCTGGCCGGCCGGCCGACGGTGATGAAGGTGAGGCTGCTGGGCAGCTCGCAGGATCGCACACCGCAGCAGATCATTCGTCTGGATATAGAAGAGAGCGGCCCGGCGGGGGCGGAGTGCGAAAGCCGGATCATCGAGCGCATAGAGAAAAGTTTGGAGGGGGCGGAACTGCTCTGCCTGGAAGACTACAACAAAGGGGTGCTGACGGCGGCGGTGTGCCGGCGGGCGATCGCCCTGGCCCGGGAGAAGAAAATTCCGGTGATCATCGACCCGGCCAACATCCCGGATTACAGCAAGTACGCGGGCGCTACAGCGCTGAAGCTGAATCGTCCCGAGGCGGAACGTGCGACGGGACTGCCCTGCCGCTCAGCGGAGCAGTACCGGACATGCGCGATGAAGCTGTTGGAATCGCTGGGGCTGGAGGCGGTGGTCATCACCTTGAATGAGCTGGGATCGTTTCTGGCGACGGCCGATGGCGAGGGCCGGCTGCTGCAGACGCGCCCGCGCCAGGTGGCCGATGCCACCGGCGCCGGTGACATGGTGCTGGCGATGCTGTGCATGGCCCGCGCCGGCGGGGCGACGTGGGCGGAGGCGGCGGCCCTGGCCAACATTGCCGGCGGGCTTGAGGTGGAGAATGTGGGCTGCGTCCCGATCACGCGGCAGGAGATCATTCGCGAGCTGCTGACGGAGATTCACGAGCATCTGGGCAAGCGGCGAACCCTCGAGCAGCTTCTTCCGGAATTGCAGCAGCACCGGCTGGCGGGGCGGAGGATCGTGTTTACCAATGGCTGCTTCGATTTGATCCATCTCGGCCACGTGCAATATTTCCGCTTTGCCAAGCAACAGGGAGATCTGCTCATCGTGGCGGTGAACACCGATGCCAGCATCCGGCGGTTGAAAGGGGAAAAGCGGCCAATCATCCACGAGCAGGACCGCATCAGCGTGCTGGAGGAGCTGGAGAGCATCGACTATCTGATCGAATTCGATGACGATACGCCCATGCGCCTGATCGAGCAGATTCGGCCGGATGTGCTGGTGAAAGGGGCGGATTATTCCAAGGAGAAGGTGGTGGGGTGGGAACTGGTGGAAAGTTACGGCGGTCGGGTGGCGCTGGCGCCGCTGGTGGATGGGCGGAGCACCTCGGCGGTGATCAACAGAATTCTGGATGCGTATCGATAAGCCTAAAAGGCGGAGGAAATATGGCTGGATTCGGGCAGTCGAGTACACCTACCGCTCATCCAGCCATGGCAGACAGGAATGTCTGCCCCACCAATTGAAAAAAGCCCGCGCATTTCGCCGCGGGCTTCGGGAGATTCAACCAATCGCCGTCTTTAGGGATAGACCGGCTCGATAGTCTCCATCGAGCCGCCGTCGGGGCACTGGAGCTTGGTCACTTCCTGCGCTTCGGGTGCCACTTGGTTTAACCATTCGCCTTTGCCGGGCTTTTTCACCAATTTTCCGGTCATCGTCGACTCGATCATCATCATGGGCATCGGCCCGGCCGGCGACTTTCCGTTGGGCCCCTGCGGCATCTGCTTCATCGCCTCTTCAATCTGCTTTTTCGCTTCGTCGGTGTATTTCTCGAGGTGGGAGATGAACGGCTTGCCGCCCTTGCACTTCCAGACATAGCAGCGCACCGCCTGTTTTCCATCGTGGTCGAACGGAGCGATTTTCTGGATGTCATCGGCGAAATAGCTGGCGCCGTCGTCGATGGTGTAGTAGGCCTTGGTCGGTGCGTTGGGAACCGAAGGGCCCTTCACCGACCAGATGATGAAGATCAGTGCAATGATGATAATGCCGGCGGTGGCGCCGGTGGTGATGGCTGGGTTCTCGTTCAGCTTTTCGCGAATTCCCACGAGTGTCTCCTAAATGGGCGATAGAGAGGTCAATTTCATCCAAGGCCGCCTGAAGTGAAAGCAGCGGAAGAAATCATAATGAATTGAACCGTGGCTGACAAGCATATGCCCGCCTCGCCACAGCGTCCGAGAAAATCGCCGGAATTCCGCCCGCGGCAGCAGATACCAAAGCGTCTTCGGAAGGGGCGGATTTTCCAGGAATATATTTTTCGCGCTGCACGGCGGGGTTGGCCGCGGATATAGTGCTGGAGAATGTGAAGGCGGCAGGTGTTTGCCGTTGTTGTCTTTGTGAAAGGAGCTTGCAATGTCACGAATGAACGATCCGATTGGCCAGGGCGGTGGAGCGGCGGGGATTGGCGACAAGGCCGCTGAGGTTGGCCAGGGCGTGCGCGAGATGGGCGCCCAGGTGCGCGACGCAGCCCGCGAGAAGTACGAAGATTTGCGCAATCAGGCCAGCGATTATTACGAACAGGGCCGCCAGCGCGCCCAGGAATGGGAAGAAGGCGTCGAGAACTACGTGCAACAGCAGCCGGTGAAGGCGTTGCTGATCGCCGCCGGCGTCGGGTTTTTGCTTGGCGCCATCTGGAAGCGCAGCTAACTCGGCTGATTCGCCCCGGCGCCGCACGGCACGCTTCGGGATGCAGCATGAAGGATATGCCGCGGCGTTCTATGCGGCGCTGGGTATTTTTGGACTTCGGACGTCGAGAAATGTCATGGCAGTGGACAGCAAGCAGCCGGGCGCTGTAAACAGCGATCGCGTCAGCTTCGACGAAGACAATCCCGCCACGCCGGAGCGCGCGCTGAGGCAGATGGTGCGGCATCTCAGCGAATTCTGGGAATACCTGTCGCTGTATTTCGCGGCCAGGTGGGATGGAATCAAGCTGTCGCTCAAGAACGCAGCGATCTATGCGGCGCTGGGTCTGATCGCTGCCATCGCCGGTGCGGCATTGGTGGTGACGGCGGTGGTGCTGACTTGCATTGGTTTGGCACAGATGATCGGCCGCCTGACCGAGCGCCAGTGGCTCGGCAATTTGACTGTCGGGGTGGTGCTGCTGGCGTTGATTGGCGCCGGAGCGTACTTGGGCCGGAGACGCATCATGGCGGCGTCACGGGAGAGGACGGTTAGGAAATATGCAGACAGACAAGACCAGCAACGCGTCGAACACGGCAGCGACGCCGCCGAACGCGCCCGCGCCCGCGGGCACTGAGGCCGACTTCCTCCAGCAGCAGGCCGAGCAGGCCAAAGCCGCGATGGCCGCCATGTGGAGTAAGGTCAAGGGCGAACTGGGCAATGGGGTAGATCCCCGCCAGTGGACGAAGGAGTATCCCTGGATCTCGGTGGCGGCCGCGGCCGTGGCGGGGTTTGTCGCGGGCAGCGCGATTGTGCCCTCGAAGGAAGACCAGGCCCTGAAAAAGCTGGCCAAGATCGAACGCGCCTTGGCGCCGGAGCATCAACATCAGGTTACGGTCGATGGCAATGGCAAGGATGTGAAAATCGAGAAGCGAAGTTTCCTGGGAACGATGATGAAGGAGGTACTGGCGCTGCTGAAACCCGCTCTGATGAGCGCAATCACCGCCGGCATCACCGCCAGGAAGACCGCGGAGCAGACCCACGAAGCGGCCGCCGAGGCTGCGACCGAAACCGCTCAGAATACGCCGCCGGACTCCAGCACGTGAACCCCGCATGTACGTGCGGCGCTTGGAACAGGACCACCCGGCAACCAAAGGTCGGGGTCGGGGCTTGCGGTTGAACGACCAGCACGGTTTACCCCAATTTCCACACATCGGGCAACTTCCCTGTCGCGGAAGAATTTTTCCGTTGGCGACCCGCGGGCGGCGGGGTACTGTGAGCGCATCATCCAATCGCCATCGCGAATGACTCGCGAAGTTGAATTGGAAGTCCCCATTTTGACGCCCATGTTCAGAAAGCCATGCAGATGTTCAGCAAGGTGAGTTTTTCCGCCCGTTGCCTGCTCCTCGCCGGCGCCCTCATTGCCGCCACCACCCCACCGCCCGCCGGCCGCGCCTTGGCTACGGAAGAAAGGACCACGGTCGTGCTTATCCCCGAAGTGCGCCTGCGCAAGGTCCACCTCGTCCGCCCCGACCTCATCCAATATCCCATCGCCGTCGAAATCTGCTGCTGAATGCTGATCCGCCAGAAAAGATGACCCCGCGCACACCGTCCCGCATAATGCCGCACATTATCGGACCGTCGCGGCCCGGACATCGGCTTGTTGGAACTCCTCCAATGCATTACGCTTGCCATTGAGCTTTGGAGAATTCCCATGATCAACCGGACGCGTCGAACATGCTGTTGGAAGTGCTCGCGCCGTGTCCGCGCCATCCCGCAATTTCTACTCTTGATGGTTCTGCTTTTGCTGGCCGCCGGCTGCCTCTCCAAGCCGCTGATGCTTCCCCGCGAGGAGCAGCACATCATCGACCGCTCGGTGGTGGAATATCCCAGCGGATTCGAATTGGTTCCCTACCTGCGCGATCTCACCGCGCCGGTGGCAATGGCGTTTGACGGCGACGGCTCGATCGTCATTGCCGAGGCCGGCGTTGACGGCGATGAGCCGCGCATCTACGGCTTCAAGCACGACGGCACCCGCTTCGACGTCTACCCTTATGGCCGGCAGGTTCCCTTCATCAAGACCGGCTTTCGCATTTATGGCCCGGTGGGCGGCATGTGCATCGTTGAGAACCGCGTTTACGTCTCCCACCGCGACAAGGACGGCCTGGGCGTGATCTCCGCCCTGGGCTTCGACGGCTCGCACAAGACCATCCTGGCCGGCCTGCCAGCGCGGGGAGATTGCGGCATGACCGATCTGGTGATGCACCCGCGCAACGGGCGGCTCTATTTCGGCGTCGGTGCCGCCACCAACTCCGGCGTGGTCGGCCTCGACAACTGGAGCGCCGGCTGGATCAAGGACCATCCCGATTTCCATGACCTCTCCTGGCTGCCCTTGCGCATGCGCGGCTACCGCTTCACCACGCCCAATCCAGGCGCCGGCCTGTTCCGCAGCGATGTCGTCGTCACCGGGCCGTTTCAGGCCTTCGGCAGCTCGATTCAAACCTGGATCACCAAGGCGCCCAACGACAAGCCCACCAGCGCCATCTATTCCGTCGATGCCAACGGCGGCGGCTGGCGGGTTGAGGCCTATGGCCTGCGCGATCCGCGCGGGCTGGCGTTCAACGAATTCGAGAGCCTCTACATGACCGACACCGGGATGGAATTGCGCGGCACCCGGCCGGTGTGGGAAGATCCCGATGTGCTTTACGCCCTCTATAGCGACACGTGGTACGGCTGGCCGGATTACAGCCGCGATTTGTATCCGATCACCGATGAGCGCTTTCAGCCGCCCAAGGAGATGATCATCAGGACGGGCTATCCCGACCTGTCGTTCCTGATCGATCACGAGGCCAGCGGACTGATTCGCCCCGATCGCGACACGCTGCTGCGCGGCACGTTTTCGCCGCTGTCGGGGGCGTCGAAGCTTGCCTTTGTGGCCCGCGACGCCGCCGGGCCGTGGCGGCAGTTCCGCAGCAACGCCATCGTCGCCCTCTGCGGCGACCGCGGCCCCTTCGCCACATCCGGGCGAGCGCTGAACGGGCCGACCGGTTACAAGGTGGTTCAGGTGGACATCGAAAAGAAACAGGTCCACAACTTCATTCGCAATACCAACGGTGAGCTGGCCCATAAGCTGGGCCGGGAAGTCGATGCCCTGGAGCGCCCCATCGACGTGAAATTCGGTCCCGACGGCGCCCTCTACATCCTCGATTACGGCCAGATGAGCATGCGAAAGAGCCACGAGAACGTCACGTCCGGGTCCGGCAGAGTCTTCAAGCTGGTTCCGGTGGCGCCCGCCACATCGAAGCCATCTCATTGAAACATGAAAACATGAAACATGAAGAGTGACCTTCCCCACAAATGGTGGGCGCGCCGGAAGGAGAGCATAATGCTCTTCA
>DAIOHQ010000081.1:0-18400 GCA_036744635.1 Tepidisphaeraceae bacterium | reverse complement strand
CGCTTTTTCGGTGGTTTTGCCAATAAACTCACACACTCTCAGGATGACAATTGCGTCGTAAATGATGACACGCCGGTGTTGAACGAAGAGAGCAGGAATTGAAGAATATGCGTACTCCATTCATCGCGGGAAACTGGAAGATGAACACGACCAGGGCCGGCGCCATCGAGCTGGCCAAGGCGGTGGCCAAGGGGGCGCCGGCGGGGGTGGATGTCGGCATTGCGCCGCCGTTTGTCTACCTGGATGCGGCAGGGCAGGCGATCGCGGGATCGAAAGTGCTGCTGGGGGCGCAGGATTGTTACTTCGAGAAGAATGGCGCGTTTACCGGCGAAGTGTCCGTTGAGATGCTCAAGGACTTGAACGTGAAGTTCTGCCTGACCGGCCACAGTGAGCGGCGGCATGTGCTGAAGGAATCGCCGGAATTGGTCGGGAAGAAGGCGGCGGCGGTTTATAACGCCGGCCTGATTCTGATTCACTGCGTCGGGGAAAAGCTGGAAGAACGTGACGCCGGGCAGACGCTGAAGGTCGTCGAGTCGCAACTCAAAGAGCTGGACGATGCGATGGTCTTGAGCAAGGGGATGGACGACGCGGATCGGGTGGTGATCGCCTATGAGCCGGTGTGGGCCATCGGGACCGGGCGGAATGCCACGGATGCGCAGGCGCAGGAAGTACACGCGTTCATTCGCCAGACGCTGGGCAAGCTGTGGAACAAGGACTTCGCCGACCGCGTAAGGATTCAGTACGGTGGTTCGATGAAACCGGAGAATGCCAGGGGGTTGCTGGATCAGGCGGACGTGGATGGCGGCTTGATCGGCGGGGCAGCGCTCAAGCCGGAGAGCTTTCTGGCGATCGCCAACGCCGCCAAATGACGCGCTGGCTTCGCCGTTTTCGGCCGCCACTACAGATTCATGCGAATTTACGATAGACTGAGACGCTTATGCTGAATTTTTCTTTCTACCTGTTCATGGTGCTGTTCATCATCGTCTGCCTCTTCCTGATCCTTCTGGTGCTGATCCAGAAGGGGCGCGGCGGCGGGCTGGCCAGCGCATTCGGCGGCGCCGGGGGCAACACCGCCTTCGGCTCCAAGACCGGCGATGTGCTCACCTGGGCGACCAGCATCGTCTTTGGCGTTTTCCTGCTGCTGGCAATCGCACTCAACCTGATCACCAACAACCTGTATAGCCACTCGGCCTCCGGGCTTCCCGCCGTCACCGAATCTCCGAAGAACCCGGCCCCGGCCAATCAGGGTCCGGTCAACACCCCGCTCGGGCAATAACTGCTTCGCCGAAGCATTCTGTCCTGGCCGCGGCCACCGCAACCGCCGCCGGTTTTACATTGGGAACGATTCATGATCGTCAGCATGACTGGCTTTGGAGACGGAACCGGCGAGCGCCACGGCACGCACTACGCGGTCGAGATTCGCTCGCTGAACAACCGTTTCTTCAAGCCGGTGATCAAGCTCCCCGACAATGTTTCGGGGCTGGAGCCGGAGATCGAGACCATCCTGCGCGAGCAGCTTGGGCGCGGTTCAATCACGTACATTTTGAAGATGCGGATGGACAGCGCCGAGGCGGCCTATCACATCAACACCCAGGCGCTGAAGGCGTACCTGGAGCAGCTCCGGCAGGTGAAGGGGCTGGACAGCATGATCACCATCGACCTGGCGGCCCTGGTGCAGTTGCCGGGCGTCTGCCAGGAGCCGCGCGATGAGACCGATGAGATCGAACGGCACGGGCCGACGATTCGGGAACTGACCGACAAGGCGATTGTGAAGCTCATCCAGATGCGCGAGCGCGAGGGGAAATCGCTCTTCGCCGATCTGATGAAGCACGCGGGAATCATCGCGTCGAACCTCAAATCGATCTCAGCGCGGGCGCCGTTCGTGATCGAGGACTATCACCGCAAGCTCATGCAGCGGGTGAATCAGCTCATGAGCAAGGCCGAACTGCAGGTGAACCAGTCGGACCTGTTGAAGGAGGTCGCGGTATTCGCCGAGCGGGCTGATATCAGCGAGGAGATTCAGCGGCTGACCAGCCACCTCGACGCGTTTGAACATGCCTGCCGTGCCGGTGAACACGCCGGGCGGAAGCTGGATTTCATCACGCAGGAGATGCTGCGGGAGGCGAACACGATCGCCAGCAAGGCCAACGACGCCCTGATCGCCAGCCATATCGTGGAAATCAAAGGCGCGATCGACAGGTTGAAGGAACAGGTGCAGAACGTGGAATAGGTTTTCGTAGCACGGGTTTTTTGACCCGTGCCGAGCGGCTTGGCACGGGTTGAAAACCCGTGCTGCGAGCATGGAGCGCGATGGCGGATGCGACGGAACATCATGGGCTCTTGATCGTGCTCTCCGGCCCGTCCGGCGTGGGCAAGAGCACGATTTCGCGCCTGCTGGCCGAGCAGCTCAACGTTGCCTACACGGTCAGCGCCACCACCCGTCCCAAGCGCCCGGGCGATGAGAAGGGGAAGATTTATGACCACATCCCGCGCGATGCGTTTTTCGCGCGGCTGGATCGAGACCAGTTTCTGGAATATGCCCAGGTGTATGGCGACTACTATGGCACGCCCAGGCATCCTACAATAGACCACCTTGCGGCCGGCCATGATGTGCTCTTGGAGATCGACGTGCAGGGCGCATTGCAGGTGCGCTATCAGTATCCGGATGCACTGATGATCTTTCTGTTGCCGCCGGATGAGCCGACGCTGCTGCAGCGCCTCAACGACCGCGGCCGGGACAGCGCCGACGACATCAACAAGCGTTTTCGCGACGCCAAACGCGAGATTCACATGGCCAAAGGCAGCCGCGCCTTTGATTACATGGTTATTAACAACAACCTCGACCGCGCGGTCGAGGAGATCATCACCATCATCAACCACAAACGTTCCGGAGGAATCTGAACATGATCGAAGCCCTCAAGAGTGACGAAATCGTGAACAAAGTCGGCGGCCGCTTCAAGCTGACAGCGCTGATCCAGCGCCGCATGCTCGAGCTGATGGACGGCGCCAGGCCGCTGGTCGACCGCGAGAACCTGACTGACCTCGAGGTGGTAATCCAGGAAATCCTGCAGGACAAGATCGCCATCGACTACGCGGCCAGCGGGTTGGCGGACCCGGACTGACGGCGAACGCGACGTGATTCCAAAGCTCAAGCCCGCGGGCGCGCCGCGGGCTTTTTATTGGGTCGAACGATATCAGGCGCGGCGGTCGGTTGGCCATGAATCGGCTCGGGCATGGCGCCGTTCACCGTGAGCATGCGCACGACCTCTTCCACGATCGTGGCCGGCTCGGAGAGCCTTCCCGCGCCGGTGTTTCGGCAGGCCAGCCAGCCTTCATCCGGGCCGATGAATCGGTAGCCGATCGTTTTGAGCTTCGTGACGTTTTCCTGCGCCACCGGATGCTCCCACATGCGGTTGTTCATCGCCGGGGCGAATACGACAGGACAGGCGGCGGCGGCGATCATCAGGCTCACCAGGTCATCACAAATCCCGCAGGCGACTTTGGCGATGATGTTGCTGGTGGCCGGCGCCACCAGCATCAGATCGGCGCGCTCGGTCAGGGCGATGTGCTGGGCCTCGGCCGACTCGACCAGCTCGGAAATGCTGCTGCGCACCGGCCGGCCGCTGAGCGCTGCGAATGTCAGCGGCGCGACGAATTCCATCGCCGCGGCGGTCATGCAGACCGTCACGCCGGCCCCTTGTTGCACCAGCTTCGACACCACATCGGCCACCTTGTAGGCGGCGATCCCCCCGCAGACGGCGACGATGATTTCCTTCCCCTTCAGCGGCGTTTCCATATCATTGTTTGCGGTGGCCATACCGGAGATTGTAGCCGATGTGCCCGGCAATGGCAGGGACTCGTAAACATCTGGCGGCGTCATTACACTTCGCGCATCTTCGCAGCAAGGAACCGACTATGACGGCATTGCGGTCACAGGTCAGGAAAGCACTGGATTTTTCCCAGCGGCAGGTGCGCCGGCTGATCGAAGGCCATCCCGATTTCTATCCGCTCTACACCGACCAGGGGAGGTGGAAGCACGACAAGCCGGCCTGGACGCACTGGTGCGATGGATTTCTGCCGGGAATGATGTGGCTGTTTCTGGAATCGGGCACGGCCGACGACCCGGCCTGGTGGCGGCGGCAGGCCGAGCATTACTCCAAGGCCCTGGAGCATCGCAAGGAAGACCGCGATGTCCACGATCTGGGCTTCATCTTCTATCACGGCACGTTCAAGCGCTGGTACGACGTCACCGTTCGCGAGGGCAGGAAGGAGCGCAAGCTGGATGATGTCGTCATCCGCGCCGGGCAGGTGCTGGCGATGCGCTTCAAGGAGAAGGGGAAATATCTCCGGTCGTTCATCAGTGATGAGTCGCTGTTTATCGACATTATGATGAACGTCGGCGTGATCTTCTACGCGGCCAACCGCATGTCTCCCGGCCCGGCGGCGGATGAGTTGCGGAGCATCGCTACGCAGCATTGCCTGACCACACGGCGGACGCTGGTGCGGGGAGATGGGTCCACCAGCCACGAAGGAATTTTCGACACGACCAGCGGCGAGTTTCTCCGCCAGACCACCCATCAGGGGTATCGCGGCGATTCATGCTGGTCGCGCGGGCTGGCGTGGTCGTTGTATGGATACGGGACGTGCTATCAGCTTACGGGCGATGTCCGCTGGCTGAACGTGGCGGAGCGCAACGCGGAATATTTTCTGGAGAATACACCGGCCGACGAAATTGCGCCCTGGGATTATGATGCCCCCGAGAATGGACCGCTGGGCCGGGCCCAGCCCGATTCATCCGCCAGCGCGATCGCGGCGGTTGGGCTGTTCAACCTGGCCGCTCTGAGCACCGATCTGGCGCGGCGGCAGTTGTATCGGGAGCGGGCGCTGCGGATCGTGGAGAAGCTGTCCAAGCCTCCGTACCTTGCCAGCGATGATCCTGATTGGGAAGGCATCCTCAAACGCGGCGTCTATCACATTCACAAGAATCTGGGCGTGGACGAGAGCGTGATGTGGGGTGAGTTTTTCTTCGTGGAGGCGCTGACGAAGGCGCTGGGGGCGATGGCTGAAGCGCCGGCTGGACGAGGGAGACCGTGATGCGAATCGCTCTGGCAATCCTGTGTTTGCTCGTAGTGGCGCGCCTGGGTTTCGCGGAGAGTCCGGCCACTCATCCGGCGACGGCGGCAGTGGAATGGGGCCAGGCGCAGGCGGGGCTGTCGGTATCGTTGCAGTGCCAGCGGGCGGTTGCGGGCGAGCGGCTGATCCTCCGCCTGCAAGTCCGAAACGAAAGCCCAGACTCCATTTCCCTCGCTGAGGCAACCGGTTTCCTCCTGCTGGTTGAGAGTCGCGAGAAGGCTTATTACAGCGAAAAAATTGAGCTGGCGAAGGAAAAAACCTGGCCGGCCAGGCTCGCCTCCGGCAAGACCGCCCAGATTGTTCTCGACCTTTCCGATCGCCACGCCCTTGCCTTCCGCAAAGGGCTGAAGATCGTCGAAGGATATCCCGCCCCGGCGAAGGATGAAGCCGCCCCCGATGCCGCCGGCACGTTTGGAGCCCTTCTGCCGCAGGCGAGCCTGATGGCGCAGTGGATGTTGACGCTTCCGATCGAGAAGCCGCCGCTTATCCTCAAGAGCAATGCGCTGACGGTTCAACCCGATGCGCCGGACCTGGCCAAGCTTTCGCCCGAGGCACGCAAGGCGTGGGTTGCGGATCTGCTGGAGCAGTTTCGGCGCAATCCATTCGCCGCCAAGTCGGCGCATGACAAGGCCGTGAAAGCGGGGGGCGGGATTCTGGATGAACTATTGGCCGCAAATGCGGATGATTCCGCGCCCGATTTTGCCCGTATGTGGCTGACGACGGCGATCATCGATATCGGCGACGCCCGCGCTGTCGAATCCCTGCTCAAGCTCCTGAAGAGTGCCAAGCCCGATGTGCAACACGTGATCGCCTACCACGGCCCCAAGCTCAAGAGTGAGAAGTTGAACGCGGCCATTCTCGCCCGCGCCGAAGCGGGGGATGATCCCACCTTCACGGCCTGGGCGGCGCGCGGACAGGTGACCTTCGGCAGCACGGATCCGGAGAAGCTGATCGACATCGCCCTGCGCAGCAAAGAGCCGCGGGCGCGGGCGGAGGTGGCCGATGCGCTGGCGAAGCGGCCGCAGGGGAAGAATGTGGGCCGATTGCTCGCGCTGCTGGGAGATGAGGATGAGCGGGTGCGGGCGGCGGCGGCGAAGGCGATCGGCAGCGCGGACCTGGACTCGCCGGCTGCGGTGGCGGCGCTAGTCGCGGCGCTGGAAAAGCCGGGGGATGCAGCGCGGCAGGCGATTGTGGGTGTGCTGATGAAGTTTATCGGCCCATCACATCCCTATGCGGCGGAGGCAGATGAGGCCCAGAAGCAGCAGACGGTGAAATTCTGGCGAGATTGGTGGGATGCGCACCGGAAAGACTATCAGGAAAAGCATCAAGCCCGCACACAGCCGGCGACAGGATTACGCTGAAGCGCTCAACGGGGCGCCTGCGCTGGCGGCATGACGCCGATTTGCTGCAACAGCCGGATCATGTCTTTTTCCGACCACTTCTCCACCAGTTTGCCGCCGTCGATGCGGTGGATGGTGATTGAAGTCATCTCCAGGGCATTGCCCGTCCGCGGGGCGCTGGGGAGAGCGCCGCCGATTTCTGCTACGAAAACATTTGCAGAAGAGTTTTTACGGTAAGTCTGGAAGTATGGCGATCAAGCTTTCCGACACGTTTTACCAGGCGGTGTCGATCGACGGCTCGAATCTGGTCCAATGCAATCTGTCCCCGCTTGCCCCCGACCTCGGAATCAACGCGAAAGGGAAGGGGGCGACTCATACTGGTTAACGGGGCAACAAGGACAGTTTGCATGCGATCATTCATTTCATCGGGTGAGATAATGACGCACGGGCGCGTTTTGCGAATCTCGGCGCCCACCGTGGGATCCAGAGTCACCAGATAAATTTCGAAGCGGCCGATTACCACTTCCATCCCTCTTCATCCCACGCGTTGGCGAGTGATTCCCACGCGGGATCAATCGCCTCCAGCGGTCCACCGCGCTCGATTTCCTCGCGGATCGCCTCTGACCACCCTTTCCGCGGATTGCGGCGACGGCCGGCCGGCGTCACAATCAACTTGCCCGCTTCCACCTGCACACGAACCTCGTCTTTAAGCCGAGCCGCCTCAAGAATCGCCTTTGAAAGGCGAAGTCCTTTGGAGTTGCCGATGGCTACCAGCTTTGTCGTCATGGATGGATTGTAATGACGCCTTGCCTACCGATCAAACTGGGCATCGGGGCAATCGCGCGGTAAACACCCCGAGGAAATTAATGCGGCGAACTAACCCGGCCCTATTGCGAGGTAGTCGGAGCGGCAGGAGGGCCACGCCATAGGCTGGTAGCCTCGGAATCCGCCACGCCAATCACTTGACGGCCGGACAACCGAGATTCCTTGAGTTCCGCAAACAGCTCGCGCGGTACTTCCGTTTTGTCGCCGAGCCTGCGAATGAAATCCTCGCGCTCCATCAGCGCCTTTAACACTGCCGCGGCGAGCAACCGAGCATCATCAGTCTTGTCAAAATCAAGACTGTCGCCGTGCAGCACTCGCGACCGAGTGTCGTACAATTCAGCGACGACCTTGACGGCGCGCGGTCTGTTGGCTGCAACGGGTTCCAGCAAGGCCGCCAAGTTTTCGGATAATGTTGCCACAATGCTTGATTTGGAATCGACCAGCATCGCCTCCAAGGCGGAGAAACAGAGCGACAGGCCGATGGCATCATGTGTTTGTCGGTCCGCCTCCACAAGCATCATGAGGGCATTTCGGAGGCGTCGCTGGAAGCTATCGCCCTTTGATGGTGGACGATAATAGACATCCAAACACCTTGAAATAAAGCGAAGG
Organism: Tepidisphaeraceae bacterium; assembly: GCA_036744635.1. GTDB lineage: Bacteria > Planctomycetota > Phycisphaerae > Tepidisphaerales > Tepidisphaeraceae > DAIOHQ01. The sequence goes on along the minus strand of DAIOHQ010000081.1, from coordinate 10,493 downwards.
CGATCAGCAAGCCCTTCCTCGAAGACTACTGGAAGTCCTACTTTTGTCGGGCCAACCCCACATTCGTTCCAGGCGAGAGTAAACGACAGCGAGAGCGATCTAAGAAGCACTGGAATGACGCCCCGGACTTGGCGCCACGCTTGCGGAGAAAAAGAACCATTGAGGGTCAGATAAATCTTCACAGAATCCGACCAGTCGAAGGGTATATCGGATTCGACGAATCCTGCAGGGCCAGTTCCATTATAGGTCAAAGCGGCCGCGCCGCCGACCCAGAAGCAACGCGGTTTGTTGGTGAATTTCGACGCGAGGCGATTCGGGGCTATCCCAATCGGGATCGGATGCGACGAGAACAAGCGCAGAGTTTTCAGAATCGTCGCGCCGAACCAGTCAAATGCAGCATCGAACTGCTCGGGTTGTACAAACCATGGCACCCGATTTACAAGAGGATCGAATTCAAAAAAGGCATCGCCTCCCTCGCCGTTCTCGTCGGCGAGGTCGCGATCATCACTAAGGAGCAGGTCGTCGAGCGTAACGCATCTTGGTTCATCAAGTCTCGACAGGATTGCTTCTTCAAGCACGGACTCAGGACTTGGTTTGATCTTTGACGCGTCTTGACCTTCCGCAGGTTTTTCCCATTTGAAATCGGGAGAAAAAATTGGCCCGGGTAGCGGAGTGGCTGAACTACGAAGACGCTGTCTTAGACTAGCCTGTCAGCATTAAGCAATTCGCGAAGTTGTGTGGGCTGATCGGTCATTCTGCATGAGCTAACGGCGCTCCTCCGGCGAATGCGAACTGCTGCTGCTGCGTATGTGTTTCCACCAGAACCAGCATCCAATTCGAAAGTCCGGGCAGCGCCGATCCAATTGAAAGGAGGGTGGCTGAGACATCCAACCGCGCGCCGCCAGTTCCTGAGTCGTGCGCATACGTGCGACGTCGTCCTGCAATGTACCTTCCGCTTCGTCAAAACCAATCAGCAATAGCGCCGCGTATTCTGCATTTTCGAATGTCAGTTTCTCCAATTTCTCAAAGTCTCCCACAACCGATCCGCCAGAGGCGCGACCATTCAGGTATCCGGAAAATAACCCGGTATCAACGTGCGATGGTAATTCGGCAGCCGAGAAATAATGCTTCCATGCTCGCTTGATCTCAACCCAAAGACGCGACATATCCTTAAAACGAACAAATAGGTCGGGAATCAATCCGACCGGTTGCTTTCGGTTGGCAATGACATCATATGCCGAATCCAGTTGGCTTTTTAGACCGTGAGCCCATGCCGGTTCAAGCTGCGTTTTGCCGCTGTATGCCGCGTAGTTGCACAGTGGTGCCCGCGCATCCATCGCCCAAACCGCGGCAAGTAGGGACCGAGCGAACGCGCTAACATTCTTGTCGGTTTTCATCGTGCATTCTCAACGATCAAACTGCGCATCAAACGCAATCGCACTGGGCTTGAAGTCGATGCGTTTGACGAAGGCGGCGGCCTCGGTCGCGCCGTGTTCCCGGTCCATACGGCTGTCTTCCCATTCCACGCTCAGGGGACCCTGATAGCCGACATCGTTGAGGGCGACGATGATGTCTTCGAACTTGATGTCGCCGTGGCCGAGGGAGCGGAAGTCCCAGTAGCGGCGGGCGTCGGCGAAGTTGACGTGGCCGCCGAAGACGCCGACGGTGCCGTCGCCGTGGCCCCACCAGACGTCCTTCATGTGGACGTGGAAGATCCGCTTGCCGAAGGTGCGGATGAATTTCACGTAATCGACGCCCTGGTAGCCGAGATGGCTGGGGTCGTAGTTGAAGCCGAAGCGCTTGTGGCCCTTGACCGCCTCGACAGCGCGCTCGGCCGAGGCGATGTCGAAGGCAATTTCTGTCGGATGCACTTCCAGGCCGAAGTTGACGTTTTCTTTGTCGAAGGCGTCGAGGATCGGGATGAAGCGTTTGGCGAAGTCATCAAAACCCTTCTGCCAGTATTTTTGATCGGTGGGAGGGAAAGCGTAGATGCTGTGCCAGATGCTCGAGCCGGTGAAGCCGTTCACCACCGCGGGAAAGCTGCCCTTTTCCGGCGCGGCGTCGAAAAATCGCCGGGCGGCCTTGGCGGTCTCGATGTACTTCTTGGCCGCGCGTTTGCGGACGCCTTCGGGTTCGCCGTCGCCGTAGACATCCGGCGCCAGAATCGCCTTGTGGCGTTCGTCGATGTTGTCGCAAATCGCCTGGCCGACGAGGTGACTGGAGATGGCATACGCCTTGAGGCCGTGCTTCTTCAGAATATCCCAGCGGCCTTTGGCGTAACCCTTGTCCTTGAGGCACTGGTCGACGTCGAAGTGATCGCCCCAGCAGGCGAGTTCGACGCCATCGTAGCCAAACGACTTGGCCTTGGCGCAGACCTGATCGAACGACAAGTCGGCCCATTGGCCGGTGAAAAGCGTTACGGGGCGTGCCATAGATAGTCCTCCTCAGGAACTTTAGTTTGAAGTTGCTGAACGAGGAGAAATCAGAGCGTAACTTTTGCGGGTTGTCAAATCGCCCCCCCTGCGGCCGGTCGGAAAAGTCAGATAACGCAAGGGGCATTGGTGTGGTAGAAAGGGGCGGCAAGGGGGGGCTTCGAAAGGATCATCAGATGCGACGTCTCGCGCGGATCGGCAACCTGTGTCTTGGGATACTGCTTGCATGCACTTACGCGCACGCGGGCACGAGCATCCGCTTCATCGACGAGAAGACCAAAGCGCCGCTGGAATACTGGGTGAAGGAGACGGACCTGCCAGGCGGCGGGAGGATGTATTTCTGCCTGCCGGACAAGGTTTTCGTCGATGAGATGGCGCTGGACTGGTCGCGCTTTGGCGATCAGAAAGCCCTGGGCGAGCGCAAGAAGGACGTCGAAGACAGCGGCATCGATCAGATCATCAACGAAGCCAGCGGCGCCACCACCGAGCCGGCCGTCATCAGCGACCGCAAGACCGATGTGCAGGGAGGCACGGGAATCCAGGCGACAGTGGAGGGAGATTTTGCCGCCGGTGCCCACGTCCTTCAGCCGGGAAACAAGAAATTCACGATCAATGCCGGCGGCGCGGTGGAAAAGGGGGATGCGGCGGTCGTGCCAAACGGCGTGGCGGGAATGCGCGTGGTGTGCCGCCCGGTCGACATCAACCTGCCGACGGATGGCGCGCCCAAGACTTCCTTGAAAATCGTCAGCGGCGGAAAGACCGTGCTCGATCGCGTCTTCGATTCGGCCAAGCCATCGGCGGTGCGAATCTTCCTTCCCATCGGCGGCGGAGAATATGATTGCACGATTTCCAATGCCGGATCGTTCCTTTTGAATATTGGTAAAGATGGCATCGCAATTGGCGAGCACAAGTCCCTGGAAGAGGGAGTTTCCGTCGTCGCCGAAGGATGGACCGTGGGCATTCGGCGGGCCGAGAAGTCACCGAAACAGGACATGCCGGCGGCCGAAGCGGCGGCCGGGCCGGCCGAGGTTTGGATCTTCACCGACCGCAATCGGCGGGTCTGGTTGGAAGGGGAGACGGCGGAAGTGTCGATTCGCACGTATGGCGATGCCAAGGCCGAGGAAGTTTCGCTGCGCCTGGAAGATGGCCAGCAGAAGCTGGATCTGGGGAAGATCAAACTGCGCCGCAACGGCGATGCGGTCGGCGCAGAGGCCCTGCTGCCGACGGCGCCGCTGCATCCCGGAAAATATCGCCTCACCGCAAGCTACGACAAAGCCGACTCCAACGCGCTGGAATTTGAGGTGGCCTCGGCGATGCCCGCCACCAATATGAAGCTCTTCACCCAACTGAAATGGGGCCCTTACTCGATGGAGGAAAAAGACCTGGCGCTGCTCTCCGCCAGCGGGTTGAACCTGCTCAGCAACGGCCTGTGCGAGGGCGCGGGAAACATTTCCTTCGGCCCGCGGCAGACTCCGCTGGAGGCATGGAGTGCCCCGTCGGATCAGAAGGCCAGCGCTTCGCAGGCGACGGCACGTTCCAAGCACGCCCCCCCCGAGCTTTTCGACCGTCTTCTGCCCCACGCCCGCGGCATGGAATACCTTCTCTCCACCGGCGTCAATTTCATCCCCGTCCAATTCAGCCTGATCCTCTGCTTCAACGTGGACGATGCTTTTCGCGAACAGGCCGAGGATCGCTATCAAACCGTCCAGCACATGGCGATGGAACTTCGCCGCTTCCCCAACCTCCTGGGCCTGATGTACACCGCCGGCGACGGCCCCACGCCGGCCACCATGGGTTTCATGTGGGGCACCGGCGGGTTGACCGGCTCATTCGACATGGTTCACGACAAGCGCATCGAAAAGCTCAAGGCGCTGTTCGAGAAAAAGGTGGGAAAGATTGACGTGGACCTGGCCGACCAGAAAAAGCTGAATGATCTCAGCGATGAAGACAAGAAAGCGATGGCCGAGCACGGCGCTGCCTGGGGCTTTCGCGTCGGCGAGGAGATCCGCACCAAGCTCACTGGCGATGATGACAAGAAGATCGCGTGGAATCAGTGGGTGAACGACCTGTACCCGCGCGAATTTCGCAACCAGCGCGATGCCCTGTCGAAGATCATCGATAAGCCGATCGTGCAGTGCGCCAGCACCTGGGGCATCGGCGCCGGCGGCGGAATGTATCCCGGCACGTTTTATTCAGCGCTGGACAATCCATTGAACGATGGCCACGGCGACTACGGCATCTGCAATTTCGCCTACATCACCGGCACCGACATCCTCTCGGCGGGATTGGCCGAAGGCGGCAAGCATCCGTGGGTTGGCTTGGACATGATACGGCAGCGCGAGAATGCCAGCGGATATAAGCTGCTGCTGGAGGCGCTGTCGCGCAATCCCGATGGTGTCGGTGTGCTGAATCTCAGCGATACCTTCATCTGCGACTGGGCGCAGGACAAGGCCAAGAGCGAAGAGCTCACCCGGATGATGAACATCGCCAAACGCTTCGGCGATGTGTTTCGGAATCTGCAGCGCATCGACGAGATCGGCGTGGTCTCATCCTTCCGCCAGGAGGTGCTGGCCGGCCAGCCTTACCGCGCCCTCTACGCGGCGCATTACATCGCATCCAAGGCTGGATATCAGGCGAACGTGGTCAGCGACGCCTGGTTGGAAGCCCACGGCAAGATAGCAAAAGAGCGTTTCAAGGCGCTGTTCCTGGTGGGCATGACCAGCCCGCTGTCGCCGGCGATGAAGGATGCCCTGACCGCGTTTCAGGAGGTCGGCGGGGTCGTCATCGCCGATGAGGGAACCAAAGCCGACTTAAAAAATATGGTCACTCTGCCCTTCAAGGTGCCCGACAGTCACGGCCCCAGCAACATGAACAGTCATCTCGAATTCGAAGAATTTTTTGCGCCGATGATCGCCCAGTTTCGCCAGACGGTCGGTCCGAAAGTCACACGCTTTTTCGACTTCGGCGATGCCACCCAATTCACCGGCATCCGCAGCGCAGATGCGGATGTCGAATATTGGACGATCTTCAATGACGCCAAGCCGCAGATGAAAAACGGCGTCGAGGCGCAGTTTCATTACGCCCCGGCCAGCGCCACCGCCCGCGTGGCGCGTGCGCTGCAGGTCGGCACCGTCTATGATGCCCTGCGCCGGCAGGCCGTAGCCCTCAAGAAAACCGCGGACAATGCCTGCCAGTTCGACTGCGACATGACTCAGGCGCCGGGGAGCATCTATCTGGCCACCGACCGGCCAATCACCGCACTGCAAGTGATTGCCGGCAAGGACGTATCGCCGGCAGGGCTGCTGGCCATGGAGTGCAAGGCGGTCGATGACAAGAATGCGCCGTTTGCCGGAAAGCTGCCGCTGGAGGTCGTCATCATCGCGCCTGACGGCCGCGAGCGCTATCGTGTCTATCGCACGACCAACATCCCCTTGCAGTTCAAGATCGCCGCCAATGACCCGGCCGGCAAATGGACCTGGCGCGTGACGGAACAGGCCACAGGCCTCATCGCGGAAGGAACGTTCAGCGTCGCCCCCCCTGCCAACCCTCTCATCGCGGCGCAGCCGCGCGAAGATCTGGTCTATGACGCCGATGCCATCCGCGAGTTCCTCAAGCATCGCGACATTCAGATCGTGCTCTTCTCCACTCAGCCGGAACTGGCCGGCAGCGCTGAGGATCTCCGCGCCAAGCTCGCCGCACACGGCGTCAAGGCAAGCGTGCGCACCATCTGGCCATCGCAACTGCGCCCCTATCCGATGCAATGGGAATACACCTCAATCGAAGACCAGGAGATCTGTGATGCCGTGCGCGGCGGGGACAGCCCGCAATCGATTTGCGGCATTCGCGTCGAAGGCAAGAACCATCGCGGCGACACCCGCCACGATCCCAACGCGTCCTTTTACAAAGGTTACATCGCATCGGCGGAAGTGGTCTATTACCACGATGTCATCCTCCTTGGCCGCGGCGATGCCCCATCCAACCCCATGTTCGATGCGATTCAGCGCGGCAAGGCCTTGGCGCGAAACATCTCCCCCAGCTTTCCCCAGGCCGGCCGCGGGCTGGTGGGCTATGCCTGGGCCCCGTTCCATTATGGCCAGGATGCGGTGGTGGCGTACGGGAAGGATGAAGCGGGATTGACCGATGCCATGGCAGCGCTGGTGAAGACGCTGGACTCCGAACCACAAAAGCAACACGCCCCCGCACTCGGGCGCGAGGCGGAAGAGGGGCAGGTCTATGCGCAGATGGCATCAAGGCCGGCCGGCGAAACCGCGCTGGTCGTGGGGAGCAAGCGCGATGCCACATCGCTCTGGCCAACCGTATGGGATCGTGAAATCACCGGCGTCTTTGCCGACGCCGATAATGTGTGTATCGCAACCCGCCCGCTGCCGGCCGGGCCGCAAGCGCCGGCGCAATTCATCGCCGTCGAGCACGGCACCGACGCCATCGCATTCACCGGCGACGCCCTGCGCGGAGATGCGCAATCATTGGCGGATTTCCTGCGCGGCGAAAAGAAGCGCTGGACCGAGCACGGAATAGTGCGGATAGACCGTCGCCAGAAAGGCGCTGGCGGCGATCTCTGGGCAGGAGGGCCTGATGCATCGATTGCGGATATCGCCCTGGGCGACGATTGGATCGCGCCGGTGGGAACCGGCGTTGGCCGATTCGATCCGGCCGGAAAATCCAAGTGGTTCTTCGACGTCCATGGCGCCCTGGGAACCTACGAAGAGGCCAAGTATCCGCGCATCTGCCAGCGCCTCGCCCTCAGCGGCGACGGCGCCTTCCTGGCCGCCAGCTTTTACGATCGCACTCCCACCGCCGGCGGAGAATTCGAGTACCTGAACCGCGCCGATACCCTGATTATCGATGCGGCCAGCGGCAAGCCTGCCGCGACCATTAAGAACTACAGCGCCTCAAAGCTGGCTCTGTCCGGCGATGGTTCGCGCCTGGTGATCGTCGATGAGACCCTTGCCGGCGTCTATGGCCATCATGCCGTCAATCCCCACGGCGTCCCCGTCGTGGCATGGTTTTCCCGCGATGGCAAAGAACTCGGCCATGTCCCGATTGACCCGACCGTCGATACGCTTGCCCTGAGCGCCGACGGCAGGCTGGCGGCGATCAGCTATACCGACGGCCGGCGAATCGTTTCCGTAATCGACCTCGAAACCGGCGCCATCAGCCACCATCCCTGCCGTAGCGCCGATCGCGGAATCGCGCTCGCGCAAGATGGAAGCGCTGTCGTCGTCAGCTACAGCGATGGTGCCATTCATCGCCTGGGACGCGGCGGAGAGCTTGTTTATGACATGATGCTCCCGGCCCCCGGCCAAGCGACGATCGATGCCAAGGGGCAGGTGGTGGTTGCCTGCGCCGATGCCAAGGTGCGGTGGCTCGACGCCGATGGCCACATCTCGCGCGAATTGGATTTCTCCAAGGCGACGGCGCAGAAAGTGGATGCGCCGGTGGCCCGGCTTGCCGATGAGTTGCATCCCGCGCCCATGGGCGGTTGGCTCGACCGCCTGGGCAAGGATTGGAAAGAAGAATCGGGCACGCCGCTTCTGGCAGATGAGACTTCGCTCGAGCCCGGCCAGCCGAAGACGCTCGTGCTCGATGCGCCCAAAGCCAATCGATGGGATGTGATAGTGTTGCCATTTACCTACCAACTGAAGCATACCGACGATGAGCTCCTGGTGGAGTTTTCCGCCGACGGCAAGCAGGTGAAGCAGCACTTTGGCTATTCGACCACGAAGCAAAATGCTTCGGTAGCGCTGCGGGTCAAGGAAGCGGGGAAAGTCGAAGTGTCGTTCTCAAGCAAAAGCGGCGGTACCCTTACCGCCGGCAAGCTCGTGTTGCTGAAGGCGCACGGCGAAGTGAATGCCGCCCTGACCGCAAAGTTGACGCCGGGCGCGGAAGGCGAAGGCAGCCACGAGAACGTCCCGCAGGTGATGGTGCCGAATGTCCTCGGCCTGCTCGGCGACCCGCGCGAAGAGCCGATGGCATGGGGCCTCGACGCCAAAGCGGCCGGCGCGCGGGGATGGACCGCCACCGACAAATTCGCCCCGGTGGACGGCAAACTATACGACGGCACGGTGTTGTACGATGCAACCTTCCGCCGCGGCAACCTGCGCAGCGCCCAGGTCGTGATCGAATTCGCCAAGCCCCGGCCAATCGACGCCATCGCCATTTGGGAAGATCCGGCTGACTTGCCCACCACCGCTTTTGTGCTGGAATGTTGCGACCACTACACCATCACGCCAAAGGAGAAAACCCTGCAGGCCGACTGGAAGCTCATCTGCCAGGGCCGCGGCAACAATTCGTACTATCACCTCCATTCCTTCAAGCCGGTGGCCGGGAAGGTCTGGCGCTATACGATCCTGGACATCCGCGGCAAGGCCCAGCGGGTCGCCGAAATTGAGCTCTTCGAGGAAGCCATGGAGGATCTCATCGACACCAAGGATTAGCGCTTGACCCAACCCGCGCCTGCATCGCGCGGCAAGCCGCGACGCCCTTAGCGGCTGCACCGCCTGCAGCAGCCCCGCCTTGGGTTATCGGCCGTTGATTTTCCTCAGATGCCGTTGTTCGCTGCCGGAATTCATCCGACATCCAACAATGATGCGTAGCAATTTCTTCCATCGGATGCGCGCGGCGACGCTGAGCGCAATAAAGCACCTTCGAGCGAATCGCGCGAATAAGGTGCGCCCAGACGATCCCGAAGCCGTCGAATATGAGTCGCTGGAGCCGCGGGAAATGCTCTCGGCGGCGCCCATTGCGCAAATGATTGCCCGGCCGCTGATCGACGCCAATCCGCAGGCCACGTTCAACACCGTCTCCGGCTACACGCCCGCGCAGATTCGCCACGGGTACGGCTTTGACCGCGCATTGTTCAACAACGGAACGATCCAAGGCGATGGGACGGGCCAGACAATCGCAATCATCGATGCCTACGATGACACCAATATCATCAACGATGTTACGGCCTTTGACCGCCAGTTTGGCCTGGCGGGAACCGATGCAACCGGCGTGGGAAAATTCCTGACCAGGGTGGCGCCGCAGGGAAAGGCAACCGATCCATCCGGCGGCTGGCAGATGGAGATGGCGCTGGATGTGGAGTGGGCCCACGCAATGGCGCCGGGCGCCAAGATCCTGCTGGTCGAAGCCAAATCGGCGTCGCTTGGTAACCTGATCGCCGCCGTCGATTACGCCCGCCGCCAGAAAGGCGTCTCCGCGGTCTCGATGAGCTGGGGAGCGACGGAATTCTCCGGCCTGCAGACCCTCGATTCCCATTTCACCTCCGCCAACCGCCAGGGAATCACCTTCATTGCCGCCGCCGGCGACAATGCCGGCGCCATGCTCTGGCCGGCGGTCTCCAGCCACGTGCTGGCGGTCGGCGGCACGACTTTGAACCTCGATTCCGCCGGCAATTATCTGGCGGGAACCGAAGCCGCCTGGAGTGACGGCGGAGGCGGCACCAGCCAATATTCTCCCAAACCCGCCTTTCAAAACGGCGTCAACAGCACAAGATTCCGCATGACCCCCGACGTGGCGTTCAATGCCGACCCCGCCACCGGCTTCGCGGTCTATTCCAGCGTCCCCTGGCAGGGAAACAATGGCTGGTTCCGCGTCGGCGGCACCAGCGCCGGCGCGCCACAATGGGCCTCGCTGCTGGCCATCGCCAACCAGGGACGGGCGCTTTCGGGCAAGGGCTCGCTCGATGGATTTAGCCAAGTGCTTCCCGCCGTCTATCACGCCGGCGGCGGCATCGCCACCAGCAGCTTCCATGACATCACCAGTGGAAGCAACGGAAATGCAGCCCGCGCCGGCTTCGATGCCGCCACCGGCCAGGGGACCCCCTTCTCCGATCTGGTGATCGCCGATCTGCTGAAGGTATAAATGCGGCCACCCGCGCCAGCCATAACTGGCACGGGCGACCGTGTGGGTAAAGCCTAAGTTTCAGGCCCCTTTTCCCTGTAGTGTGGGCGTACTCGCCCACCGCTTTCGCACGTTACGCGCCCCTTATATTTGCACCGCTCCCGCCGACCAGATGCCGGTGGTGGGACGGGTCTTGTA
>DAIOHQ010000080.1:0-18528 GCA_036744635.1 Tepidisphaeraceae bacterium | reverse complement strand
CGCGGCCAGATCCTTCAGAGTACTTCAGGATGACAGACGGCGCGGAATTAAGCACGGTCATTTAGCCGCGACCTTGGATGCCAGCTTCTTCGCGGATTACCGCTCAGAATGACAGAACGCCAAAAGCAATCGCCGACACCTACAGTTTCATTTCGGTTCGCACCAGCTTCACGCCCTCCACCATGTTCTTCAGCTTCTGTTTGGCGGCCCAGCGGGCGGTCTGGCTCAGCCCGCAATCGGGGGCGAAGCTTAGGCGCTCGGCCGGGGCATATTTCAGGCACATCCGCACCCGCTCGGCGACGTCTTTGGCGGTCTCGATGTAATAACTCTTGACGTCGATGATCCCCACCGCGACATCCTTCTTCTTCGCCACCTGCGCGATCAGCTCCAGCTCGGAAAACTCCCGGCTGGCCATCTCCAGGTGAATCTCATCCACCTTCATCTCCAGGAAGGCTGGGAACATCGGGGCATAGCGGCGCGGCCCCACCGCCCGGGCCTTGTAGTTGCCGAAGCACAAGTGAGTCGACAAGTTGCACTTGCCCACCACCGCCTCCACCGTGCGGTTGAAGATGTCCACAAATCTCTTCGGATCCTCGCGGTGGGCGTAGCAACTCATCGATGGCTCATCCACCGTGATCTCCCGGCAGCCGGCGGCCACCAGCGCCTCCAGCTCCGCGGCCACGATCGGCAGCAGCGCCTCGGTGACCGCATAGCGGTCCTTGTATTGGCTGCCCGCCGGATCGAGCCGGCCGCTCAGCGTGTACGGTCCGGGCACCGATGCCTTGAGCGTCGGTCCCTTGGGAGCGAGCCGCTGCAGGCGCTGAAACTCCACCACCGATCCCAGCCCGCGCCCGCGCTGGGCCGTCAGGGCGGCGGTGATGCGATGCTTGCCGCGCTGGTCATGGGCGGGCGGGCCGAAGCTGCGCGGCGAGCGCCCTTCCAGCTCGATTCCCCCGATGAAGCCGTAGAAGGAGAGGTTGAAATCCAGGCGGGTCTGCTCGCCATCGGTGATGACATCCAGGCCGGCCTCGGTCTGGTCATGAATGGCCGCGATCACCGCATCATCCTGCAACTCCGCCAGGTCGGCCGACCCAAAGCGGTCGAGATGACCGGATGCGAACTCCAGCCAGCCGGGAAACGGGTAGCTGCCAATGACGGTGGTGCGAAGCGGACGATCCTGCATGGCGTTGCTGCTCCAGTAAAAAAAACACCGCGCTGCCGTCCCCGCTTCCCCCCCCAATTGTAAGAATTTTCCCCCCAATGCAACACCTGCGGTGCGGAACGGTGGTTCCGAGGGTAGAAGTCAGAAGCTAGAAGCGGATTAGCCCGCGGACTTCTGACTTCTGACTTCTGGCTTCTGACTTCTGACTTCTGACTTCCGACTTCCGACTTCCGACTTCCCCCCTCCGTCCCTGCGTGCCTTGTGCCTGCTCCCTTCATGCCTCCGGATAATTCCCCTTCTTCCTCCACACCTCCAGCATCAGCTCATAGCGCCCCAGTTGCATTCCGGTGTAGATGCAGTTGCTGGTGCCGAAGACGTAGCCGCCGCCGGGCATGCCGTGCTCCAGGGCGTATTCGGCCGAGGCGATCACCTCCTGCTCGGTGCCGGTGTCCAGCAGGCCGCAGTTGACGTTGCCGACCAGCGCCACCTTTCCCTTCGTCAGCCGTTTGATCTCCTTCATGTCCACGCCCCCCTGGGGGTCGAGGCTGTGCAGGGCGTGCGGGCCGGAATCCAGCAGGGCATCGAGGATGGGCATGATGTTGCCATCGGTGTGCTTCACCACGTAAAACCCCATCTCCCGATAGGCCCGCGTCAGCCGCTTGAGGAACGGGGTGACGAACTCATCGAACATCGCCGGGGAGAGGAACGGGCCGGTGTTGAAGCAGTAGTCGGAGCAGAGGAAGAAGCCGTCGAGGGCGCCGTGCCGTTTGTATTGTTTGGCCCGCTGCAGCGCCTCATCCACCCAGCGGTCGGCCTGGTCCTTCATCTCCTGCGGCTTATCGGAGAGCTCCTCGATGAACTGCATCATCTGCGTGCCGCTGGGCACGCCATAGGTGGAGTCGCCGTGGATGCCGAGGTAGTAATCCATCCCGGAGAACTCGCGGATGTGGTCGAAGGTGCGGAAGGTTTCTTCAACCGTCGGCCAGCCGCCGGGGGGGTGGAAGAAGATGACGTTGTGCTCATACTTGCGGGCGGTCTGGACGTAGAGGTCGGCGACGTCGCGGCGATGGAGGTTGCGCTCGGTCTCGGACATCTGGTCCCACTGGCCATAGATGCGCTGGCTGGGGTGCAGCCGGCCGAAGGCTTCCATGGTCAGGAAAAAGACCAGCTCCATGTGCGGCACGCGCCCGGGAGGCTGCTTCATTTCCAACGCCATGATGAATTTTTCGCGAGGGGTGATAGAGGAGCTCATAGGGTGATCGGGGGTTAATGGTCAACGATCTTCAGGAGTTTGGTCCGCAGTGGAGCAAGGCACGAAGGAAGAAGCAGGATTGCCTTTTCTCTCCCCCTCCGCCCTCCGCCCTTTGTGCCTTCGTGCCTTTGTGCCTTTGGTCCGTCATCTCTGGTCCCTTCCTCCGGTGCGACACAGTTCCTTGATCTTCGTATACGCATATTTCACGTTCTCCCATTTCGCTTCCGGGGGGACGTGATGGTCCCAGGCGGGGATGTATCTTCCCTGCCGGATCATCCGGGCGCAGCGGTCCAGTTCGCGATCCACATCCGCGCGCTTCCAGCCCAGGGCGCGCTTGTCCAGGCCGCCGAGAATGCCGAGGGTGGGGAAATCTCTGCGGTAATCCAGCACGTCATTCCCGGCCTGCACCTCGAAAGGAAAGTAGGCGTTGATGCCGTGCTCGACCATCACCGGCACAAGCTGATTCACCTGGCCATCGCTGTCCACCGAGATGATGCGGACGCCGGCCTTCTTCGCCGCGGCGACGATGCGGTCGTAACAGGGCATCATGAACTCGCGCACCATGGCCGGGGAAATCAGCGATCCCTGCTTGCCGGCCATATCCTCCCAGATGTGTACGTGGTCCACCTGCACGTGCAGCGCCACCCGCTCCAGCAGCGCCACCCACAGGTCGGTCAGGCGGTTCATGATGTCCTTGACGAGCTGCGGCTCCTCGCAAAAGGCGATCAGCAGTTCCTCCGCCCCCATCAGGTCGCGGGCGGTACCGAAGACGCCCCAGGGGAAGGAGCCGAACTGCACCGCCTCGCCGCTCTGGCTGATGCGGCGGCGGAAGGCATCCCAGTCTTCGGTGATGCGGCCGGGCGTGGCGGGATCAAGGCGGCGCTTGAGCTGCTCCCAATCCGCGCGGGTCTTCACCGGGTAGTCGAGGAACTCCGGCATCGAGGCGTAGTCGCGGCGGTTGCGGGTGGTGATGCCGCGGCCATCGCGGGCGATGATGAACTCCTCGGTCTGCTCGATCACCACGTGCTCGAAGCCGGGGAAGATGCCGTAGGCGATGGTGGGGAAGGCATAGGAAAGCTCGAAGCCGAATTCGCGGGCGGGATCGAGCTGCGGGTTGCCCGAGTCGATCTTCCACTGCTCCAGCGCCTCGGTCCATTGCCCCCAGCCCAGGCCGGTGCCGAAGGGGATGCGGTCGATCGGCTCGCCGAGCAGGCAGCGCACGATGCGCTCGCCGCAGGTCAGTTCGTGGGATTGCAGTTTCAACATGATCGCTCTGTCATAGCACGGGTTTTCAACCCGTGCATGCAAACTTCCATGATCATCTGTGGCCCATCTGTGCCCCATCTGTGGCAAAATTCTTCTCTTTGCTGCCGCATCGTTCGGCATGGGTTGGAAACCCGTGCTACGTCAATACCGCCCGTACTCCAATGCCGCGTCGATGTAGGCGAAATAGTTCGCTTCTGTCTTCGGTGCCAGCGGCACGTTGATCGGCGCCGCCGTCGGCATCAGCACGAAGCCGCCCCCTTCCTTGGCCGCGTCCATGGCCTCCTTTACCGCCCGCCGCACATCCGCCGGCGTCCCCGCCTCCAGCACCTTGAGCTCGATATTCCCGAACACGCTCACGTGGGCGGCGGCGCAGCGCCGTTTGACTTCACTCAGCTCCAAATCGCCATCCGGCGGCGGCTCGCAGGGATCGATGCCATCACAGCCCGTGGCCAGGATCATGTCCAGCACCCGGCCGATCTTGCCGTGGCAGTGCAGCCGCACCTTGGCCCCGGCGGCGTGGATGATGTCGGTCATCTCGGTGACGTACGGGCGCACGAAGCGATCGAAAAATGCCGGCGGCAGATAGGGCGGCGTGAAATATTCCGGCCCGCAGATGCGATACAGCTCCGCCATCGCCCCCGCCGAGTCCAACTGCCGGCGCAGGTTTTCCATCATCCGCTCGGCCACGATCTGCGTGGCCCGCCCAAAATGATCCGGCTCGGTGAACGCCCACTCGGTGAAATCCTGGAACTTCATCAGGTCGGCGACGGCATAGGCGGGATCGGAGAGAGAGGGCATAATGATGCCGCGCTGCCCTACCTCCGCCCGCAGGCGCGGCAGGTCGGAGGAGTCGTAGGTGACCGGCTCATAGGGAACGCTCAGCGCCTTATCCACATCTTCGGTACACTTACACCAGTGCTCGATGGTCCAGGTGGTCCAGACGCCATCCTCCACCTCGCTGACGTTCTGCAGGTCCCCCTTGGGCGTGTGCAGCGTAACGGTGGTGCGGGTGCGGTTGCCGGTCCGCTGGCGCTGGACTTCGCGCTCAACCTTGTGCGAAGAAGCGAGGAACTGCTCATTGCCCCCCTGCCACCACATGGCGATGCAGTCGGTATCGCGGCGGATGCGCTCCATCAGCCGCTGATAACTGGGCTCCTTATTTTCGGGGGCGTGGGAGTTGAAGCCGACCAGCTCATAGGTGCTGACCGGCACCCGGTCCGGAACGCCGCAGCTCAGCGCCGTCAGCAGGCGCTGGCGGCTCGTGCATCGGGTTGCCTGTGCGATTGACATAGAATCTTCAACCTTTCCTCGGCGCCGCCGCGTCCGGATGCTTCACCTCGTATGGCCAGTCCGCGTGCTTCGCCCCGCTGCGCCCGCGCCTGGGGTCGTACTGCCGCAGATGCCGATAGGCGGCCGCAATGTTCTCCGGCGGCACCTCGACGCCGGTGACGTTGCTGGTAAACAGGAACATGCCGCGGCCGCCGGCGGTCACGTCGATAAAGTAGTCGACGTCATCCTCGACCTCCCGCGGCGTGCCGAACGGCAGCGTGCGCGTGACCGACAGGCCGGTGAAGAACAGCAGCTTTTCTCCGGCCGCCCCGGCAAGTTTGCGAATCTTCGGCGGGTTGACGCCGCACTCGTACTGAAATCCCTGGAAGCCGGAATAGCCCGCGCCCAGCATGTCGGGGATCACCGGCATCACATCCCCATCGCAGTGGCCGATGACGCGGATGCCCGACTCAATGAACGGCGACAGCGACACCTTCGCGTGCTGCCAGTAATGCTCGCGCAGGAAATCCGGCGAGCACATCGGCCCATCATTCGTGCAGATATCGTGGCCGGTGAACAGAATCGGCGGCACGTCCAGATCTTGCATCACCCGCACGATCTGCTTGTTGCGCTCGCGGGCGAGCAGCCCATCCTGCCTGTAGATTTTCCCCACCTCTTCCGGATACAGCGCCGTCGCGGCCAGAAACGCCTCGTAACCGTATTGGAAGTAGAGCGCGAAATTCGCCGTCGCCTCCCAGACCGTCGTCACCAGCTCGATGTCGCCCAGCGCCTTGGCCACGCCGCCGAGATAGTCCATGTACTTCTTGTAGCAGCCGGCATGGTCGAACCCGGCCAGCACTTTTTCTTCGCTGTCGGGAATCTTCCCCGCCCGCTCCTGCAGGGCCTCGGGCTCGACATTTGTGAAATTCTTTTCCTCGAGCTGCCCATCCCGCACCGAATTGATGTCGCGCGGAATGATCGGCGGCACGCAGGCATCCACGTCCAGCCGCTGGTTGGCCCGCACCACCCCATTCATCGGGTCCTTGAGATATTCCTCGACGGAAATCCCCGCCAGCGCCGCCAGGTTGCGCACGCCCAGATTCCATCCGCCGATCATCGGCACGCGGTCGATCTCTTCGCCCCGAATCTGATTAGCCATCCGCTGTTTGCGCGTCATCATAATTTCCCGTACTTCCACGCCTCATCGTACATCGCCAGCACGTTCTCAATCGGCGTCACCGCCTGAATGTTGTGGCACGGCGCCAGCACGTAGCCTGTGCCATCGGCGGCCAGCACGTCGATTGTCCGCCGCACCTCTTCGCGCACCTCCTGCTCGGTGCCGTGGGGCAGGGTCTGCTGATTGTCGATGCCGCCGTGGAAGCAGAGTTTGTCGCCGAAATCTTGCTTGAGCCCTTCGATTTCCATGCCCGGGCAGCGCCATTGCACCGGGTTGAGGATGTCGATGCCCATCTCGATCAATTCCGGCAGGAATGGCCGGATGGCGCCATCATCGTGGTGCATCACCTTGATGCCGAACTCTTTGCACAGGTTGATGAAGCGCCGCATGTGCGGCTTGTAAAATTCCCGAAAGGTCTCCATCCCGATCATCGGCCCGGTCTGCGTTCCCAGGTCATCCGTTACCTGCGCCACGTCGATCAGTCCACCAGCCGCCTCGAACATCCGCCGGTGGTGCTCCAAAAAATAATCCGCCAGCCGGTTCAGCAGCTCATGGGTAAACTCCGGCTTCTCCATCGGGTCCATCAGCGACTGCTCCAGCCCGCGCAGCAGATTGTGGTGGTAGAAGATGGCCATATAGCCGCACTGCACCACCTGTTTCTGCCGCGCCCTTTCGGCCGTCGCCGCCATCTGCGAATAATCCCACCACTCGACCGACGGCCAGCGGTACCGATTCAGATCATCGATCGTCTCCGCCTCCGCCAGCGGGTAATACACCTGCTCGCCATACACGCCGGTGCCGTAATTCACGTTTCGGAAACGCATGCCCCAGCAATCTTCATATTCCCCCTCCGAACACTTCGGCAGCGCCGGGCCAACATATTTGGGCAAGGTGCCGCCCATGCCGTCGATGTGCAGCGCCTCGATAATATCCCGCGTGCCGAAATACGCCCGGAGTTTCTCCCACACCTCGCCGGTCGCCCAGATGTCGGTCGGGATGCGGTCCACCGGCCGATGCTCGAACGCCGCCAGCATCCGCTCCCTTGAATTCATCACAGTCGCCGCGCCCATCGCAATCCCTGATCTAAAGACAATCGGGTCCCATTTTATCGGAAATCATAGCCGTCTGAACGTTCTACTTAGGCCAGGCAGGTCGTCGCTTCATCCGCCACCCGCGGCGGCACGTAGGTGCAATCCGGCTCGGCCGCCAGCGGATCATCCGTCAGCGCGAACGCCCGGGCCCGGCTCCCGCCGCACAGATTGTTGTACTCGCACCCGCCGCACTTGCCGCCCAGCGCCTTGCTGTCGCGCAGGGCCACGAATACCGCACTCTTCTGGTACGTGCTCACCAGCGAGTCGAACGGAAATCGCCCCGCCCACAGCGGCAGGAAACCACTTGGGAAAATCTCGCCGATATGGCTCACGAACATGACCCCGCGCCCGTCGTTGGTCCCGACCATCGGCGAGACGGCCTTCGGCAGCGCATCGGGCTTGCTCGTCAGCTTCTCCCGCCGCTTCATCTCCAGCAGGAATCGGCGGTATTGCGGCGCCTCGGTGGTCTTGATCGCGTACGGCTGCTTTTTGGTGTGCAGCCAGAGCTTCTCGAATACCCGCTCATATTCCTTCGGCGCGATGCGCTGCTCGATGGTGGCCCGGCCCATCGGCACCAGGAAAAAGACCGACCAGAGCACGATATCCATCCCGGCCAGCAGTTCGGCAATCGCATCGATCTGACCCACGTTGTGCCGGCCGACGGTGGTGTTGATCTGCACCGGCAGCCCCGCGGCACGGGCATCGCGGATAATTTCCATCGTGCGCTGGAAGCTGCCGTTCACGCGCCGAAAATCATCATGGGTGGCCGCATCCGCGCCGTCGAGGCTGACCGCAAAGCGCTGCAGGCCGGATTCCTTGAGCCGGCGGATGGCATCGGCCGTGACCAGCGGCGTGGCCGATGGGGTCATGGCGGTGTGAATGCCCTTCTGATGGGCGTAGGCGACCAGGTGAAAGATATCCCGGCGCTTCAGCGGGTCGCCGCCGGTGAAGACCAGCATGGGCGGCTTGGGAAACGTGGTCAGTTCGTCGATCAGGGCTTCGGCCTGCTGCGTGGTAAGCTCCTGGGGATGGTGTTTTTTCTGCGCCTCCGCCCGGCAGTGCCGGCACTTGAGGTCGCAGGCGCGGGTGGTCTCGAAGAAGACCAGCATCGGGCTGGTGCCAAAATCGCTGCGGGTGTAAGGAATCGAGGAAATCATGGCCAAACTCCAATCCGAGCGAATTCGTCCCTGTCCAGAACAGGATAGCAAGTAAAATAGGGATATCAAGGTCCTATTATCCTTTTACCTTCGGCGGCCGCGGCTTTCAGACATGAGGGTGCGTGATCCTTTAGGCGGTTTTGCCTTGCTTTGGTGGGGCAGACATTCCTGTCTGTCATGGCTGGATGAGTGGTGGATGTACTCATCCATCCGAATCCAGCCATATTTTGCGTGGCCGCCTGAAATGTCACGCACCCAGACATGAGCGGCGACGGACGCGTTGCGACGGACGCGTTGCTTGAACAAGGGGAAAAGCGATGCTATTCTCCACCCCTCGCTGCCGATACAGTTCCGGCGGCCGCCGAAGTAGCTCAATGGTAGAGCACCGCTTTCGTAAAGCGGGGGTTGAGAGTTCAAATCTCTCCTTCGGCTTCGGGGATACCCTGCTGACGGGTGGGATCTGTCGGCGCAATCTCAGGCGCGACATCTCGTAAACAGGAGCCCATAGCACTATAAACTGTTATGCATGGACGAGGCGCCCGTGCCACAAAGGACGCCATGGCGCCGATCACCGACAATTCCGCAACGATGGCAGCACTAACTTCCGCCACAACGCGCCGCCCTGTCTCCCTGCGCGCCATCGTTGTCGGCCTGCTCGGCGTCCTCTGGATCTGTGGCCTGACGCCCTACAGCGACTACGCAATGGGCAACACTTATGTCGTCGGCAACTTTCTGCCGATCGGCCTGCTCCTCTTTTACTTCACGCTGGTGCTGCTGGTGAACGCGCCGTTGGCGCGGTGGCTGCCAAGCCGGGCCTTCACCACCGGCGAACTCGCCGTGGCCCTCGCCATGACGCTGATGAGTTGCGCCATCCCCAGCAGCGGCTTGATGCGTTATCTCCCTGCCAGTCTCGTCGGCTTTTACCATCACGCCGCCACCGATTTCGGCTATCGCGAGCTGCTCGGCCGCCTCGACCTGCCACAGTGGATGTTTCCCCGCGTCTCTCCCAGCGCCGCCGGCGGCCGGGCCACCGACCCCGTTATCGAGGGCTATTGGTATCGCGCCGCCATCGACGGCACCTCTTTCGCCGATCACTGGCGCGCTGTCCCCTGGGGCGCCTGGGCGCGCCCCGCCATCGTATGGGGCCTGCTCCTCGCCGCACTCTACGGCGCTGTCCTCTGCCTCTCGGTCATTGTTCGCCGCCAGTGGGTTGAGAACGAACGGCTGCCTTTTCCCCTCGCAACGGTCTACCTCGCGCTGATCGAAGCCCCGCCTCCGGGAAAGTCGCTTAATAATCTCCTCAGCTCCACCGCATTCTGGATCGCATTCGCTTCCGTTTTCATCATCCACGGCATCAATGGCCTGCACACCTACCTGCCGCAATTTGTCCCGCAAATTCCCATCGGCTATGACATGTGGGATCTCCTCGGTTCCGGCCCCCTGCGCTACACCCAGTGGACGTTTAAGGCCAATACCATCTACTTTTCCATCATTGGCGTCTGCTTCTTCATCCAGACCCGCATCGCGTTCAGTCTCTGGGCGTTCTACCTGCTCTTCCAACTCATCACTATTTTCTACGGCAGCTATGAAGCCGATTTCACACCCGCAATGCAGCAGGACCAGACCTTCGGCGCCCTCGCCGTCTTCTGCGGCATGATCTTGTGGATCGGCCGCCAGCACTGGGCGCTGGTCGTCCGCCAGATGCTGCGCGGCCGCCGCGCCGACGAGCCGCGCGATCCCTATCTTCCCTATTCCGTGGCCGGCTGGGGTTTTTTCCTCTGCTGTGCCGCCGTCATCGCCTGGCTGCTCTGCGCCGGCGCCTCGCTCGCCGGGGCGTTGGTGATCGTCCTGATGCTGATGCTGCTGTTCCTGGGCATCGCCCGCGTCGTGGCGGAGACCGGGCTGATATTTGCCCAACTCCCCGTGCCGGTGTCGCGCCCGTGGATCTTCGCCCTCGGCTTTCCGACCTCACCGCGCACCACCGCCAAATCCTTCTTCTTTGCCTCCTATTTTCACGAGATGTTCACCCATGACCTGCGCGAGTCCCTCCCCGTCTTCGCTACCCACGCCCTGCGCCTGGGTGACGGCGCCAATGTTGCCGAGGGTGCGAATGGACCCTCCCGATCCAAACGCTCCGGCCTCGCTTTCATCCTCTGCCTCATCCTCGCCCTCGCCGCCGGCTATCTCATTGCCGGCGCCAGCACGCTGTACGTGGAATACACCCACGCCGTAATGCTCGACAGGCAGCAATCCTCGCCGCTCAACAGTTACGGGGTCGATAGCGCCGTCCGCGAGCTCATCCTCGATCCCACCAATAACTACCTGCCCCCGCGCACCGGCCCCGCCGACACCCACAGCCGCGCCGGCCATTTTATCCTCGGCGCCCTGCTCACCACCGTCCTCAGCGTCCTGCGCCTGCGCTTCGCGGCCTGGCCGCTCTACCCTGTCGGCTTCCTGCTCGCCTACAGCTACCCGATGGGGCGCATCTGGTTCAGCATCTTCCTCGGTTGGCTGCTCAAGGCGACTTTGGTGCGCTTTGGCGGCTCCAAGCTCTACACCGCATCCCGCCCCTTCTTCCTCGGCCTGATCCTCGGAGAAGCCGGCGCCGCTGCCTGCTGGCTCCTGGTAGCCCTCGCCCGCAACTTCATGCACCTCCAATACCACGCCGTTAACCTGCTCCCGGGATGAAAAATAGCTTGGTATCTGTGAATACAAAGGCTGGATTCTTCCGGCCGGCACGTTTCCTTTCGCATCCAGGTTCGACCCGCCGTGGCTGGATTTCGACGTTCACCCGACGGTGCCAATGGGCCGCGTGAGGGCGAAAACCTGGCTCGCGTCCGATGGAGTGATTGCGAATTTCGGCACGGCATTCCCCGCATTCCGCCACGCCGGTTTGCGCGCCAACTTCCTCAACGTCGACTGCCACGTCGAGACCCTGGGCCCGGCGGAAGTGGATGGGGACTGGGGAAACGGCGGCTACATCTGTCTTGATCGCCGGCGAGTGATCGAGCGGTGGGTGCAGCGCATGTTTTTGGCAACCGTCTTTTTCCGGCCCCCTCTCCTACGCGTACGTGGGCGAGGGAACCGGGAGTGGCATCGCCAAAAATGAGCGCTGCACCCTCGAGCGGTAGACTAGCTGGCCTTGACTAGCTGGCCTTGGCTGGCCTTGGCTTGACAGAACAGGTGGTTCTCCCTAACCTACCGCTCTCGTTGGAGCGGCGGGTTTTTCCCCGCCGTTGCTTTTTAGTTGTTGCTGATGTTCTGACCGTGCCTTACGGGGCGCGTGCGGCGCGGTGCATTGCCCGCGCAGGAGAGACGACATGCTTCCGGTACAGAAACATTCCAAGGCCCGCAAGCGCAAACGCCGGGCGCATCTGGCTTTGCGTCCTATTCATTACGTCCGCTGCCAGCAGTGCGGCAACGCCAAGCTGCCGCATTGCGCCTGCGATAACTGCGGCTACGTGAATCCCACGCTGGCGTTGCAGATGGACGCCAAGACGGCGTGATGGCCCCCTCATAGGGAGGAATTGGTGCGAGTCGCGGTTGATGTCATGGGCGGGGACAAGGCGCCGGCAGCGGTGCTGCAGGGGTGCTGGGAAGCTGCGCCCCTGCTCGAAGCCGATGATGTGGTTTTTCTGGTGGGCGACGAAGCGATCATTCGCTCGGCCCTTGAGCAATGCGGCCTGGAGCCGGGGAAGAAATCACAATATAAGCTGGTCGCGACCACCGAGATCATCGAGATGGATGACTCCCCGGTGGACGCCATCCGCAACAAGCCAAACAGTTCGATCGCGGTGATGTGCAAGATGGCGGCCAAGGGAGAGGCCGACGCGGTGGTCTCCGCGGGAAACACCGGGGCGTGCGTGGCGGCGGCACAGTTGCGCATGCGGACATTGCCGGGAGTGAGCCGGCCGGGAATTGCGGTGGTTTTGCCCACATTTCACGGCCCGGTGGTGATCTGCGATGTGGGCGCCAACATCGCCCCCAAGCCCAAGCACATGCAGCAATACGCCATCATGGCCGCGGCCTACGCCCACGATGTCTGCGGGGTGGCAAATCCGCGGGTCGGGCTCCTTTCCATCGGAGAGGAAGACGCCAAGGGCACCACGATGGTGAAGGAGGCGCGCAAGCTGATGCGCGATGAGCCGCAGATCAATTTCGTCGGCAATGTCGAAGGCCGCGATCTGTTCAAGGGCGTGGTGGATGTCGTTGTGTGCGATGGATTTGTCGGCAACATCGTGCTGAAATTTACCGAAGGAATGGCCGAGGGATTGTTTCAGACGATCATGGCCGAGTTGCAGGAATATGCCCCGGAGCTGCTCGATCAGTTCAAGCCGGTGATGAAAAAAATTTACGTCAAGCACGACTGGCAGGAATACGGCGGCGCCCCGCTGCTGGGCGTGGGCGGATACTGCCTGATTTGTCACGGCAAGTCGGATGCCCGGGCGATCAAGAACGCGATCCGCGTGGCCAAGCAGCTCACCAAGAGCGGCGTGAACAAAAAGATCATCGAGCGCATCGAGGCCAGCATTCCGGCCGGGGAAGAGTGAAGATTGGTCATTTGTCATTCGCATCAACGGCAAATGACCAATGACAATTGAGATTCAACGCGGAACCATTATGCCTGATTACGGAGCCATCATCGCCGGGACCGGCAGTTTTCTGCCGGAGAAGCGTCTGACCAATGACGAATTGGCCAAGATGGTGGATACCAATGATGAATGGATCGTGCAGCGCACCGGCATTCGCGAGCGGCGCATCGCCGGAACCGGCGAATCGACCGCCACGCTGGCCAGCCACGCCGCCACGCGGGCGCTGAAGGCGGCATCGCTCGAACCCAAGGACATCGACCTGGTGATCTGCGGCACGATCTCGCCGGAGATGGTGTTCCCCTCGACGGCCTGCTTCGTGGCGGCCTCCCTGGGACTGGCGACCACGCCGGCCTTCGACGTCACCGCCGCCTGCAGCGGGTTCCTCTACACCCTCGATACCGCCGCGGCCTTCGTGAAATCCGGGCGCTACAAGAACGTGCTGGCCATCGGCGCCGAGACGCTCAGCCGCCTCACCGATTACACAGATCGCAGCAGTTGTATTCTGTTTGGCGACGGTGCCGGCGCCGTTGTGGTGCAGCGCTCCGCCGACACCACCCGCGGGCTGATTTATTCCAGCCTGCACGCCGACGGGCGCGGCTGGGAAATGCTCTATTGCCCGCCGGGGAGCCGCAATCCGATCGATTCCAAGATGGTGGCCGGCCGGCAGCAATACATGAAGATCAAGGGGCGCGAAGTGTACAAGTTCGCGGTGCAGCGCTTCGAGGAGCTGATCGAAGACGCCATGCGCAAATGCGAGCTGACCATCGACCAGGTGAAATTGATCATTCCGCATCAGGTGAACCAGCGGATTATCGACTCAGCGCTGGAGAAGCTTTCGATTCCGCCGGAGAAGGCGTTCGTCAATATCGACCGCTATGGAAACACCTCGTCCGCGTCGATCCCGATCGCGCTGGATGAGGCGTGCCGCGCCGGCAAGTTCGGCCGTGGGGATGTCCTGATTTTCGTGGCGTTTGGCGCCGGCCTGACCTGGGCAAACGCCGTGGTGCGGATGTAAGGACGTATGAGTGACAAGACCTACATCCTCTGTCCCGGCCAGGGCGCTCAAGTCGTCGGCATGGGCAAAGATTATTACGCGGCCTCGCCCTTCGCCGCGCAGATTTTCAATCGCGCCAATGACGTGCTCGGTTTCGACCTCAAGACGCTATGTTTTGCAGGCCCCGACGAGCGGCTGAATCAGACCGATGTCTCCCAGCCCGCGATTTACGTCACCAGCGTCGCGAGTTTCCGGGCGGCGCAAGATGCGGGGCTTATCGACCCCGCACTCGTCACGGCCTATGCGGGACTGAGCCTCGGCGAATACACCGCCCTGCACCTGGCCGGCGTTTTTTCCTTCGAAGAGGGATTGAAGCTGGTAGCCGCCCGCGGCCGCTACATGCAGGAAGCCGCCGTCGCCACGCCTTCGGGCATGGTCGCGATCATGGGCGCCGACGCCGATGCGGTGGCCAAGCTGTGCCGGGAAAACGCCGAAGGCGAGGTTCTGGTCCCGGCCAACTATAACGCCCCCGGCCAGATCGTCGTCAGCGGCTCGAAGCCGGCCTGCGAGCGTATTTTGCACGCCGCCGAAACCGCCGGATTCAAGGCGACGGCGCTCAAGGTCGCCGGCGCCTTCCACAGTCCGATCATGCAGGTTGGCGCCGACAGGATGAAGCTGGAACTGGACAAGGCGAAGTTTGAGACTCCCCGAGCCAAGGTGTATTCAAACGTCACCGCCCAGCCGCATGGTGATACCCAATCCATCAAGCGCCTGCTCGTCGAGCAGATCGTGAACAGCGTCAGATGGGAACAGACGATGCAGACCCTGATCGGCGGCGGCGAGGCGAGGTTCGTCGAACTCGCCCCCGGCCGCACCCTCGCCGGCCTGGCCAAACGCATCAACCGCCGCCTGCCAATCGAAAGCCTGGCAACGGCTGAAGTCTTGAGTGCAAGAGGAGCAGCTTCGCATTAGGGTCTCCCGTGGCATGGGCTACCAGCCCATGCGCCCGAAGCGCAGCGCGGTTTCCCCGCTAGCTGCGGGACCATAAAAGTCGCAAGAGCGCTTCGCTTCTTGTGCATGGGCTGGTAGCCCATGCCACGAGGCAGGCAAGTTTGGAGTGGAACGATGACGGAGAAAAGAATCGCCTTTGTGACCGGCGCCTCCCGCGGCATCGGCGCCGCCATCGCCCGGCGTCTGGCCAAGGATGGCCTGCACGTCATCGCGGTGGCCCGCAATCTCGAAAAGCTGCAGCAGGTCTGCGATGAAATTAATGCCGATGGCGGCTCCGCCGAGGCGGTCGTCTGCGACATCGCCGATCCCAACGCCTTCGCCGAGGCCGTCGAGAAGGTCGCCGACGCCCACGGCCGCTTCGACGTGCTGGTGAACAATGCCGGCATCACCAAAGACAATCTGATCCTGCGCATGGACAACGAGGATTTTGACGTGGTGATGGACACGAACCTCAAAAGCGCTTTTGTGGCCATCCGCACCGCGGCGCGGACGATGATGCGCACCAAGGGCATCGGCGGGCGGATCATCAACATCGCCAGCGTTTCCGGCGTGGTCGGCAACGCCGGCCAGGCCAATTACGCCGCCAGCAAGGCCGGTTTGATCGGCCTCTCCAAAAGCGTGGCCAAGGAACTCGCCCCCAAGAATGTCACCTGCAACGTCGTCGCTCCCGGCTTCATCACCACCGACATGACCGACGCCCTCAACGACCAGATCAAGGAGAAAGTGCAGGGAATAATCCCGCTGCGCCGCTTCGGGCTGCCCCAGGAAATCGCCGCCGCCGTGGCGTTTTTTGCAAGCCCCGATGCCAGCTATATTACCGGCCAGGTGTTGTGCGTGGACGGGGGAATGGTGATGTGAAGACATCAGTTGGCAGTCCCGGTGTTTGCAAATGCGGGTGCCACGGCTATAGTTTTTCAACCTCAGGCCGCGTGGCTTGGGAATTCAACTTGTCAGGGTAGGTGGAACATATATGGACGACATCGAGCAGAAAGTCATCGAAATCGTGAGCGAGCAAATGGGCGTCGACAAAAGCGAGATCACGCGCGAAACCCATTTCATCAACGACCTCAACGCCGACTCGCTGGACACGGTCGAACTGGTCATGGAATTCGAGGACGAATTCGAGTTGTCAATCCCTGACGAGGAAGCCGAGAAAATCCAGACCGTCGGCCAGGCGATTGACTACATCAAGGAACACTCCAGCAAATAAGCTGCTAATTGTTAGTTGTTAGTTGCTGGTTGCCAGTAAATGCAGGCAACTGGTATTCACTGACAACTGGCAACTAGCAACGATTCCATGAGCAGACGCCGCGTTGTCATCACCGGACTTGGGGTCATTACTTCCCTTGGCGAATCCGCCGACGAGATGTGGGAGGCCCTCTGCGCCGGCAAAAGCGGTATCTCCAACATCACCCGCTGGGATGCCACCACCTATCCGTGCCACTTTGGCGGCGAATGCGCCAAATTCGACATCGGCCGCTACGGCTTCGACGTGCGCGAGGCCAAGCGCCTCGACCGCTTCGGCCAGTTCGGCCTGGCCGCCTCCATCGTGGCGGTCAAGGATGCCGGCGTCGATTTCACCAAGGAAGATGTCCTGCGCTGCGGAGTGATCATCGGCAGCGGCATCGGCGGCATCGAGACCCTCGAGGAGCAGAACAAGATTTTGATCGAGCGCGGCGTGACCCGCGTCAGCCCCTTCACCGTGCCGCGGCTGATGGTCAACGCCGCCAGCGGCAACGTTTCCATCCTCTATCACATTCAAGGCCCCAATACCGCCGTCGCCACCGCCTGTGCCACCGGCTCCAACGCCATCGGCGACGGCGCCCGCTTCATCCAGCACGACATGGCCGACATCATGATCGCCGGCGGCGCTGAAGCCGCCCTCTGCACCCTCGGCATGGCGAGCTTCTGCGCCGCCCGCGCCCTCTCCACGCGCAACGACAATCCCGCCGCCGCCAGCCGTCCATGGGACCGCGACCGCGATGGGTTTGTCATGTCCGAAGGCGCCGGCGTGGTCATTCTCGAAGAATATGAGCACGCCAAACGCCGCGGCGCCCGCATCTATGCCGAACTGGTCGGCTACGGCATGAGCGGCGACGGTTGCCACATCACCGCCCCCGAGCCCGATGGCAAAGGCGCCTCCCTGGCGATGCGCCGGGCCCTGCAGGATGCGGCCGTCAACGGCGAGGTCATCGACTACATCAACGCCCACGGCACCAGCACCCCGCTGGGCGACCTGGCCGAAACGCGGGCGGTCAAGAACACCTTCGGCGACTACGCAAAAAAGATCGCCGTCAGCTCCACCAAGAGCCAGATGGGACACCTCTTAGGCGCCAGCGGCGGCGTCGAAGCGGTGGCCACCGCCCTGGCCGTCCATCGCAACCTCATCCCCCCCACCATCAACCTAGACAATCCCGATCCCGAGTGCGATCTGGATTACGTCCCCCACAAGGCCCGCGACAAGAAAATCGACTACGCCATGAGCAATTCCTTCGGCTTCGGCGGCCACAACGCCAGCCTGCTCTTCAAGAAGATCTAGCTGAAAAAATTCAGCCCTCACCGCCAGCGCAGATTTTGTAGGGTGGGCGTACTCGCCCACCGTCGGCGCAACCGTGGGCGAGTACGCCCACCCTACAAGATCTCACCAATATGTCATCCTGAACAATGTGTCATCCTGAAGTACTCTGAAGGATCTGGCCTCGCATGGTGATCCAGCCAGATTCTTCGGAATACCTCAGAATGACACGTCTCTTTCGCCAGCGTTTCTATTCGCTTTCTTCTCCGCGCTCGGACAATGCTCAATGCTGAATTGAACTCATCATTCATCATTCATCATTCCGCATTCAGCAATTCTCCGCGTCCTCGGCGTCTTGGCGGTGAATCCTCCTGAATTCGCCCGCCGCTATTGCCCCCGCCCGCATTTGTCCGATAATGCCGATACGCACACAGCAAGGACGCGATCGTGCCTATCCTCCATGCCGCACAAAAATCTCCCGCCCCGCTTCCGCCCCAGGAAGTCAATCGTATCCTGCAACTGGAGGTTCCGGTCATCGTCAAGCTCGCCGAGCGCAAGCTCACCCTGCAGGAAGTGATGCGGCTGGGCGTCGGCGCCATCATCGAATTTTTCAAGCCCAGCGAAGAACCCCTCCAGCTTCTCATCAACAACAAAGCCATCGCCATCGGCGAGGCCGTCAAAGTCGGCGAGAACTTCGGCCTGCGCATCACCCAGATCGGCGACGTCCGCGACGTCATCCGCTCCATGGGCGAAGAAAAACACAAGTAACCTCCGACCTGCCGCATCGGGCGGCCAACTATCTGGAAACTGTGTCGAAATGCTCTCCCGGTGGGGCAGACATTCCTCTCTTGGTGGGCGGACATTCCTGTCCGTCGTGGCCGGAGGAGTGGTGGATGTATTGTATTGGTGGGGCGGACATTCTTGTCCGTCGTGGCCGGAGGAGCGGTGGATGTATTGTATTGGTGGGGCGGACATTCTTGTCCGTCATGGCCGGAGGAGCGGTGGATGTATTGTATTGGTGGGGCGGACATTCTTGTCCGTC
>DAIOHQ010000079.1:0-18830 GCA_036744635.1 Tepidisphaeraceae bacterium | reverse complement strand
TCGCTACGCTCGTCGTCTTGCGAACACGACGAGAGGTAGTAGAACGTTTTGCTGTGTTTTTGAACATACAAGGCACATAGGCACGAAGGCACGAAGTGAAATGCCCCGGCGTAACTGCGTGCCTATGCGGCTTCTCAATTCAGCGATCTCGGGCGGATTCGTGCCAGTGCCGGAGCAGGAAGTAGCTGGCGGTGTTGACCAGCACGAACAGCACCAGTCCCAGGAGGGAGGAGACGGCGACGGCGGCGAAGACCAGTTCGGTGAGGAGATTGCGCTTGGCGGAGAGGACAAGGATTCCCAGGCCTTGCTGGTCGAAGGTGCCGCCGGCGAACTCGCCGACGATGGCGCCGATGACGGCCAGGCCCGATGCGATGCGCAGGCCGGTGATGATCTGGGGCAGCGAAGAGGGAATGCGCAGCTTGCACAGGGTGGCGATCCAGGAGGCCTGGTAGAGGCGGAAGAGGTCGCGCAGAGCCGGGTCCACCGAGCGCATGCCGCTGAGGGTGTTGGCGATGACGGGAAAGAGGGAGACGATCAAGGCGGAGACCACCACGGATGGCAGGCCGATGCCGAACCATTTGACCAGCAGCGGGGCGATGGCGACAAGCGGGACGGTCTGCAGGAAGACGGTAAAGGGATAGAAGGCGCGTTCGGCGAGGCGGGTGCTGCCGAGCAGGACGCCGGCCGCGATGCCGGCGGCAGCGCTGAGGGCAAAGCCGATGATCGACGCCTTGGCGGTGGTCCAGAGGGCGAGGGCGAGCTCTTCCCGGTGCGCGATGGCGGCGCGGGCCACATCGGAAGGGGCGGGAACCCAGATCGGGGAGATGTGTGCCAGGCGCACAATGGTTTGCCACAGCGCCAGCGCCACCGCGAGCGTGATGAAGGGCGGCAGGACAAGGGCATTGTAGCGGCGCAGGGAATGAATCGCCTTGCTCATATCAGGGCGCCTCCTTCGGCAAGTGCATCGTAGAGCATCCGGCATTCGCGGCTGAAGACCGCATCGGAACGCAGGGCGCCGGCGCGGTTGAGGGGCAGATCGAGGCGGCGGTCGAGCAGGATGCGGGCTGGGCGCTTGGAAAAGACGACGGCGCGCCCGGCCAGGAAGACGGATTCGGAGACGGAATGGGTGACGAAGACGACGGTCATTTTGCGATTGATCCAGAGTTCGTAGAGCTGCTCGTCGAGCTTTTGGCGGGTGAGCTCGTCGAGCGCGGCGAAGGGCTCATCGAGCAGCAGAAGCTGGGGATCGGTGACCAGGGCGCGGGCGAGGCTGACGCGCATGCGCATGCCGCCGGAAAGCTGTGCGGGATAACGGTGGGCGGCGTCGGCGAGGCCAACCTGGGCGAGGGCCTGGCGGGCGGCGTTGAGCCGGTCGATTCGTCCGACGCCGCGCAGTTCGAGGGGGAGGGCGACGTTGGTGAGGACGGTGCGCCAAGGCATCAGGTGCGGGTCTTGAAAGACGTAGGCAATGGAGGCCGATCGGACATCAAAGCGGCGACTGGCATGGTTGTTGTCGGCACGGAAATCGATTTCGCCGCCGTCGGGGCGGTCGAGGCCGGCGATGAGGCGCAGCAAGGTGGATTTGCCGCAGCCGGAGGGGCCGAGCAGAGAGACGAATTCGCCGGAGTCGATTTCCAGTGACAGGCCGCTGAGGACGGAGATGCGGCCATCGAAGCAGCGCGTCAGATTGCGGATGGAGATGCCGAGAGGGAAGGGTGCTTGCGGTTGGAACATGGGCAGGGAGATAATAGCGAACCTCGGGGAGTGGAGTAAGGGACGTGCTCCGCGCAGGTGTGCCGTTTCACGTCATACAACACGCAACGGCAGTTGAGGGGCGGTGTATGAAGAGTCGGCCCGACAACTGACAATTGACCGCTGACCATTGGCAATTGACCAATGTTGGTAGAAGGAACCTGGCATGAGTGCAACAGGCTTGGCTGCCGCAATCGGCGTATCGGCGACAGACAGCGCGGCGGGGCAGTCATCCGCCGAGATGGTGGGAGAGTTGCACACGGTGGTGGCGGAGGGGCAGCGGCGCTGGAAGCGGCTGATCGTGCTGGAGGCGGCGGGATTGGCGGTGGCGACGCCGCTGGCATATCTGTGGCTGGTTTTTCTCATCGACAATGTGATTCACCTCGCGGTGTGGGGGCGGGTGCTGGCAATTGTGCTGTTTATTGCTGCGTTGGCATGGACGAGTCTGCGGCTGGTAAGAAGCTGGAAGCTGGCGCGCTTCACGCAGGACCAGGTGGCGCTGGCGATCGAGAGGCGCACTCCCGGCGGATTACAGAATCGACTGATCAATGCCATCCAGCTTTCCCGCGATGCCCCCCCTGCCCCCCCTGGCGGGGCGCGGGATATCACCCGTGTGGTAGTGGAGGAAAATTACCGGGTGCTCAAGCAGCTTCGGCTGCAGCAGTCGGCGGAGAGCCGGCCGGCGGTGCTGCGCATCGGCCTGGCGGGCGTGGTGATCGTGGCGGGGCTGGCGTTTTTTATTCTGGGGCATGACCGTTTCACCAACGCGGCCTCGCGGATCTTCATGCCGTTTGCGGATGTGGCGCCGCTGTATCAGACGCGGTTGAAGGTCGAGCCGGGAGACCGGTCGGCGGCGGTGGGGGATATGGTGCGGATCACCATTCAGGTGGATGGGAAAATTCCCAGGGAGGTCGTCCTATTGAGCAGGGAAGGGCGCGAGAAGGGGGGACAAAATAGCAAGGCGCTCGTGATCGATCCGGCATCCCACACGGCGGTGTATACGGTGCAGTCGATTCAGCGCTCGCTGGACTATGCGGTGCGCGGCGGGGATTTCACCAGCCGGTATTACCACATCGATGTGCCGATGCCGCTGGCGATCGATGAGGTGAAGGGAAGCTATCATTTCCCGCCATATACCAGGCAGGCGGACCAGGCATTTTCAGCGCAGAGCGGAGACCTCGAGGCGCTGCGGGGAACGCACGCGGCGGTGACGTTCACATTGAATCAGCCGGCGAAGGAAGCATGGATGCTGTTGGAGACTCCGGGTGTGAATGGATCGACGACGCAGCCGGCGGTGGCACGAGTGGCGCTGAAGCAGGTCGGCGCATCGCAATTTGACGGGAGTATCGACTTTGAAAGTGCGTTGGGATATCGGCTGGAATCGCGCAACGCCAAGGGGGAGATGATTCAGACCGGCGAACATGTGTTGCGGGTGGTGGAGGACAAGGCGCCGGCGCTGAAGCTGGCGGGGGTGGATCTGAAGGCGGAGGTGATGGTGGATGCGGTGCTGCCGCTGAAGGTGTCGGCGACCGATGATTATGGGTTGGAGGAGGTGGGGCTGTTTTATCGAAAGGCGGCGCGAACGGCCGCAGGGGGGGCGACGCAGCCGGCCGCGACCTCTGCATCAGGAGAGTGGAAGAGTCTTCAAATCTGGCCGGTGGGGGAACAGGCGGTTTCATTTGCCGTCGAGCATCCATTTCCGGTGGGATTACTCGGATTGGCCGAGGGAGATGAGATCGAACTGGCATTGCGAGCGAAGGACACCGATCCGCTGAAGGGAAACGCGTGGAATGACGGAGAGATTCATGCGCTGACGATCACCAGCGAGGGGGCGGGGTTGCAGCTTACCTACGAAAAGATTCTGCGCTCGGAAGTGGATCTGGCCGAGCTGATCGAGGGGCACAAGGCGCTGGCGCAGGAGGCGCGGACGTGGGCGGGGAAGGCGCCGGCAGGGGGGGGCGACGGCGCCGACGACAAGGCGTTTGCAGATGCGGTGGCGCAACAGACGAAGACGCAGACGGCGTTGCGCGAGGAGGCAGCGCGGGTGGCGCGGGAGATGGTGGCGGAGGCCGGGTCGCTGCGGCTGAGCGTGGGGATGCTGGCGGATACGGAAATGGTGCGGGCGATGCGCATCCTGGATGCGGTGATGAAGCGGCCGACGAGCCAGGAGCGGCGCAATGCGCTGACGGATGCGCGGCAGACGCAGGAGCGGACGGAGCGCAGCCTGGAGGAAATGCTGGAGCATTACGTGCAGTTCCGCAAGGATTGGGAAATGTCGCACATGCTGCCGTTCATCGAGATGATGGCGCAGCGCCAGCAGCGGATGGCGGAGGCGTCGAAGACCTATGCGGCGATGCCGGCCGCGGCGGTCGGAGAAATG
Source organism: Tepidisphaeraceae bacterium (assembly GCA_036744635.1). GTDB lineage: Bacteria > Planctomycetota > Phycisphaerae > Tepidisphaerales > Tepidisphaeraceae > DAIOHQ01. The sequence continues at coordinate 14,698 of DAIOHQ010000079.1, read as the reverse complement.
CAGCGGCAGGCGACGGCGCGGCGGCAGACGAAATTGATCGAACTGTGCGGGCTGGTGCAAAAGGCATTGGCGGGCATGGCGGAGCGCACCGAGCAGAGCGGGGCGAAGCTGTCGGAGGCTTTCAAGGCGGGCGCGCAAGCCTTTGACAAGACGGGAGTGAAGTCGCTGATGCAGCAGGCGGCGCAGAGTGTGGGACAGGGGGGCCAGGGGGGGTGGGCAGCGGCGGAGCCGGTGCAGCGGCAGGCCGCAGACATTCTGGCGGCCATTCATCACGATCTGAAAAAGGCCAAGGCCGAGGCGGCGCAACTGGCGCTGGCGGACTTGCAGCAGCTTGCCAAGAGCGATGCCGAGGCGCAAAAGCGGCTCAAGCAGCTCCTGGCGGGGGATCAGAAAAATGCGATCACGGCCGATCCAAACAAGCTGGACTTGAATGACATCGCCCGGCTGCAGGAAGAGGCGGACAAGCAGAAGAAGAAATTTGCTGCCCTCAAGAGCAACGTCAGCGATTTGAAGTTCAGCGAGGACATCATCGCCTACATCAGCAAGACGCAGACGACGGCGGAGCAGAACCTGGATATTCTGACCCTGGCGAAAAAGCCGACAGCGGCGGGGGATTTTCCCGATTTTGCCGACCGGGAAGCGAATGCGGTCGAGGCGGGCTTGAAGGATACGCTCAAGGACCTGGCCGGCGACCTGCTGGAAGAGGAGGAGAAGCTTGAGGATGACTTTGAGACGATGAACTTGAACATGGGATGGGGGCCGATCGATCCGGGCGACGTGGCCAAGACCGGTGGAAGCCTCAACAGCACCGGGGCGACGGCGACGACCGGCAATCAGAAGCCGCCCAAGAACAATGTCGGGGGGGTGTCGGGAAGCGGCCGGCAGGGGGCGCGGTCGCACGGTCTGGTAGCGGGGGATGAGTCGGTGAACCGGCGCGGGCGGGATGAGGTGCAGGAAGGGCAGCAGGAGGCGGCGGATCAGAAGGGGGTGCTGAAGCAGAAGATGTCGAAAGACCCGCAGAAGGATGCCTCCACCGGCGTGGGAGGCAAGGTGGTGGACGATCCGCATTCGCATTTCAGCACGCACGACGCCGGGGAGTGGAAGGATGAATATGCCGATAAGCTGCTGGCCCCGCGGGCGGTGAACCAGATCGTCGAGCGCAAGGGCAGGCCGCTGGATCCGAAGGTGGCCGACAGGATGCGCGACATGAACCACCGCCAGGAGCAGTTGATCCAGCGCATCAAGGCGATCAAGAAGGAATACGACAAGCTGTATCTGCCGACGGATCATCTCGATGAGATTGCCGAGCAATTGAAGATCAACCTGGATCGGTTGAAAGAAAAGCCGGATGAGGATGTCTTTCGCAAGCAGGTGCAGACGCTGGACCAGCTCAAAGGGGCGGTGGTGGTGTTTGACCGGCCATCATCGCAGTACGAGCAGAGTTTGCCGCGCGAGCAGGTGATGCGCGGGCGGATTCTGGATGAGGCGGCGCGGCCGGCGACGCCGGGATATGAGGATGCGGTGAAGCGGTATTATGAGAGGCTGTCAGAGCGGGGGGTCCAGTGATTTTGGATTCGGGCGCCCATTGGGCGGGTTGGATTTTGGGCTGGGGGATGAGGGCGATTGCCTTTGCATCGCTGCTTTTTCCGGGGGCAGCGGTGCGCGCCGATGCGCCGGCGACCGGGCCGACGACCATTCCTGCAGCCGCGGCACGGCTGGTGAAGATCCTGGCACCGGGAGCGCTGTGGCTGGGCGAGAGCGACCGCGACGGCATCGTGATCGTGGCGCAACAGGGCGTCGAGGCGTATCATCTTTCGGTGTATGGCCTTGATGGCGATGGAGAGATTGTCGCCGGTGAGCCACAGCGGATTCGCCTGCCGTGGCCGGAGTCGTTGAAGCAGTTCAGACATTGCGCCCTCTGCGTGGCGTTTCACCCGAAGCTGCCGCTGGCATATATCTGGCATGATATCGACTCGGCCCAGGCGAACAGACCGGAATCATTTTCGGCGTACGCCGAGCTGAATCACGTTCTGGTTTTTTCCATCGATGGCGGAAAGTTGACGCAAAAGGGAGCTTTCTGCCCGGGTGACAAGTGTATCAATGGAACGGCGTATGCCAGCCTGGCGCTGGATGGGCCCAAAGGCGAGCGGCTCTTCGTGCCGCACCTGCGCAATCCCGCCAATGGCAGTGGTGGGATTGGTTACTTCGATCTCGATGAGAAGGGCATGCCAAGGGCGGCCGAGTCGGGAGTCGCCGATGCCGCCGGGGTTGAGGTCAAGCCGGTATTCATCGACGCTCCGACGACGGGGATGGGGTTCATTGCGATCAACAAGAATTTGCTCATGTTCGCCCGGACGTATGGGCTGGAGCTGTGGGATATTGAGAACCGGCGCGGGGCGCTGGGGAGCGTAACGCTGCCGGGCAATGAAACCGGCAATGTCTTTATCGCCGGGGATCCCGCGTTTCCGCGGGTTTTGGCGGTGACACAGGGACAGGGATGGGTTTATTCGATGGACCAGGTGGATGGGTATCCAACGGGACTTCCGCAACGGCTGGGATTTAACGCCATACCGTTTGAATCCGCGCCGGCGATCATGCTGGGTAAGGCCAATCGCATGGCGGTTGGGGCGGTGAATGCGGTGCATATCCTGGGGCTGGATGGTGAAGGAAGAATCACGCAACTTCTGGAATCGATCACGTTGAGCAGTTCGCTCACGCGCGCGGTCGGATATTCTCGAAAACATGACCGGTTGTACGTCGCCGTGGAGAAGAATCCATGAGGAAGGCACACAGGCACGAAGGCACACAGGCACGAAGGGATGCGGAAGTATTCACTTCGTGCCTTCCTGCCTCCTGCCTTCGTGCCTCCCTCGCCGCGTGGCTGCTCCTGCTCGCGGCGGCGGGGGCGCAAGGGCGCACCATTTTCCTTGATTTCCATGATTTCGACCAGATCGGCGGCATCGCGGAGGCGGCGCCGCGACAGAGTCTGGCATTTGGCGAAGGGCCAACGGCGGCGTTCAGCAACGGGCAGGTTGCGCTGACGCCGCAGGTGCGATTTCTGGTGCGCTACGCATTGGACAAGGTGCCGGCGGGCAATCAGATCGTGTATGCGGAGCTGATTGTTCCGGCGACGAATATCGGGGGAACGGAGCCTCGATTTTACCTGTGGCGCATGCTTGCGGACTGGGGTCCGGGGGTGTGTTACGCATATCGTTCGGCGCGGCCGGAGAAGGTGAACTGGGCAAAGCCGGGCGCGGGCGGAATCGGCAGCGACCGCGCTGCTGCGCCCACCGATATTCCGCGCATCGTGCAGGCGGGCCAGGTGACGATCAACGTTACTGAAGACGTGGAAATGTGGTACAGCGGGGCGGCCAAAAACAATGGCTGGATATTCACCGTGGAAGATCCAGGCACGATAGTAATTCTGGCCTCGCCGCTTTGGAACCCCATTCCCGGTTCGTGGCGGCTGCGGATCACGTATGAGCCTAAGAGCGAGAAATAGATGGCAGCTCTGAGACAAGCAGGATGGGCGCACTCGCCCACCGGTTCCGCGCGGTGGGCGAGTACGCCCACCCTGCTTTTTATTGCGCTGCTGCTGGGCGCATGCGCGGTGTCTGCCGCGCGGGGGGAGGTGATTGCGCTGAGTGGAACGGTGCAGACGCTGGAGGCGGTCACGCCGATCCGGCACGATGTTTCCCCGGAATATCACGTGAAGCGGGCCGGCAAGCCGCCGGTGATCGACGGCAAGCTCGATGAATGGAAAGATATCCCGGCCATCACGCTCGACAAGCGCGAATTTGTGCGCGGGGGCGTATGGAACGGGCAGCGCGACCTGATGGGGTCGATGAAGATGCTGTGGGATGACAAAGGGATGTACTTCGCGCTGGACGTGGATGATGACGTGGTGGTGGAAGGGGATCGCCTGCTGAAGAGCCAGTCGCTGTGGCAGTCGGATGCGTGTCAGATCGTGTTCGACACGCTGCTGAACGGGCGCGAGAGCAAGTATTGCAATCAGGACACGAACTACGTCATCGGCCGCGACAGTCAGGGGGCGGTGATCGGATTTTATGGCCAGCGCCACGCGGCGGGAGGGGGGCGCGGGGGCGGCAATGGCGCGTATGAAGGAAAGCTGGAAGAGCGCAACGTGCAGTTCGCCAAGCGCGCTGGCCCCCCTTCGGGATATGTTTACGAGTGGTTTCTGTCGTGGGAGCAGTTGCCGTTTTGCTCCCCTTATCTGCTGGGGCGCTGTGGGTTCAACTTCAGCATCAACGATGATGATGGCAACGGGTTCAAGAGCGCGATGGCTTGGACCAAAGGATTGATGTACGGGTTCGATCCGGGCAAGTACGGGCAGATCGTTTTTGACGATGCGCCGGCGCGGGACAGCGTGCTTTTGTTGCCGCCGGGGTCCGGTTCGGAACACCAGTTCAGCGAATTGAACCGCTGGCTGGACGTGAAGGATTTGCGGTCGCTCAAGGCGGCGGGGGTGGTGATGCACGCGGTGAAGGAGCAGACGGCGACGGCGGGGATCAAGGTGTATTACCGCGACGCGGAGGGGGCGGAGGGGAAGGAGGAGGTGTACGCGAGCGGGCGGGTGGGAAAGGCGATGAAGGCAGGGGAGTCGGCGCTGGCGCGGTGGGACCTGTCCACCTTGCCGATCGGGAACTATCAGGTGGTGTATGAAACCTCGCTGGTGCCCCCCTTGCCGCCGGCCAAAGAGCCCGCGCGGGCGGTGCGGCAGGGGGGGCTGGCGTTTGAGCAGGTGGAAGAACCTGTGGAGCCGGCGCCCAATCCACCGTGGGTTTCCGGATATCGGGTGCGCTATCCGATTGACGTGCTCGGCGGGGACATGCGGCAATCGCCATCAAAGACAATCATCGTGAAAATTCCCAGCGGAGGCTGGCTGAAATCCGATGGCAGCGACGTGCTGGTGCAGACGGCGGATGGAAACACGCTGGCGGCGGCGGTGCTGTCGCACGATCCGCGCGGCGACACGATTCTGCAGTTTCGGCGCAACGGCGATGACCGCTGGTACTGGGTGTATGCGTCGAACCCGGATGCGCCGGCGGCGAATCCAGCGCTCGATCAGAAGGTTGCGGAGGCCAAAGCCGCCGCGGATGCGACGATGGCGGCGAAGATGACGGCCTCGAAGGCGGCCGCCGACCGTGCTGCGGAGCTGCGCGATCTCAATGAGACGGTCAGCAAGGGGGCGATCACCTCGACGGCAGCCGCGGCGGAACTGGCGGAGTGGGCCAAGCTGCTGCCGGAACGTGAGGCGGCGGTGACGGCGACAACCAGCAAACTGGCCGCGGCACAGGAAGCGGCCGCGCAGGCGACGGCGGCACTGGCGCCGCTGCAAAAGACGGCGCGGGAGAAAACCGCCGCCGCGAAGGAGGCCGCCAAGGCCGCGGCCGAGGCGCGCCAGACAGCGGATGCGGCGACGAAGGCGAACGACGCCAAGGCAGGGGCGCTCGACGCGGCGGCAAAGGAGAAGGAAGGGGCGATGAAAGCCGCCGAAGACGCGGCCGAGGCGGCGCGGCTTGCGGCCGCGCCCAGTGCCGCGGCCAAGGCGAGCGCGGATCAGGCGCTGGCGCTGCTTACGGCGACGTTGAAGCAATCCAATCACTCGCTGGCGGAGGCAAAGAAGCGGGTTGGGGAGGCGACTGCGCTGAAGATGACAACCGACGCCGCAATCACCAACGCCAGGGCAAAGATGGGGGCGGCGGAAACTTCGGCGGCGGCGGCCCGCACCTCCGCCGAGAAGGCGGCCGTCGATGCCCAGGCGAAGTATGACGTTTTTATGAAGATGGCCGGCGACGCCGATCCGCGCGTCTATCAGGAAGGGCTGACGGCGGAGTTTCGGCAATGGGCGGGCGATGAATTGAGCAGTTGGGCGGTGGTGGCCGAGGGGTTGAAGAAATCGGAGACGGTGATCGGCAACGCGATCGTCGGCGAGGTGATGCAGAACGTCAATCCGTTCCGCCAGAACGATCCGCGCAATTTCGCGGCCGCGTACCGGGGATTTCTCAAGGTGGATCGGCCGGGCGTCTACAACTTCTACGCCAACGGCGATGACGCGGCGTTCATCTTCATCGACGGCTATCGCGTCTATTCGCGCACGGGCTCGAATACGGCGCTGGGGGCGACGCCGATCCAGGTGTTCAAGGTGGGATCGACCATTCAGCTCGACGCCGGCATCCATCCAATCGAAGTCTACCACGTGATGGGCAACTCGCCGGGGGCGCAGGGCATGTGCGGGTTGATGTGGCTGCAGCCGGGGGCGCGGCACTGGGAATACGTGACGCGCAAGAACCTGCCGCAGGCCCTGATCGCGGTGCCGGCGCGGGTGGAGGCGTTCGACGGGGCGGCGGTGGCGACGTTCGAATATGGCATCGATGATGCGCTGGCATCCGATGGCGTGACGCTGGATCTGGCGCTGTTTGGCGCGGCCGGACGCGACATCTCACCCGATGCGCTGCTCTGGAACTTCGGCGACGGCACCGAGGCACACGGCTTGACGCCGACGCATGTATTTTTTGGAGATGGGGATTACGAGATTTCACTGCAGTCACATCCGAAGCTTCCGCCTTTCAAACGGCGCTGCCACATGTGGCCGGGAGTGGCGCAGACCAGCCCATTGGGATTGGGCAAGGCAGTGGAAGCCCTGGCGGCGATGGAAGTTGCAAAGCTCGATGTGCTGAAGCTGAACGACGCGCTGCAGTTTCTGCAGCGCTGCCAGCAGCCGACGCGCTGGGCAGTGATGGAGAAAGTGTGCAGGGCATTGCTGGAACATAAGGACGTGGACCTGGCGTACCGCGCGGAACTCTATGGCGCATTGATGCAGGCCATTGCGCGGCAGGGGCGGGGCGAGGAGGCGCTGAAGCTGGTAGAGCCGGCGCTGGCGGAGGTGGCGCAGGTGCGCACATTGCGGGCGCGGGTGCTTTTGGCGGCGGCGGAGGTGAACCGCGATGCTCTCAAGGATTTTCCGGCGGCGGGAAAGCTGTTCGAGCAGATTATCGAAGAAAACCGCAGGCTGCGCCATCCGGTGGTGCGGCAGGCGGCGGTGGAGTGGGGAGATCTGTACGCCGACGCCGGGCAGCTTCCCAAGGCGGCGGAATGTTATCGCATGGCGCGCGGCTTGGGAGCGGTCGGGCAGGCGGGAGAGAGCACCGGCGAGCCGGTGAAGCGCGGGGCGCTGCTGCGGGTGGCCGAGCAGCAGTTGAAGGAGGGCAATATTCGGCAGACCGCCCGGCTGCTGCAGAAGATCGAGATGGAGTTTCCCGAACAGAAGATCGAAGGGCTTTACCGTTTCCTGCGGGCGGAATCGGAGCGAAATGCGGGACAGCTTGAGGAGGCGCTGCGGGATTATGAAGTCTTGCTGCACCTGCGGCAGTGGTCGAGCTTTCGGGCAAGCGCTGTGTATGGGACGGCCGATGTCTATTACCGCATGGGCGACTACGCCAACGCGATGAAGTGGGTATCGACGCTGCAGGAGAGCTATCCGGATTTCTTTGCGCAGCGCAAGTTGCAGCAGTATCGGGCGGGGATTGAGGCGCGCCTGACGGCGGCCAGCGCGGCGGGGAAAGAGCCATTGTTCAAGGATTATTCCTGCGGCTTTGAGGCTTCGGATGCGCCCTTGCCGCCGCTGACCACCACCGATGCGGGGGCGCTGCGGGTTCGTCCGTCAACGGGGATCGATGGCTTGCGTACTGTGTTTGTGGATGCGCGCAACCCGCAGAATGTTCAGATTCGGCTGGCGGCGGTACAAAATATTCCGAGCGAAGGAAGTTTGTGGGTGGAACTGTGGTATCGCGATCAGCTCGCCAACCCGATTCATTACGAGCAGCGCAGCATGAATGTGGATCTGATGGCCGCCGATGGCACGAAAGTCGGCACGGGCGTGGCGCAGATCGACCGCACCTTCGGGCAGTGGATGAAGGCGGCGGTGAAGCTGCCGGTGCCGGCGACTTCGGATGTGGATGTGATTATCTCAATCAACGGCATGAGCGGATTGCTGGAATTGGATGGCCTGCGCGTGGCGCATGTCAGCGATGGGCAGGACACGGCGCTGACGCGGTTTATCGAGGGGGCGAATCCGCAATGAATGATGCAGGTCGTTTTACGCGCCGGACATGGTGGGTGAGCGCGCCCACCCTACATGTGATGGGGCTGATCATCGGCTGCATGGTGATCGCGGCAGTTGCGCGCGGCGAGGAGATTCATTCCAACGGAACTGGCGGGGGAAACTGGTCGGATGCGGAAACCTGGCACGGGGGGAAGGTGCCGGCCGCGGATGACGTGGCGGTGATCGCGATGCGCGACTCGGTTGTTTTCGACGGTAATGACGCCGGCCGGACCACCTGCAAACAGCTCTATCTCGATCCGGAAAGCGTGCTGAGTTTCAAGGCGGGGGAAGCGAAATGCACGTTCACCGTCGCCGGGTTGGTGGAGTCTTATGGCACGATCAAGATCGACGCCAGCGAGGCGATCAAAGGGGCGGTTGAGTTCCGGCTGGCCGGGCCGACCGATGACGAGCGCACCATTCGGCTGATGCCCAATGGCGCGCTGCTGGTGTATGGAAACAAGGAACTGCCGGCGGAGGGGCGCAACATCACTTTCACTACACCGCAGCCGCAGACCCCCGCCGCCGGCACCCCCGAGGCCCCGGCGCTCCCCGCCCCACCGCATGTCCTGGGAAAGATCCTTGCCGACTCGGACGTGATGCTTGACCTGCAGTACGCGCGGCTGATCGACGTTGGCATGGAAGTGCGCTCCATCGACAACACCGGCGCCAAGGCGAACCAGCGGCTGAATGTCATCGGCAATTCCTTCAACGGCATTTGCCGGATGTACCTGGCCACCTGCGATACGCCGGCGGTGCGCGGCAACCGCTTTGACTGCGGAAAGCTAAGTGTGGGACAGCCAGCCATCCTTCTGGATAGTTGTAAACTTGGAGAAGTGAAGGGAAATCGCGTAAGCGGAGCGGGATATGCCGTGGGGATCCAGATTCAAAACGACGTCGATTCGACCGCCATCGACAACGTGATCGACGGCTGCGCCCGCGGGCTGCACTGGCACGGTCGCACGGCAATGATGAAGGGGAACAAAATTACTAATTGCGCCATCGGCCTGAGCGGGCACACGGCCACGGGCGTGGTGGAAGACACTACCATCGATGGCTCGAAGGTCTATTTTGAGTTTTACTACTCGACCATGCAGTTCACCAATTGCCACATCGGCGAGGTGGCCAAGGATGGGTGCGCCCTGTCGCTGAACCAGCAGGCGGGGGTCACGCTGCTCAACTGCAACATTCCGGACGACAAGATCAAGCTGGATGCCGTGCCGCCGCCGGTGATGCCGTGGGTGGCGTCGATGCAGTTCCTGCAAGTGAAGGTAAGCGGACGCTATCCGGAAGGTTCGGTGGTCGAGGTGAAGACGGCCGACGTTTCCGGCGGTGCGGCGGCGGTGGCGGGGGGGAAGACAGATTTGAACGTGCGCAATTCACCAGCGCATCTCAACGAGCAGGGCTTGACCGCTCCGCCGCGGGCGCAGACGCCGCTGGTGGTGGCGGGGTGGAGCATCGGGGCGGACAAGAAGACCATTCCAGCGCCGTACTATGATGTGTCGGTCATCGGGCCGGGGGACGGGAAGACGCCGGGAAAATTGCTCAAGAGCGTCCGGGTAGCGCCAACCGACAAGTGGCAGTGCGACCCAAACAATCCCGCGCCCACGCTGGAGGTGACGGTGCCATGAACAAACAGCCGCCAGCCTCCAGTTTTCAGAGGGTTGGGTGGGCGTACTCGCCCACCTCTGGCTCACGGTGGGCGGGTACGCCCACCCTACGGGTCATTCTCGTGCTTGCGCTTATGGTGTGTGTGCTTGCGGCGCCAGGCGCGGCGTTTGGCCAGCGCAAGGTGAACATTCCTCCTCCCGACAGCAAGCCGCCCCCGGCCGCCAAGGCGCCGCCGCGCACGCAGACCAGCGGCGAGGAAACCGACATTATGGACGGAATGGGGCCGACCATGCGCAAGACGCAGGAACGCCAGCCGCCGCCGCCCACTTCCCTTACGGTGATGTACAAGGTGCAGTACGGGGAGAAGCTGCAGTATCTCTATCCCGATGGCAGGCAGGAAACGTTCGATCAGTGGGAGAGCTTCAAGAACGACGGCTCCCAGATCATGCATTTTGCCAACGAGCGGCTGGCCGACGGCAACAATTATCAATATGCGGTCAGACCGCTGGCGGCGGGGGGATTTGATCCGGTTGACATTCCGCTGCTCTACATGACCGGCGACTATGACTTCACCCTCGGGGAGGCCGAGGTCAAGAACCTGCGCAAGTTTATCCTCGACGGCGGGACGATTCTGTTCAATGCCGCGCGGGGGCTGGATGAGTTCAACATCGCGGTGGTGCGCGAAATGCGGAAGGTCTTTCCGCAGAAGACGTTCATGAAACTCCCGCCCGACCATCCGATTTACAATGGCCGGTATCGCATCAAAGACCTGACGATGCTGGTGAACGGGGTGCAGATGCTGAAGGCGCCGGAGATCTACTCGCTGGATATCGGCACCCGCGCCGCGGTGATCCTCGTGCCTGGCGGGCTGGGGACGGCGTGGAGCGAAGGGCAGTATTTTCCCGCCGGCAAGCACATTGTCGGTGAGTCCGCCGTGCGCCTGGGGGTGAACCTGGTGAGTTACGTGCTGGGGATCACCGAGTACGGAAAGTTTCTCGCCCAGGAATTTCCCATCTATGCCGGCAAGACCAAACCGGGCGACGTCGTCCGCTTCGCCGAGGCCCGCTACACCGGAAGCTGGGATGACAATCCTGCGCTGCAGAACAGCCTGTTGCAGGGGCTGAAGGAAAATACCGAGATCGACGTGGATTATGCGCCGCGGGTGGTGGACCTGGCCGATGCCAAAATTGGCAATTATCCGCTGGTCTTCATGACCGGCCATTATGATTTCGAACTTTCGCCGGAAGAGGCGCAGAACCTGCACAATTACCTGGCGCGGGGCGGGATGCTGGTGGCCAGCGCCGCCGCCGGACTGAAGCCGTTCGACACGGCGTTTCGGCGCGAGATGAAGCGCGTGTTGCCGGATGCCCAGCTTGTGAAACTGCCGCCGAGCCATCCGTTGTTTGCCATGGGATGGAACGCGATTGGCCGGGTCGCGTATACGCCGCCGGCGCAGCGCGATGATCCCACCTTGGAATATCCGGCGTTTTATGGCCTGTTTGTCGATGATCGCCTGGTCGTGCTCTATACCCCCTTCGATTTTCAGAGCGCCTTGAATCACGAATCCAACGCCTATGCCAAGGGCCTGACGCCGGATGATGCGCTGCGCATCGCGATCAACATCATGACCTATTCCCTCAGTCACTAACATCAGGAAACCAATGACCGTCATCGACGCAAGACCGCACAAAACCGAACAGAAGATCGAGCAGCGGATCGCCGCACTCCATGGTTATCGCGACAAGATGCTGCAGGGCTTCAGCAAGATCGTCGTCGGCCAGCAGGAGGTCCTGGATGAATTGCTCATCACCATCTTCGCCGGCGGGCATAACCTGCTGGAGGGCGTGCCGGGGCTGGCCAAGACGCTGATGATCAACACGCTGGCACGGCTGCTGACCCTCAAGTTCAACCGCATCCAGTTCACCCCCGACCTGATGCCCTCCGACATCATCGGCACCAATGTGATCGAGGAAGACCATACCACCGGCAAGCGCGTGACGGTGTTCGTCTCAGGACCGGTCTTCACCAACATCATCCTGGCCGATGAAATCAACCGCACCCCGCCCAAGACACAGGCGGCGCTGCTGCAGGCGATGCAGGAAAAGGAAGTGACGGCCGGCGGCAAGACCTACCAGCTTTCCAAACCATTTTTTGTCCTGGCCACGCAGAATCCGATCGACCAGGAAGGCACATATCCCCTGCCCGAGGCGCAGAAGGACCGCTTCCTGCTGAATACGATGATCGGCTATCCCAAGCTCGAAGAGGAAGAGTCGATCGTGGACCGGACGACGATGAACGAGGCGGCCGAAGTGTCATCGGTGCTCGATCAGGAGACGCTGCTGGATCTGCAGCGCCTGGTGCGCAGCATCCCGGTGGCCAGGCACGTGACCGGCTATGCGGTCGATCTCGTGCGCGCCTCGCGTCCCAATGAGCCGGAGGCGATGGATTTCGTGAAGGACCAGATCGGATGGGGCGCCGGCCCGCGGGCATCGCAGGCATTGATCCTGTGCGCCAAGACCTACGCAGCGCTCAATGGGCGGACGAATGTCTCCTGCGATGACGTGCGGCATCTGGCGCTGCCGGTGCTGCGGCACCGCATTTCGCCCAGCTTCATGGCCCAGGCCGAGGGAACCAGCACCGATGCGATCATCAAGCAGCTCCTGCAGCGCGTACCGGAGCGGAAGACGGCCTGACAATGCAGAAACGTGAAACCTGAAGAGGTGCGGCTGACTTTGCTCTTCATGTTTCACGTCTCCTCCCATGACCAAAGTCCCCACCGCATCTTCTGCTGGTCCCGGCCGCGACATCCTGACCCGAGGCGCTGGGCCGCTGCGCTCATTCCTGGCATCGCTGCGCCAGCGCATGAGCAGACCCGGTCCCCTCGCCGTCACCACCGAGGTGATGAAGGATGACAATCCGAAGCGCTATCTCGATCCGGCCGTCCTCGCCCGCTTCGGCCTGTCGCCGCTGGTGGCCAGGCTGGTGGTGGAAGGCTTCATTTCCGGGCTCCACAAAAGTCCGTTTCACGGCTTTTCCGTGGAGTTCGCCGACCATCGCGAATACGTGCCGGGTGATGACCTGAAGTTCCTCGACTGGTTTCTCTTCGCCCGCACCGATCACTACTACATCAAGCGCTACGAGGAAGAGACCAACGTCCGCTGCCACATCCTGCTCGACCGCTCTGCCTCGATGGCCTTCGGCACCGGTGGGCTGACCAAGTGGGACTATTCGTGTTTCCTGGCCACCTGTCTGTCGTACATGATGCTCAAGCAGCAGGATGCGGTCGGCCTGACTCTGATCGGCGCCCGCCCGGGCATTCAGGTTCCTCCGCGCAGCCGCGGGTCGCACCTGACCCAGCTCATGCGGGTGATGATCCAGAACCCGCCGGCCGGCCAGACCGATCTCACCACCAGCCTCCGCGCGATCATGCGCAACCTCAAGCGCCGCAGCCTGGTCGTTCTCATCAGCGACTTGATCGACGATCCCGAACAGACGGTGAAGGCGATTCGCATGATCGGCAGCCGCAACCACGATGTGATCGTGTTCCACGTGATGGATGCCGCGGAGATGAATTTTCCGTTTGATGGCTCAACGCTCTTCCGCGACCTGGAGACCAGCGAGGAAATGGAAGTGGACCCCGCGGCCGTGCGTAACAGCTATCTGGAGCACGTCAAGGAACTGACGACGCTCTATCGCAAGCGATTGACGGAGATGGGCATCGACTACCAGCCCATCAACACCCGGACTCCGTATGAGCAGGCGCTTTTCGCGTACCTCCAGCAGCGCACCGGCCTGCGGAAGTGATGTGGTATAAAGGTGCTCGTGCCCCAGGCAGCCCCAAAGATTCTGTAGGGTGGGCGTACCCGCCCACCGTCCGAATGGTGGGCGAATACGCCCACCCTACACGTTCGTGCGGGAGGTATCAGCTATTCACGCACTGCACAGACCGTAGCGGGCAAGGGCGGCGCAGACGCCGTGGTCGTTGTTGCTGGGGGCGATCCAGTCGGCCACCCGCTTGACCAGCGGGTGGGCGTTGTTCATCGCGATGGAGACGCCGGCGAGTTGGAGCATACCCACATCGTTTGGGGCATCGCCGATGGCCATCACCTCGTGCAGGGGAATCTCGTAGTGCCGGGCGACCTGTCGCAGCGCCGCCGATTTACCCACCCGCCGGTGCATGATCTGAATCAGCTCGGGATCGGTACGGACGGTGGCGATCTCCTTCGGATGCCACCCGGACACCACCGGTTCGAGTTGCCCGATCACCTCCGGCGGCCCCAGGAGCATCAGCTTGGTGATTGGCCGGTCGCAGAAGGTGTCGAGCGGAGCGACCACGTCCGGCTTGAACAACCGGCCGGTGGCGGTGGTGTAGGTCTGCTCGAAACGGTCGGTGTACCAGCGATCGAGGATCTCGCAGGTGACCAGAATGCCGGGATGAAGTTGCCGGGCCTGCTCGACGATGGAACGCGCCAGCGCGCCGGCCAAGGGTCGATGGAATATGACCTCGCTATTGGGTTCATCCCAGATCAGCGCTCCGTTGTAATTGATCTGCCAGGTATCGAGAGCGAGCTGTTGATAGATCGCCCGCACGCTGCGCGGGGGGCGTGCTGAGGCGACGATCACCTTGACGCCGCGCTGGGGCAGGTCGAGCAGCGCCTTGATGGTCTGCTGGCTGATCCGCTTGGAGTCGTCGAGCAGGGTGCCGTCGAGGTCGATCACGACCAGCCGGATGGGATGGCGCAGCGACAAATTCCGCGGCCGAAGCCGGCGCGGGCGTCTGCGGGAGGTTGGAACGTTTGGCATCATCACGTCGGCCAGCAAAGCGACAGCGGCATAGGATTAGAAGGATCGCGAAATGCTCGTGGCATTATAGCAAATTCACGCGCTGATAGAAGCCCCGCCATTTCCGAGGGTGTAGCGCATGTTTTTGGCAACCGTCTTTTTCCGGCCCCCTCGCCCGGTACT
>DAIOHQ010000078.1:0-18894 GCA_036744635.1 Tepidisphaeraceae bacterium | reverse complement strand
GGGATGTGCCGGTGGAGATTGACGGCGTCCACTTCGCCCCCGGCGATTTGGTCTTCGCCGACAGCGATGGGATCGTGGTGGTGCCCAAGGCGGTCGAGGAGGAGGCGATCGGCCGGGCGTGGGAGAAGTGTCATGCCGAAAACGTCACCCGCGACGCCATCAAGTCGGGGATGAAAGCGGTGGCGGCGTATGAGAAGTATGGGATTCTGTAGAGGCGGAAATCAAGAATGACCGCGAAGGCACGAAGGGGCGAAGACAGGCAACGCGAAGAGAATTTTTGCCACGGATGGGGCACAGATTCACACAGATAAAGAATCAGCGCGGAGGAAATCCGTAGGGTGGGCGTACTCGCCCACCATGATCGGGCCCCAAAACGGTGGGCGAGTACGTCCACCCTACTAATTCTGTTTCTTCGCTCTTCTTCGCACATTGGCGCCTTCGCGGTGAATCTTTGCTTGCCACAGCCGATTGAACCAGGGAATCATGGCGCCGCCGATGTTGGCCAGGCGGGGGTCGGGGAAGGGAACCGCTTCGCCGCCGAAGGGGCGGCCGAGCAGGGCCCGGCCGAAGCGGCCGGCAGCGCGGAGCTTGTCCATCACCGAGAAGTGCTGGGTTGAGCCATTGGCGCGAAGAAGCATGACGGTCACATCATCGAGATCGAGGTTCTTCACCTCCTGCCTGGCCACCGCATCGAGCACGGCGGGGATGAGCTTGGCCGGATCATCGACGGCGACGCCGCTGAGCAGTTCCAGCAGGCCGCGGCGGCCGAGCATCTCCCCGCCGCCATCGCGGGCTTCGATCAGCGAGTCGGTGTAGAGCAGCACCAGGTCGCCGACGTCCAGCCGGTGCTCGAACTGCTCGTAGTCGGTCAGGTCCATGATGCCGAGCGGAATGTTGCCGGCGGCGCCGGAAGGGGCGGCAGGGTCCGAGGAACCGAGGTCTCTTTCCAGAAAACTCCATTGCCGCCGGCCGGCGCGGTAGAGCAGCGGCGGCGGATGGCCGGCGTTGCACAGGCTCAGCGAGCGCGTGGGGGCGAAAAAGGTGGCGACGATGGCAGTGGCGAAGCAGCCGTTGCGCGAGAGCTGCGCGAAGCGGTCATTCATGGTGCGCACAAATCGGCGCTGATCGAGGTAGTTGACGAACTGCCGCATCAACTGCCGGAGCTGACCGGCCACATCCCCCACCGTCGCACCGTGGCCGCTGACATCGGCCACCAGCAGGCGCTCGATGCGCCCGGTAGCGCAGGAGGAGACGTAGTATACATCGCCGCCGCCGGCGGATTGGCCGAACGGCTTGGAGTAAACCCACAGGTCCAGCCCGGACATCACCACGCTGGCATCGACGATCTCGTTGCCGCCCCACACCTCCATGCACTGCATCGTCTGGCTGTCGCCGGCCATCGGGTCACCATTGCGGAAGTAATCGTCGCTTCGAGCGCGAACTGAATCGCCCATCGGGGCTTCAGTTCGCACGGTCATTCATCATAGGCAAGAGAGCTGGAAGCTTCAGGAATTCCCGGGCGGCTGCGGGATGCCGCGGGCGCGGGCGCCGGCGGCTTTCCGCTGCTCGTCGCGAGCCCATTGGCTTTCCAGCGTAATCGCCTGAATCTGCTGGAGTTCTTCAGGGGCGATGAGGAACTTGTCCACCACAAGGTTGGTGTTCTTCTGCTGCCCCTTCTTGCTGGCCGTGGTGGTTATCTGCTCCACCGAGAGCGTGTGCAGGTCTCGGCACTGCGGGCAGTGGTGGTGGATGAGCTGCAGGGCGACGGCATCTTGATTCGTCGCCAGACCAAGCTGCTCGAAGAAGGCGAAGTCGCGGCTTTCCAGATGCCGGCGCACCTCCGCGGCGCTGGCGGCCTTGAAGCGCTGCAGCGACACCGGGCCTGTACACCACCGGTTGCAGCGCTCGCAGAAGGGCTTGCTCTTGACCAGCACCTTGGCGCAGATCAGCGAGGAGCCGAATATCAATCCGACTTCGGCCAGCCAGACCAGCCAGAGCGTGATGCCGCTGGTGGCTTGCTTGTCGTAGGTGCTCATCGCCCAGGTGCCATGTTCATTCACCTTCAGGATGATCCGCCCGACGATGTCCGGCCGCCAGAGCAGCGACTGGAACGGAATCTGCACGCTGCTATTCCGCAGCAGCATCCACAGCCACACCACCCAACTGAAGTAGTAACTCAGAAAGGTGATGACCGCGACGGTCGCGATGGAAACCTGAATGCTGCGCACCTTGCCCACGCGCATCATGCTGACGGCGGATGCGCCCACCGCCGCGCCAAATGCTATCGCCAGCAGAGCATTGAGCTTGATGATCGGACAGTTCATGACGGCCAGGGAATAAAGCGCCCCCGCCGCCGCTCCCACGGCCAGTCCCGCCGCCGTGCCCAGGATCAACCCCGTCGGCGTCACCTTGCCCGAGTGCTCGTAATACAGACTGTACGCGTGTTCGCCGTCGTGGCCGTAGCTCAGTTGTGTCATAGTGCTCCCCGAATGGTGCAGGAATTGTAACAATATCAGAGCGAGAAGGCACGTTTGCGGTAGTGCTACAATGCATTCAGAGCCCAGCATGATCGACGCCCCGGCCATCACCTATCGCAGGATTGACCCGCAGCGCGATGGACAGCTTACCTATGCCCATTTTCGCCAGACCAGCCGGGCAAGTTTTGGTCGGGGAGCGTCGATCACGTCTTTCTCGCAGTACCTCCACTGGCTGCGCGGGCGGGTGGAGGAATTCCCCGAAGGGCACCTGCTGGCGTACGAAGCAGAGGATCTGGTGGGACAAATCGAGCTGCAGGTGCCATATGGATTGAGCGCGGGATACGTAAATCTGTTCTACGTCACCGCTGGATTTCGGCGGCAAGGATATGGCCGGCGGCTGCACGAGCGGGCGCTGGGCTATTTCCGCAGTTGGGAAGCGACCAGCATCGAGCTGCACGTTTCCCCGACGAACGAGGCAGCCGTGGCGTTCTATCGCGCCATGGGATACCGGAAGGTCGGCGATGGCTGGCAGGGAGAATATCCGCTGTGGAAAATGGCCAGGCGGGTGGGGTGAATCATGGATGAACCGCGGCCGGTGATTGAATATTTTGATGGGCAACTGACGCCGCCTGGGCCGAGTGCGGTGGATATTTTTATCGCGTGCGTGTTGTTTGTGCCGGCGGTGGGGTTTGGATGTCTGGCGATTATCCCAGTGATTCTTGTATGTATGAGTCCATGGAATGGCGATATGTGGATGTGCCTGGTCGCTGGCCTGGCAGTCAATGGCGCCATCGCCTACTCGCTCGGTTGGGCGGCAATGAAGAGCCTGAAACGGCGCAATGAACTGTGGCGGCGCTGGGTGGCGGTGGATGGCAAGGTCTGTCTCGGCTGCGGCCGCATGCTGCGAGATCAAAAGGAAGCGTGCAGCCAATGCGGCCTGAAGCGCAGCAAAAGATTCTGGAATGAAGGCGAGCATCCCGAGCCGGACTGAAACCCATCCCTCGGTTGGATCACCTGCGTCCGCCCCCGCCGCGCTTTGCCCCGGGCTTACCGGCGCGGGCGCGGGGACGTGATTTTTCCCGATCATCGCGGGCGGGACGCCGCCGCGATTTCTTTTCTTCAGGCGCCGGCAGATTACCGGGAGCGCGCTTGGGGCCGCCTTTTTTGAGCTTGGCGATGGCCAGCGTCAGCTCGCGGCGGGGAACATCCACGTTGACCACCAGCACATCCGCCAGATCCCCCACCGCGATGGTCTGGCCGGTGCGCCGGCCGCGCACGATGCCGGCGCGGTCGTCCACCTGCCAGTAGTCGTCCATGAGCTGCTCGTAGCGGATCAGGCCATCGATGAGATATTCCTGAAGCTGAATGAAGATGCCGAACTTGGTGATGCTGGTGACCACGCCGTGGAAGACATCGCCGATGCGATTGGCCAGCAGCTCGAGGATCTTGATCTCGCGCAGCTCGCGCTCGGCCTCATCGGCCCGGCGCTCGGTGAAGGAGATGTGCTTGCCCAGCTCGACCAGCTCCTGGTAGGGAATCACGTTTTCCAATTCCAGCTTCTGCTTGCGCGAATGCGATCCTTCTCCCCGCGGGGCATCCTGCCGCGCCGCGAAATAGCTATCCAGCAGGCGATGCACCGTGAGATCGGCGTAGCGGCGAATCGGGCTGGTGAAGTGGCAGTATTGCTCGGAGGCCAGGGCATAGTGCCCCACCGGCTGCGGAGAATATTCTGCCCGCTTGAGTGACTTCAAAACCGCCAGGTTCACCGCGAAGGCCTCGGGCTTGCCCTTGACGGTTTCCAACAGCGCCTGCAACGCGTGGCGGTCGATGATCTTGGGCAGGCGATAGCCGGCCACCTGCACGAAGGCGCGCAGCTTCTCGTGGGTCTCGGTTTCGGGCACGGGATGGATCCGGCGCAGGAAGGGCACATCGACCGAATTGAGCAGTCTCGCCACCGCCTCGTTGGCCTCGACCATGAACATCTCGATGATCGTGTGGGTGTAGGATTCATCCTCGGGCACCGCGCCGATCACCTTCCCCTCCTCATCCAGCACCAGGTCGACTTCCGGCAGGCCGAGGACAAGCTGCCCGGCCTTGTGGCGCCGTTTCTGGATGCGCCCGGCCAATTCATTCATGTCCCGCAGCAGCTCCAGCACTTCCGGATCATACGTCTCCACGCTCTGCGGCCCATCGGGGTGGGGGATCAGCTTCACGCCGTCCAGAATCGCCTGCGCCTCCTTGTAGCGCAGGCGCTTGCGCGACTTGATCACGGTGTTTTGAAACTTCGTGCCGACCGGGTTGGCATCCTGATCCAGCTCGATAAACGCAGACTTGCACAGCCGCGCCACCCCTTCCTGCAGCGAGCAGACGCCGTTGCTCAGCACCTCCGGCAGCATGGGAATGACGTGGCCGGGGAAATAGGCGCTGTTGCCGCGGGCGGCAGCCTCTTCATCCAGCGGCGACTCGGGCTCGACGAAAAACGAGACATCCGCGATGTGTACCCCAAGCTGCCAATTGCCGTTTTTCAGCCGGCGCAGGGAGATCGCATCGTCATAGTCCTTGGCATCGTCGGGATCGATGGTGGCGATCACCTCGTTGCTCAGGTCCAGCCGCGTGGCCAGCTCGCGATCCAATGACGCATTGAAACGGTCGAGGGCGGCGCGGGCCTGCTGCTTGCACTCCTCGGGAAATTCGCCGGGCAGATTGTGGGAGATGATGACCGTCCGCAGATCGACATCCTTCTCCCCGGCCGTCCCCAGCGCCTCGGTGATGACGCCCTCAGCGCGGCGGCCTTCCTCGGGATACTGGGTGAGCTCGACGACGACCTTGGTCCCCACCTTGATGTGGCGCGAGGCGGCATCGGGGGTGAGGATCGGATCGGTGAAATCGTTGCCATCCGGCAGCACCATCCATTGCCCCCCCTGCTTCACCAGCGAGCCGACGAAGCGGTTGTTGGTGCGGGTGACCACCTCCATGATCCGCCCCTCATAGCGCGTGCGCCCCTCGCGCTGCTCGGAGCCGGTGACCTTGGCGCGCACGATGTCATCGGTGATGGCGCCGGCGTTCTGCCCTTCGGGAATGAACAGATCCTCGTGCCCGGCCGGCTCGGTGGGAATGACAAAACCGAAACCGCGGCGATGGTGGCGATAGCTGCCGATCACGATGCCGCGCGGCAGCGGCTCCTTGAGCGGAGGATGCTCGGGGAAGGCGCGCTTGGCCGGAGCAGCCGGGGCGACAGGGGGGGCGCCGGCAGTGGCCGGCGCTGGCGCCGCCTCCTGCTTCGCTTCCGGCAGGGTGAGGTTGCGGCCTTTGCTGACGATCACCTGGCCGCTTTCCAGCAGCGCATCGAGCGCCTCCTTGAAGGCGGGATATTGTTCATCGTCGTGGAGCTCCAGCGCGCGTGCCAGAGGGCGGGCTTTTTGCGGACGGTAGGCGGGGGACTTCAGATAATCGAGAATGCGGGTTTGCAGGTCGGCTGCCATAATTTCCTTGGATTGCACGCGGCCCCATATAATGTGAGGCAAATCAGAACAAAAGTCTATCGAGATGGGAACGCCCTTTTCGCGAGAGATTGGACATACCATAGCAGTCGGCGCGAGGGAAGTCCATTTTGTGCGGTTTCGATCATTGTGCGGCGTCCAAATCGAAATGCACGGGGAGTAGGTTGTCGGCATCAACTGTGGTTTGCGGCAGGGCCGTTCGCAGTTCAGTCACCGCCTGCGGCGACACCGCGTTAAGATCGAGATGCAACATCTTCAGCCCTTTCATACGTGTAAGGACTTTCAGGCCCCGGTCGCTGATCTTGGTCGACACCAAGGACAGACTATTCAGCTGGGACAGCATCTCAAGGTGTACCAGCGCCGCATCGTCAGTTGAGGTGATTTCCAATGAAAGCTGCTGCAGCGCGGGCAATGCTCTCAGCTCCCGGAGAAATTCCGGTGCCAGCGGCGTGTTGCACAGGTCCACTGCAGATAAAGTTGAGATGCCCTGCAGATTAACCAGCCCGGAGCCGGTCACGGAAGTGTCGCTTAGGGACAAGAATATTAACTTCCGCATGTTCCTCAAATGTACCAGCCCGGAATC
Source organism: Tepidisphaeraceae bacterium (assembly GCA_036744635.1). Classification (GTDB taxonomy): domain Bacteria; phylum Planctomycetota; class Phycisphaerae; order Tepidisphaerales; family Tepidisphaeraceae; genus DAIOHQ01. The sequence continues at coordinate 12,334 of DAIOHQ010000078.1, read as the reverse complement.
CGTGATGCGTGTCGAGTGGAGAAGGAGGATTCTGACCTGGCGCAGCCCCGCGAGATGGGCGAGGCCCTGATCTGTCACGTGAGGGCTGCTGATCGCGAGTGTCTCAAGGTGATGTAGTTGTCCCACCGCTGCCAGATCGTCGTCGCTGGTCGTCGCGGTTTGGAGGTCAATTGCAGCCACGCGCTCCAGCAGCCAGCGATCACTTGGACGTAGGGTCTTGCACAGCCAGGTCGGACCGATAGCGGCTGTTCTCACTCCCCCATGGCTCTTGCCCACTGCCACTGCCGGCTGCTCGATTTTCCAGCCCCAATACAGCCACCCGATCTCGGCGGCGTAGGTGGTGGCCAGCAGGAGCAGCAGCACCGCCGCGCGCTGGGCCCAGGTCTTCAGGGGACGTTTGGGCTTCTTGCGGAATGTGCGGGGATCGGCGCGGTCGAATGTTTTTCCGCACTCGGGGCAACGGCTGGTTTGCAGGCCGCGGAGGAGATAACCGCAGGTTCTGCAATAGCCCTGCCAGTTGTCTGTTGTCGCAATCATTTCCCGAGCTGCATCCATAGCGCTTTCCGGTTGGGAGCGGGTGAATCATACCACGCCACCAGCGGAGCATGTATGCGATTATCGCATTGCGTTCCGGCTGGCGGCGGAAAAGATCGCTGGCGCTCTTGCGCACGGGCAAGTTGCCCGTGCCACGAATTCGGCGATCACGGCGTCGCGGCGAAGAATCCTTCGCGCAGATTTTCTTCGCGCCTCCGCGCCTTCGCGGTCATTTTTCCCCTGTTTTCGCCGTTTCACCGTTTCGCCGTTTCACCGTTTCGCCGTTTCACCGTTTCGCCCCTTCGCCGTTTCGCCGTTTCGCCCCTCGCCGCGTCCCCGCATCGCGTCCCTTCACGCCTTCACCCGCACCAGCAAGATCGGCACATCCACCTGGTGCTGGACGTGGACGGCGGTTTTGCCCAGGAACAAATCCGCCAGGAAACGGTGGCCATGGGTGGTCATGGCGATCAGGTCGCAATGCTCGCGCCTGACCCAGCGGACGATCTCGGTGGCCGGCTCGCCGTAGGCCAGCTCGGTCTCCGCGGCCAATCCCTCCGCCTCGAGCTGGCTCTTGATTTTCGCAAGATACGCTCGATCTTCGGTCACTTCAGGACTCACGGCGTCGGCGCCATACATTCTCGCCGCCCAACCGTCGGCCACGTGCAGCAGAATAATCCCGCTGCGAAACATCTTCGCCAGCGGGATGATGTGCGACAGGATCGTCTGGTCGGCATCGGTGGCGTCGAGCGTGACAAGGATTCGCTTGTACATAACTGTCTCCTATGCTCCCCCCTCTCCCGTTGTACCCAAGGGGAGAGGGCCGGGGTGAGGGCGCATTTTCCTTTCGCCGTGTCGCCGTGTCATTCCTCCCTGCACTGTGCCCTGACGCCTATGCTCTCCTTCACCCCTGACCCGTGAACGCGCGCCACAGCATATATACATCCAACGCGGTAATCAGCGCGCAACTCGTCCATCCCGCCGTCAGCAGCAGTGGGCCGTTGGCGAATCGGCCCATGCGTCTTTTCGAGCTGGTGAACTGCAGCAGCGGAATCATCGCGAAGGGCAATTGTACTCCCAGGACCACCTGGCTGAGCGTCAATAAGTCATTGACGCTGTTGTCGCCGCGGATGGCGATCACCGCGATGGCCGGCACGATCGCCGCCAGCCGCGTGATCATCCGCCGCAGCCATGGCCGAATCCGCCAGTGCATGAACCCCTCCATCACCACCTGCCCGGCCAGCGTGCCGGTAATCGTTGAGCTTTGCCCGCTTGCCAGCAGCGCCACGGCAAACAAAATGCTCGCGGAGGTTGTTCCCAGCAGGGGCGTGAGCGTCAGATAGGCTTGTTGAATCCAATCCCCTCCCAATTGCACAATTCCCCCATTTGGAAGCGGCACGGCTTTCTTACCGAAGAACGTGATCGCCGCCAGCACCATGATCGAGGCGTTCACCATGAATGCCACCGACAGCGACACCACCGAATCCACCGTGTTGTACTTGATCGCCTGGCGAATGGACTTTTCATCCGACTGAAACCGCCGCGTCTGCACCAATGCCGAATGAAGGTACAAATTGTGCGGCATCACGGTGGCCCCAATGATGCCGATGGCGACGTACATCATCCCCGCCTCGCGGAATCCCGGCGTAATCAGCGCGTGCCCCATCTCCAAGAAACTCGGATTGGTCTGCGGCAAGACAAAGATTTCGATGAAATAGCAGCCGGCGATGGTCAACACCAACACGCCGATGAATGCTTCGATCAGGCGCATTCCCAGGTGCTGCAGCATCAAGAGCAGCAGCACGTCGAACGCCGTGATGAACACCGCCCAGAGCAGCGGGATGCCGAACAGCAGCTTGATCGCCACCGCCGAGCCCAGCACCTCGGCCAGATCGCAGGCGCCGATCGCCAGCTCGGTGCAGAGCCAGTTCGGCCAGCGCGTCCAGGCGGGATAGTAGTCGCGGCAGGCCTGGGCCAGATCCTTGCCCGTCACCACACCCAGCCGCGCCGAGCAGATTTGCAGGAAGATCGCCATCAAGCTCGATAGCGCCACCACCCAGAGCAGGGCATATTTGTATTTGGCCCCCCCGTCCAGATCGGTCGCCCAGTTGCCGGGGTCCATATATCCGACGCTGACCAGCACGGCTGGGCCGGCGAAGATCATGTATTGCCGCCAGAAACCCTTTTTATCCGAAACCGCCACCGAGCCGTGCAGACCCTCGAGCGACCGATGCCCCGTGATCGGCGCCAAAAGGTCCGGCTTTACGGATTCGACAATCAGGTTGGAATCTCTGGTCTCCACCGACAATCCTCGCGCGTAGGGTCCGCTTCAGCGGACGGGCTTGGAACGCGTCCGCTGAAGCGGACCCTGCTTACACTGTATTTTGAGCACTCAAAATATAAAATAGGAATTGACAAACTTTTGTCAACTACCAATCAAATTGCTACACTACGCAGCGATGCCCAGCAGCACGGTCGAAAACTACGTCAAGCAGATTTATCTCTTGCAGCAGTTCAACGAGGATCTGGTGTCGATGGGCAAGCTGGCGGGCATTCTGGGGGTGGTGCCCGGGACGGTGACCACCATGATCAAGACCCTGGCCGATTCCGGGCTGGTGGTCTACGAGCCGCGCGGCGGGGTGCGGCTAAGCCGCGGCGGCGAGCAGTTGGCGTTGCACGTGCTCCGCAGGCATCGGCTGGTGGAATTGCTGCTGGTGAAGGTGCTCGGGCTGGACTGGTCGGAGGTCCACGATGAGGCCGAGGAGCTGGAGCACGCCATCTCCGACAAAGTGCTGGAGAAGATCGACGCCCTGCTGGAACATCCCAGCGTCGACCCCCACGGCGATCCCATTCCCAGCGCCAAGGGAAAGGTGCCGGGGGGACAGCATCTGTCGTTGATGGAGTGCGCGGCGGGGGATACCGTGCGGATTTCCCGGATCCTGGATCAGAATCCCGCCTTCCTGCAGTTCATCGGCCGCTCCGGCCTGACCCCGGGAGTCACCGTCACCGTGCAGGCGCGCGACCCCCTGGCCGATTCGCTTTCCATCCGCCCCGCCGGCAGCGCCCCCATTACCCTCGGCAGCGCCGCGGCGGCGAAAATCCTCATCAATCCGCTGGCGTGAGAACAAAGCGCTCTCGCCGCGCGCTGCACTAAAATTTCTTCAATTGTCACAATTTTTTTCTTGCCTATTCGTTCTATGATGGTATAAGTAAAGGTTCGGCGATATTGTGCCGAAAAGGGATCAGATGCAGCTACGAAGTTCATATAATCCAGAGTCTTGCCTCGCGACGATGCACGCCATCGGCAAAACCGACGCGCGCTTGCATTGGTGACTCCCGCCTCCTTCGGCCGGGAGTTCTTCCCGGCGAAAATGAAGTTCATTTTTATCACCGGGAAATATTTGGACGCGTGATGGCTTGCGCCGGCATTGTGCCGTCACGCCATCGAGGCGCCGTGCGGCGCCGGCAGTGATTTTGCGCGCTGGTAGCTCAGTGGCAGAGCAGCCGCCCGATAAGCGGCCGATGCAGGTTCGACCCCTGCCTGGCGCAACGCACTGGTAGCTCAATTGGATCAGAGTTCCGGTCTACGAAACCGGAGGTTGAAGGTTCGATCCCTTCCCAGTGCATTGTCGGTTGAAGTGGTTGTATTTGCTAACTGGCAGAGGGGCGTGATCGAGAGTCACGTTGATGCAGGTTCGACGAGCAATGGCAGGCCGCAGTAGCCCAATGGCAGAGGCGGCGGTCTCAAGAACCGCACACTGCAGGTTCGACTCCTGCCTGCGGCATGAAAGGAAGTGAAGCATGAGTAGCAGCTCAGAAAAACCTGGCTCCGCAAGCGAAAGCTTCGGAGGGTTAGCCTAACTGGTAAGGCACCGGTCTCGAAAACCGGCATGGCCGAAAGGTCCTGGGGGTTCGAGTCCCTCACCCTCCGCTGAGTGTGCAGATGCGCACGGAGGGTTGGCAGAGCGGATTATCGCGCCGCGGTGCTAACGCGGATCCCGGCCAACGCTGGGACAGAGGTTCGAATCCTCTACCCTCCGCTCGATCGACGTGAGATGGCGAGAAAGAGATGGTTCGTTAGCTCAGCAGGCCAGAGCGCCGGCTTGTCACGCCGGAGGCCACGGGTTCGAGCCCCGTACGGACCGCTGAAGAATTCGGGTCGGTAGCTCAATCGGTAGAGCGGCGGTTTGAAGCACCGCGGACGCAGGTTCAATTCCTGCCTGGCCCACTGGATTTTTGGATGTTGGATTATTTCGTAGCACGGGCGTCTCGCCCGTGTCTGTGAAATGAGAACACGGGCGAGACGCCCGTGCTACTGCAGTGGTAACTCAGTTGGCAGAGTGCCGGTCTTCCAAACCGGATGCCGTGGGTTCGAGTCCCACCCGCTGCACTGAAAAGAGAGAGGCCGCGATAGCTCAGATGGCAGAGCAGCCGTTTCGTAAACGGCCGGCCGCTGGTTCGATGCCAGCTCGCGGCTTTGGAAAAACACGGGTGCGTAGCTCAACGGCAGAGCGGGGGCCTCATAAGCCTCAGGTTGCTGGTTTGAATCCAGCCGTTCATCCATGAGCAAGCGGAGGCTTGCGATTCAGGGATCGTCTAACCGGCAGGACGTCCGGCTCTGAACCGGACAGCGGAGGTTCGAATCCTTCTCCCTGAGTTCAGCGGCCGGACCGAATGAGTGGTAGCTCAACTGGCAGAGCGCCGGGCTTTGGTCCCGGAGGTTCGTGGTTCAAGCCCACGCGACTCAGTTTGCGACACCTTCGCGGTGTAACGGTTACATGCCCGGCTGTTAACCGGTGCGATTGCAGGTTCGAATCCTGCCGAAGGTGCTGGCTCTGGTCGGCTAAGGTCAGGCGACCTGGTTTTCAGCCAGGGAAGTGTGGGTGCAAGTCCCACCGAGAGCGCTGGCTCCCGTCGTCCAACGGCAAAGGATCGCCGGCCCTCAACCGGCAGAAGCCGGGTTCGACTCCCGCCGGGAGCATGAACAGTCTTTGGTAGGGTCCGCTTTAGCGGACGCTGCCGGGCGGATGACTGAATTCGCGTCCGCTGAAGCGGACCCTACAGAAGGTATTGCGTAGGTGGCAGAGCGGCGATTGCGCCGGGCTGTAGACCCGGTGGCCCAAGTGGCCCGCGGCGGTTCGAGTCCGTCCCTACGCACTGGGATGGTTGTGATAACGCGCCGGAAGTTCCAATGGCGGAATGCCCGGCTCCAAACCGGGAGGCGACAGGTTCGATTCCTGTCCGGCGCGCTTGACGAGGCGCAACGATGGCGGTGTGGAGCCCCATCGCGTGTGCCAGCGCGGCCTGCAGGTTGGTCGCCTGCAAGCGCGCTTTTTGACGACGTGGCCGAGTGGCGAGGCGCGGGTCTGCAAAGCCCGTTTACGCTGGTTCAACTCCAGCCGTCGTCTTTGTGGCCGTAGCTCAAAGGTAGAGCACCGGGATGTGGCCCCGGTGGTGTGAGTTCGATTCTCACCGGTCACCTTGCTCAACCATGCAACATTGCCCGTGGCCTGGGCGCCCAGAAGCAACGATCTCCTTGACACCCCGGCGGCGTTGGGGACCATCGAGTTATGTTCATCCCCTCGGAAGTCAGACCATCGACAATTTTCGGCAAGGGACTGTTCCCGTTGCGGGCGGTGAAGAAGGGGACGATTGTGTGCCTGTTCACGCAGGATGGGCAGGTGATCACCGAGTCGGAGTTTGTCGAGGCGGTGCGGCGGGATATTTACCTGATCCTGCGCACGGGGACGCGCTACGCCGGACGGTATTTCACGCACCTGAAGGATGACGCGGCCAATCTGAATTTCATCAACCATTCCTTCGACCCCAATCTGCTCTGCCATTGCGGGGTCGTGATCGCCCGGCGGGATATTCCGGCCGAAGAAGAACTGACCCTCGACTATCGCTATCTGGTGGATTCCACGGATGTGGGGATTTATAACGACGCCCAGACGGGGGAGCCGATTCGGGGATTTAGCGCCCGGGAGACGATGTTGCGCACGGCGAAGGAGATGATTGCGATTCTGGAGTCGGTAGAGAAGGGGTGGGAGGGATGATGTCACGATGGGAGAACCACTTTTCAATCTTGAAGATCCATGGCACGCATATGCACACCTGCTCGGCGGGTTTGATTGCAAGATTTGCGGCAGATTCCTCACGTGGAACGACGAAATGATGAAGGGATTCCATGACGAGAAGGACGAATTCCTGCGAGGTTGTGTTGCGGTTTCGGCTTGGGCGCGGGCACGAGGATGGAAGTTGGTCGAAGAGTGGCAATTTGCTTGCCCGGTTTGTGCGACTCACGGCCCCAACAATGATATTGCTGTTCGTGATGCCCCTTAGTGGATGTCATTCGGCCGCCCCGAGAAGTCGGCATCGCGAATTCGGCGCCGCATTCGATGAAGGTGTTGCAGCGTACACTCAGTATGTACTGCCAAATTCGATGGCGCGGCCCGAAGGATTTGATCTGGATGCTTATCAGCGGCGAATGCTGCAGACATTCGAAAACGCATCAGCGGTATTGAACAGTCCCGAGGGGGTCACGTTTCTTGACCACCGATTGGGAAATGAAGCAGACGATCTGGTTGTCATCTGCGGCATCGATATTCTCAAGAGAAGCGGACAGCCAAGCGCTCGTGAGGTCATTCGCCGGTATTCGACGAGTCCCAATTCGATTGTGGCGGAGCATGCGTCAGCAGCGCTGGCGAAGCTGGCGCGCGATTAACTGCAGCCATAAATAAGGCTATGGCGCTTTAGATCTCAAGCAGTTTCACATCATTTGTAGAGAGGTCCACCACACCCGCGGTACGTTTGGGTGCGCCGTAGAGGGAGCCTGGGTGTACGAGCCGGGTGCGGCCTACCATTTTGTCTTCGCTGGCGTGGCCGTGGCCGTGGAAGATGAAGTCGTACTGCTGCTCATCCAGCAGCCGCTTGAGGACTTTCTTGTCGTCGCCATGGACGACGGCGATGCGTTTGCCGTCGATTTCCAGGTCAGCCAGCACGCCGAAGCATTGGATCTGCTCTTTCTGGGCGTAGCGGAGCAGGCCCATGCGGTCGCGGTCCTGGTCGCCCCAGACGAAGGCAGCATCCACGTCGGCATTGCGGAAAGCATCAAGCACGTGGCGGCCGCCGACGTCGCCGCAGTGGATGATCCACTCGACGCCAAGGGCGCGCAGGGTCTGCGCGGCCGCTTCCATGGCCTCCAGTCGCCCCTCGGTGTTACTGACGACCCCCACAACCATGGTTGTTCAATTCCAGCGCATCCGTCGGGTGCGCAACATCATCCAAAAGCCGCATCGCCCCGCCGCAGAACTTCATGCGGCAAACACAAGGGAACCGCGGCCTCCGCCCTTCACTCGTCCGGATACAGTAGCAAGAATCCTAGTCGTTGCATTCTGCCACGAAACATAACCAGGCCCATGCGCCCCGGCCAACAGCAGCCCATCCGATCTTTCGCCATCACAGATACGGAGATGGCACGAACCCCCGTCGCCCGGGCGCGGCGGCATGGTACAGACAGGGTGAAGAATCGTCTATCGCCTCAAACCGCGGCGGCATTCGACGCGCCATCGGGTACAGTGGCAAAATGGTGGTAGTTTCACGGCGGTTCTGGTTGGTGGCGGTGCTGGGTCATGGGATCGGCGCCGTGGCCTGGATGGCGCTGATGCCGGGAGCATTCCCCTGGGATCATCCGCGATTTCTGGCCAATCGCGTCTTGCCAGCGCTGGTGCTGGGCCTGGTTGTCGCGGCCATGGGAGCAGCGCGGTTTAGAAATTGGTCGCGGTTGCGCGCGATCGTGCTGAGCCTCGCGCTGCTCTGGCTGGCTGCGGGCGCCGCGGCGATGATTTGCTTCCCGCAAAGCGGCGGGCTTATCGGCGGCGTCGGCTGTGTGGCGTCAGCTATGCTGATTGCGAGCGCATTTCAGGCAGAGATGCGGCTGGCGCCGCTGCGGCGGACGGCGGTCGCGTTTGCGCTGCTGGGGATTGCCATCGGCTTCAGCTTCCCCTTCACGCAGATTGCTCCACCTGCGGACACCCATCCAGCGAATGTGGATATTCCGGCGCTGGCCAAGCCATCGCAGGCGTCGGCGGCGCGGGCGCCGGCGACGCTGCGGATTTCAGAGCTGGCGACCGTCACTCCCGCCGATGGGGTCGTGTCCATGCAGAATGGCCGGCTTTTTCTGTCAATCCAGCCGCTGCTCACCTTCGCCAGCCGTTCGCCAGATGGATGCTGGGTGAACCTCGCCCCGCGCAGTTTCAGAAGATCGGCGAAAATCCGCCGCCTGATTGCGTGGCAGGAGGAGCCGGCCGGTTTCCTGTATGCCGATGACGATGAGAGCCTGCTTTCGGTAACCGGCGGCGATGCGGAAGTTACCATCGAAGCGCTTTCACATCTGCCGGCGCCGGTGCATTCTCACTTGAACAGTTTCTGCCAGATAACCATCGCGGGACATCATCGGTTGTCCATCAGCTTTTCACCGTGTGCTGACAAGAAAATCGAAGTCCTGCCAAGAGATTATCCGGTTGGCCGGCCGGCGCGGTGCGCGTATCTCGACGCCGGCGGGATGTTTCATGTCGTGCAGGCCAGCAGCGGCGAGAAGGGTCCCTTCCGCAAATTGGCCGGCGGCAGGATGGGGCGCGGCGAGGCGCTGACGATCACGCTGTTTGACGGGGCGACACCGATTGGCCGGATCACGCTGGATGATTGGTCAGCGCAGCTCAGCACGCAGCTTTCGCCGACGGCGGGATATGGTCTGCCGGTGAACGCGATCGAGTTTTCGCTGGAAGGGGATCGGGCGGATGCGCCGGCGGCGCTCTGGATCACGCTCGCGGGCACATCGGTTGGCCGCGGCTGGGACTCGGTAACGCATCGGGCGGGAACCTATCGAAATCGGATGCACGTGGAGTTGATTCAAGCGGGCAAGTAGAGGGCAAATGGTGCGCGGGCAATTCGTGCGTTCACGGCGGCGGAGGGAGTCGCTACAGTCGATGTGTCCTCACCGGGAGCATTCATGGCGAACTTTTTTCATGTTGGGAACCGGGTGATCAATCTGGATCTGGTGTGCGCGGCCGAGCGCGAGGCGCCGGGGAAGGTGGTGGTTTACTTCGCCGCCGGGGAGCGCGACCTGCAGGTGCGTTGGGTGTTTGAAGAGAAGGATCAAGCCGCGGCGGTGTGGAACAAGCTCACCGCCAACCGGGGAGACCTGGCCGATCTGGGCGGCGGGCCGTACTCGATCAACGACAACGAAACCACCGCTTCGCGGGGCGCGAAGCAGTGAGTCGGTTCACATGCCGCGGGCGGAGAGGGCGGGGCTTGTAGTGCCGCCATAAGTGAGATTCCTCTGGCGGGATTCGCGCGCGGGGTGCATGTTCTTCGCCGCGAAATCGGCGGCGGCGTGGTCATGGCGCTGCGAGGAATTCCGCGGCGATGGCGTCGGCCACGTTGAGGCCTTTGGTAGTCAAAGTGAGAGAGTCGGGGGTGACCTGAAGCAGGCCTGCGGCCGCAAGTTGCTCGATGGTTTTCGCGTAGAGTTCGCGGGCGTCGAACCCGGTCTTTGCCAGAAATGCTTCAAACTGCAGACCGCTTTCCAGCCGCAGCAGCAGCATGGCCAGCTCGCCGGCGCGCTGCTCCGGCGTCAGCCGCTCGAACTCAATCGCGGGAAGCTGCTGTCTTTCCGAAGCCGCTTCCCACTCCCCAAGGTGAGGCCGATTTTTCCAGCGATGGCCGGCCACGTGGGAGGCGGCCGACGGCCCCAGGCCGATGTAGTTTTCGCCGGTCCAATAGAGCAGATTGTGCCGGCATTCCTCGCCGCGGACGGCGTAGTTGCTGATCTCGTAAGGGTGGCGGCCGGCGGCGATCAGGCGCTGGCGGGTATAGTGCATCATCTCCAGTTCCAGCGACTCGGGCGCCGCGGCGATCCGACCAAGACGCTTCTTCACCGCCATGGGCGTGTTCGGCTCATAGGTGAGGGCATAGCAGGAAATGTGCGGCGTATCGAGGGCGAGGGCGGCGTCGAGCGACGCGGCCCAATCGTCGAGAGTCTGACCGGGGATCGCATAAATCAAGTCAACGTTGAGCCGCCTGAAACCGGCGGCGCGTGCAAGTTCGATGCTGCGAGGCACATCATCGGGATCATGGTGGCGCTCCAGGGTCTTGAGATGCTCGGTGTTGAAGCTCTGGGCGCCGAAGCTGAGGCGGTTGACGCCGGCGCTGGCCAGCATCGCGCAATAATCGGCGGTGACCGTGGCCGGGTTGGCTTCGACCGTCCATTCAATCAAATGCGAGAAGTCGAATCGTTGCCGCAAGCCGGCGAGCAGCCGCTCCATCGCCGCAATCGGCAGCAGCGTGGGCGTGCCGCCACCAAAAAAGATTGTGCGCGGGGCGACGTTGGGGCCTGCTGTTGCCGTCCAAAGTTCCGCCTCCGAAAGCATCAAATCGACAAAATGCTCCATGCGCTCCGGCGTCTGCCGGGTGATGCTGTAAAAGTCGCAGTAATGACATTTGTGGAAGCAAAATGGGATATGCACATAAAGGCCGGGCACATCGGCGGCCGGAAGCGAAGCCGACTGCAAAGCGCCCGCCCCTGGCGAGAATGTCGGCAATGCAAGCGTCATCGCAACCCCTTGCGGCGATTCCCTGCTCGAGCCCGGCGTGGACCCCATCCGGCGTGTTTGACATTCAAATTCATATTGCTCAAATTCACCTGGCACTGTAGCTTAGCTGAGGTGTCGGGGCTAGCATTTGCCGGGCAGGCAATCCTCAGGGGGTTGGTGAGGAAGTGGTATGCAGGCTGTATTGGTGATGTTCCGGTCCGATGGCGAGCGCAGAAGCTTCTCGCTCGCCAAGGAAACCACAATCATCGGCCGCCGCGAAGACTGCGATTTACGCATTCCACTGGGGGAGGTTTCGCGCAAACATGCCCGCTTTGTCAAAGACGACGTGCTGCGCCTGGAGGATTTGGGGAGTTCCAACGGCACCTATCACAACGGCCAGCGCATTCAGGAAGTGGTGGTCGAACCGGGCGACACGGTGCAGGTCGGACCGGTGGTCTTCGTCGTGCAGATCGACGGCGTGCCGGAAGATGATGCGCTGCAGCCGCGCGGCATGGCCGGCGCGGGCACAACGCACGTCGAGGAACTTGGCGGCCTGAACCCGACCGCGCAAAGCGAAGTCGGCGATGCCGATGTCCTGCAGGCCAGCGACAGCGCTGCCGCGGGGGTTGAAGGGCTCGAAGAGGTGCCGGAAAATCTCGATTTCACCCTGGATGAATCGCAGTCGGGGGAGGGCCAGATTCCCATCGATTTTGAAGAAGAACCGCATCACGACCAGAAGGCATAAGAGCTACTATATTCCAACTGCGTGATAGCTCTCACGTGGCATGGGCAACCCTGCCCATGCGTCCGAAGCGCAGCGCTCCTTCTTCGTAGCACGGGTTTCCAACCCGTGCCAGGCACTTTCCGATTCCACAGCGTGTTGAGAATGCCGCGCCGTTTGGCACGGGTTCAGGAAAACCCGTGCTACGAAGAGCGCTTCCCGATCCCGCGCCTTGCCCGTGGCCCCAGGAGTGGTGGATGTACTGCAATTGGTAGGGTGGACATTCCTGAATTGGTGGGGCGGACATTCTTGTCCGCCATGGCCCCAGGAGTGGTGGATGTACTGCATGTTGGTGGGGCGGACATTCCTGTCCGCCGTGGCCCCAGGAGTGGTGGATGTATTGCATGTTGGTGGGGCGGACATTCTTGTCCGCCGTGGCCCCAGGAGTGGTGGATGTACTGCATGTTGGTGGGGCGGACATTCCTGTCCG
>DAIOHQ010000077.1:0-18915 GCA_036744635.1 Tepidisphaeraceae bacterium | reverse complement strand
TTACCGCTGAAGGAAGGTCCGCGTTGAGCGGACGTAGCGCTGTAGTGCTAAAATGATTTCGCGCCGGTGAAACTCGATAAGGATGTTGCCAGGCCTTTGCCCGATCGCAACGACGTTTGTATTTCCCGCGGCAGCGGCCAGCCCAGCGCTGTCAGGTCCTTGCGGTAGATGATCTTGGCCGGCGTTTGGCGGACGTCGACGACGATGCGCACGCGCTTGTAGGCGCGGCCATCGCCGGCCACGGCGACGATGTCGGCGGAATATTGCGAGGAGCGGGCGGTGACCGCGCCGGAGATGGCGGCGGCTTTGTCGGCGGGCAATGCGTCGAAGATCCAGGCGACGCTGCCGGTGTCAGCACCCACGCGCTTGGCAACCAGTGCATCCACGTCATCGTCCGAGAGCCCGCTGAGGCAGCGGAGCACCCTTTTGGGCGCGGTGTTGACGTTGACCAGGCCGGTAATCGTCTTGGCGGGGTTGGTTGTGAGCTTGTCGGCGACGAGCTTGAACTCGGCGGCGGTCATTCCGGAAGCCAGATAGAATGTGCCGATGTTGGCGAAGACCGGCTGGCCGCGGCCCGCTGCGATGGCGGGGGCGATCCGCTGCATGATCTCATTCGCCCGCGCCTGGGAAATGCCGTCGCTCAGGACTTTTTGGATGGCCTGCGGATTGGCGTTCACGTTCACCCGCGGCGTGCCGCCCGCGCTGCTGTTGGTTTCCATGCTGTACACGGTGACGTAATTGAACAGGCCGCGGGAGTCGTCGGTGGCGCTGTTGAAGACAGTTCCAGTACCGCCGGCGGAGCGTTCGGCGTCGCTGATCACGCCGTCGTGATTGCGGTCATAGCCGTAGAGCAGTTGCGGATTGACGTCCTTGACGAGGAGGAGTTCTTCGACGGTCTCAAACGGGGCATTCTTGCAGGAATAAGGCTCGGGCAGCGACTGGTAATATTCGCTTTCCGCGCCGTTGGGTCCGGGGGTGCTGTCTTCATCGCGCCAATCGACGATGGCATCCGCGATGTCGTTGGTGGCCGATGGCAGCAGCAGCATCTGGTCGGAGGTGGCGGAGTTGACGTTCAATTTCGCGGCCTCATCGGTGATCCCGTACGCATAAATCTGATCGCTGTCGGGATCGGGATGGAGCACCCAGAAATAGCCGGTTCCGATCTGGAGGGCCTCGGCAGGTGTTTGTGTGATGGTCACGGCGTCGCCGGGATTGGATTCAACCTGCGCCAGCACCCAGCGCTCCGCGCCCTGCTCGACAGCGTCGGCCTGGGCGTAGGAAAGGCGATTGGCAGAGGCCAGCGCCTCGGTGCGCATGTTCTGGGCGAATACCAGCAGCAGCCCGCTTAGGACGACGACGATGCCGAGGGCCGCGATGAAGATCGCGCCGCGGCGATGGCGCACGATGGTTCTTGCCGGCTCTCTCATTGCATATCCCCGGTAGGTTGGGCGTACTCGCCCACCTGCGCCGCAGACGGTGGGCGGGTACGCCCACCCTACGTCAAGCCTGGTCGAATTTCTCATTGCATGTCCCCCAGGTTGAGCGTGCTATCTTGCGCGGCGGCGCAGGAGAGGGGGAAGATGCGGGTGTAGCGTTTGGGCTGCGCACCCCCCCTATAGGGGGGGTCGGCGGCATTGGCCGGGCGAGTAGGGCGATCCAGCTCAATCGTGACTTCCACCGCGGCGGGCAGGGCGTTGTTTTCGGCGCTGGAATCCCAGGTATCGACCCACCCGGCGCCGTCGTAGTAGCGCACGTTGAACGCGCCGATGCCGCGGGCCAGGACTTCCTCATCGGGATCGACGGCGAGCTCCGAAAGGAGGTTTCGGGTAACCCGGCGCACCAGCAGGTGATCGTTTCCGGTCGGGGCCATCGTCACCAGCAGCTCAACCTTCTTCACTTCGCCATTGCCCGAGGGGTGCTCGGGACTCTCGGCGGTGGAGTAGAAAACCAGGTCATCGCTGTCGCGGCCGCGCTCGTCTTTTCCATCGGTCCCGGAAAACGCTCCGGCGAGAATCCCGGTGGGCGGCAGGGCGTTCTGCAGGTCTGTGCGCAGGAATTCCATGATGAGTCCTGCAGTGCGCGACGGCTCGATGGCGGCTTCGGCACTGCTCTTGGCGCGGAACGCGGCGCGCAGGCTGGCATAGAGCGACATCGCCATGATCGTGACCATGGCCAGCGCCACGATCAGCTCCAGCAGGGTGAAGCCGCGACGAGACTTCGTGCTGACGAATGATGGAGTCATTGCTGGCTCCTGTCGTACGCCAAGGTGGAGAGTGTCAGGGAATTTTCCCGGCCGCGGGCGTTCCAGATCACCCGCAGGTCGATCTGCTGCAAGCTGGCATCGCTGGTGTCCTGCGCCCACGGCTGGACGGTCGCTTCCCAGCGATAGTCCGGCCAATCGGGGCTGAAATCGCCGGCCAAGGTTCCCGTTTGCCACTGTGCGGTCGCGACGATTTCCGCCAGCTTTGATTCGGCCAGGCCGGTGGCTTCATTGCGATGCCGGGCAGCGCTGGCGGTGTTGGCGGCGACGGTAATGCCTTGCATTACCACCGGGATGACGATGGCAATGAGCATGAGGGCGGCGAGGACTTCGACGAGCGTGAAGGCGGAATGCGAGCGCTGCGCTTCATGCGCATGGGCTGGTAGCCCATGCCACGAGGGATGCTGGCAGGTGGCGCTGGAACGCGTCATGGCGTCGCCTCCCCCGGTGGGAGGATGCGGAACAGCTCGGTCGCGGAGCTGCAGGCTACGTCGATGCTGTCGCCGAGGGAGTTGGTGAGGAGGATGTGGGCGGCGTCGGTTCGGCCGGTGGGATGGAATTCGACGTATTGGCCGTCGTCGTGGCGGGGAACATCCGCCTCCATTTGCACGCCTTCGGAAGCGATGCAGCGGCGGCCGAAATCATTGCTCGGCGCGACGAAGGTTCCTTCATCATCGGCGGTCAGCCACATCGCCCGCGCCGCCGGATCAAAATTGAGGCGATAGGTTCGGCCTTCGGTCACCGCCTGAGTACGGGCGTAATTGGCGAGGCTGACGATCAGTGTGGCGGTGTCGTCGGCGCGGCGGCCGGCGGTGAATCCGCGAAAGGATGGGGCCACCAGCGCCACCACGATCGTTAGGATCGCCAGCACCAGCACCAGCTCCAGCAGTGTGAAGCCTGCGAAATTGTTTGGCCGTCTGCGCATGTCGTTCGTGGAAGATCAGTCGATGTCGTCGCTGCCGCCTTCGTGCCCGTCCAGGCCGCCGGAGAGAAGGTCGAAGTCTTTGCCCCCGTTGCCTGGACAGCGGTAGATGTAGGGATGGCCCCAGGGATCAACCGGGAGCTTATCCAGGTACGAGTGCTTCCAGCCGGCGAGGTCGGCGGGCTTGTCGATCAGCGCCTGCAGGCCTTCTTCGCTGGTGGGGAATCGGCCGGTATCGATCTCGAAGGCGCTGAGCTGCGTTTTGATCGTGGAGATCTCCGCCTTGGCCGCCTTCTGGCGCGTCTCTTCGGTGCGGCCGGTGAATTTCGGCACCACCACGGCTGCCAGCACCGCTAGGATGATGAGCACGAGCAAGAGTTCGATGAGCGTGAAGGCGCTGCCGCCGCGGCGAGCAGCTCTCGAAATCTGCGGGGAATAGTTTTTCATATCACGAATTCCTTAGTGCATCAGTTCCTGAAGGTTGAATACCGGCAGCAACATGCCGACGACCACGGTGCCGATGATGCCGGCCATGATGAACAGCATCAGCGGTTCGCCGATGGCGACCAACATGCGGAGCTGGCGATCCAGATCGGCCTCATACGCGGCCGCCAGTCGCAGCAGCTCCTTGTCCAGCCGCGCGGTCTCTTCGGCCACGGCCACCATCTCGACAACCGATGGCGGAAACAGTCTTGGGCTGTCGGCGAGGCTGCGGGACAGCGGCAGGCCGCGCTGCACCTGCTCGATGGCGCGGGTGACGGTGTCGGCCAGCGTCTGATTGCCGATGGCTTCGCGGGCGACGCGCAAGGCGGAGACCAGCGGGACGCCGGCCGCGATAAGCGTTCCCAACATGCGGGCAAAGCGCACCAGCGCGAAATGGGCGATGACCTGTCCCAGTAATGGCGTGGAGAGCATGACGACTTCCAGTTGCCTTTTGCCCGCTTCGGTGGCAACGATGCGCTTCAGCAGCACGATGGCGCCGAGCACACCCGCGGCGACGAACAGGCCGTAGTGTTTCACCAGATTGCTGGCGGCAATGATGAACAGCGTCAGTTCCGGCAGATTGGCGCCGAACTGCTGAAAGATGCCGCTGAAGCGCGGGATGAAAAACGTCAGCAGAAAAATCAGCACGCCCACCGCCAGGATCGCGAGGATGATCGGGTAGATCATCGCGGCCTTCACCTTGGCGATAAGGTCCTGCTCGCGGGTGCGGAATTCCGCGATCTGGCTGAGTACCACCTCGAGAAATCCGCCGGTCTCTCCCGCGCGCACCATCGCGACGTAGACGGTCGAGAAGTTCTTTGGCCACTTGGCCAGGGCATCGCCCAACGGCATGCCGCCGACGACGTCATCGTGAATCTCACTCCAGAGCTGTCTGGCGGCGGCATTGGAGGCTTCGCGCCGCAGCAGCGCCAGCGACCGGCTCAAGGGAACCCCACCGGCCAACAGGTTGGCCAGCTCGCGGGTGAATGATTCCACCGCCCTGGCCGGCACGCGGGCGGCATGGGGAACTGTGACGCCGGAAATCTTTTTCGCGGCCGCCGCGGCATCCTTTGCTTCATCCACCGTCAGCGGATGCAACCCCTGCCGGCCGATCTGCGCGATCGCCCCAGCGCGCGACTCCGCGGACAACGTGCCGCTGGTGCGCTGGCCGTCCTTGCCGATCGCGATATAGGAAAATACTGACATCCTGATCCTTCACATGCACTATCCGCAACATTAGCGGATCGACGAAATCTCCGGCGTCGCGATGGCGACCTCCTCGTCCTTCGTCACTCGCAGCACTTCCTGCGGGGTAGTTTTTCCCTCGGCGATCAGCCGCCAGCCATCATCGCGCAGGCTGGTCATTCCCTGCATCATCGCGGTTCTGCGAAGGTCGCGCGAGCTGTTGCGGGCCAGCACCTGGGTGCGAATCTCATCGGTGATCGGCATCATCTCAAAGACCCCTTGGCGTCCGCGATATCCCGAGTCCTGGCAGTTTCGGCAGCCCCGTCCGTGATAGACCACATCCGGCACATCCGCCCCAAACTCCGACCGCAGCTTCTCCACATCCTCCTCGGCCATCCGCTCGCGACAGGCCGGGCAGATCAATCGCACCAATCGCTGCGCCGCCACCGTTTCCAGCGACGACGCCACCAGGTACGGCTCGACGCCCATATCCACCAGCCGCGTCGCCGCCCCGGGGGCATCGTTGGTGTGCAGCGTGCTGAAGACCAGGTGCCCGGTGAGCGAAGCCTGCACCGCGATCTCGGCAGTTTCGCGGTCGCGGATTTCGCCGATCAGCACCACATCCGGATCGTGCCGCAAAATCGCCCGCAATCCGGCCGCGAACGTCAGGCCGGATTTGTTGTTCACCTGGATCTGGTTGATGCCGCGAAGCTGGTATTCAACCGGGTCTTCTATGGTCACGATTTTCAAATCGGCTTTGTTGATCTTCGAGAGCGCCGCATACAACGTCGTAGTCTTGCCCGAGCCGGTCGGTCCGGTCACCAGGATGATCCCGTGCGGCAAATCGAGTACGCGCTCCCAGGCGATGCGATCCCGCTTGCTCATTCCCAGGTGCTCCAGCCCAAGCAGCGTGTCGCCGCGGTCGAGGATGCGCAACACCACCGCTTCGCCGTGGATCATCGGGATGACCGACACGCGCAGGTCGATCTCGCGCCCGGCCACGCGCAGGCGGATGCGCCCATCCTGCGGCAGCCGCTTTTCGGCAATATCCAGATGACTGAGAATCTTCAACCGCGACACGATCGCCGCCTGATACTTCCGCACCTGCGGCGGAATGTTCGCCTCGCGCAGCACGCCGTCGATGCGATAGCGCACGCGCAACTGGTCCTCAAACGGCTCGACGTGTACGTCGGTTGCCCGCATCTCCAGCGCCTCGGCCAACACCTGGTTCACGAAGCGAATGATCGAGGCGTCCTGCGCCGCGTGCGTCAGATCGAGGTCATCCTCGTGCTGCTCTTCCAGCACCTTCACATCTTCTTCATCGTTCAATCCCATCGATTGCAGCGTGTCGGCACCGACGCCCAGATAGTTCTTGGTGAAGCGCTCGATCTCGGCGGATGGGGCAATCGCCGTCCGCACTTCGATGCCGCTGGCCAGCCGCAGCTCGTCGATGGCGGTCATGTCGAAGAGTTTTGAGGTGACGACGGTGACGCCGCCGCCGTCGCCGTCGCCGTCGCCGTTGGCCGCGATGGGCATGATGCGGTGATCGAGCAGGATGCGGGCGGGGAATTTCGCCAGCAGCTCTTTCGATGGGGCGTACTTCGCTCCATCCCTTTCGAGGTCGATGAACGGCACGTCGAAATAATCGGCCAGGTGCCGGAGGATCGCTTCCTCCGGCACCTTCTTGGCCGCTCGCAGCGCCTCGTCGAGAGGCCTGCCCGCCGCCAGCGCAGCTTCCACCTGCTGGGCCGACTCCGCGTCGAGCACACCATCTTCCGCGAGTTTTGCGATGATGTTGTTCACTTAATCCAGCATCCCAAGCATGACGATTGTCGCTTCCTGCCGCTGGGAGAGCAGTTCGCGCAGCTCCTTCTGTGCCGTCGCCAGCTCTTCCTTGGCCTTGGTGCGGGCTTCGCGATAGGCATCCAACTTCGCCTTGATCTCTTCGGGCTTGGCGTCCTTGTTGTCGAGGGTTTCCTGCAGTTCCTTGGCCTTCTGCTGCAGAGGCGAGGGGGTGGCATTCTGATCGCCGGCCGGTCCGCCGCCCGCTGCCGCGCCAGGTCCCGCGGCGTCACCGCCGCGGCCACCTCGGCCGCCACGGCCCATCAGCATCATCATGCCGCGCGCCCCCGAAGCGTCGCGCTGCAACTGAAAGACCTTTTCCAGCTTGGGCTGGATCGCCTTGAATTCGTCATCGGATGCGCCCAGCATCTCTTTCACGCGTTCCTCCATGCGCTGGCGCATCTGCGCTGGATCAAATCCGCCGCGCCCGCCGCGACCACCGCCGGCGTTGTCGCCCTGGCCTTGTCCGCCGCCATCCGGCGCCGGCTGTGCCAGCACCGGCATCGCCAGAGATCCCAGCAGCAGCGTCGCCGCCACAAAACCAACCTTTCGTTCCTGCATCATGTCTCGCTCCTTTCAAGAGGGTTAGAGGGTCAATTTCATCGGCCTTCCCCCGGCGCCGTCGCCGACCACTGGCCGGCCGGCCCGCGGTTGTGCCGTTCCCGCATCGCCTTGGTCATCGTTTCCCACCGCTTCTTCTGCGAATCATCGAGCAGCGCCCGGCTGCGCTCCTCGGCCTCGCGAATCAGCTCTCCCCGTTCCTTGTCCATTGCTGCCCGCCGCTCGCGATATTCTTCCTGAATCTCGTCGTATTCGGCCGCCTGCTCGGGAGTCAGCAGCGCGACAACCGCCTGGTCGCGTTCCTTTTCGAGTCCGCGCCGGCGCTCGAAGGACTTGGCCATTTTCTGCTTCGTCTCCGCCCAGATCGCATCCATCTGCTGGCGCTGCTCCGGGTTCAAGTTCAGTTGGTCGGCCAGCCATGACGGCTGTTTTTCCGCCGGAACTGTTGCCGGCAAGCGCGTCGACAGACGACCCACCACCACGCCCGCGCCAAGCACCAGCACCACCATCGCTACGAGAATCAGCTTGCTGCTTCCCATGTTATGGAGCTTCCTCCCCGCGCCCGGATGCATCCGCCAGATACCATTGCGCCGCCGGCGACGCCGCATCCCGCGCCAGCGGGTTCGTCGCAGCCGTCAATTCCACCCACGGCGGCGCCGACTGCGGCACGGCCCGATGCTCATGCATCAACCACATCGACCCCGCCAGCAGCACGCTGGCCGCCAGCCCGCTCAGTGTCCATGCGATCCGCAGAAGTCCCTGTTCCATCGCCGCATCAACCCGCCGATGCAGCCGGGCGGTCGCGATTTGCGAAAGATGAACGTCCGGTGACTGCACGAAGAGCTGCGACATCGCCGCAAGCCGCGCCAGTTCGCGGGCGCAGGCCGGGCATTCCGCCAAGTGCTGCGCTGCCACCGCCCGGCCGCGCTCATCAAGCTCGCCATCGTGGAATGCGCTCAGTTCTTCGCTGGTCAGACAGTCGTTCATGGCAGATACGCCTTCAGCTTCTCCCGCAGTTCCGCCCGCGCCCGATGCAGACGCGACTCAATCGTCCCGCGCGGCACCGACAGCACGGCCGCCATCTCTTCGTAGGTCAACCGCTCGAACTCCCGCAGCACCAGCACCTCGCGATGTTCCGGCGAAAGCTGCCCCAGCGCCTGCATGAGGTCGATTTTCCGTTCAACGCCGGCCTCAGCGCCTGCGACGCTCAATTCATTGCCCAACTGAGCCGTTTGCCGGATTGGCCGGCGCTGATCCCGCCGCCACTTGGCCGCCTGCACCACGAGAATGCGCGTCAGCCAGGTCTTCAGCGACGCCTTTTCCTGAAACTTGCCCAGGCCACGGAACGCGCCAACAAACGTTTCCTGCAGCACATCTTCGGCATCGACGGCGTTTCCCAGCAGCTTCGCCGCCAGGCGATACAGCCGGGGAGCGTGGCGATCCACCAGGGCGTGAAACGCCTTGGCATCGCCGCGCTGAGCCCGCCGGAGAAATTCCAGATCGCCTGCCCGCGCATCCAACTCCCGCACGGAGCTCCTCGGGGCCTCAGGATGTTCCTTTCCCGTTGCTATAGTTGCGCACCATAGCACTTTTCTTCCCGAAAACTAAAATTTCCATCGCCCTCTCAGAATGGGATGCGACCAAGTCGGTTTGCCCAGATTTTTCTTGACGCAGATGCCAAGTGAAATCCTCGGCAATCACCCAATGGCAATCTTTACCACCATGCCGGCTTGACCGGTTCAAAAAGCGCGGGTATATCTTAGAACCAATGAGTGCTCGGTCCTTTGGTTTCGGGTTTTGGTTTGGTGGATATTTTTATCCGGCCGGCGATACCGCGTTCTGAGCAGCTCTGGTTGAACACGAATTCACAAGCCTCAGGACGCGGTCCTGGGGCTTTTCTTTTTTGGAGCACGCGATGCGGTTCCATTTTTACTGGCGATTTACCCGCGATGGAGGTGTCGAATGATCGTCGTCATGAAGCCGGGGTCGAATCAGAAACAGATCGACCATGTCATTCACTTGGTGCGTGAAATGGGACTCAAGGAACACGTGATCGTCGGGACGGAGCGAACCGTGGTGGCCGTGATCGGCAACGACCGCTTCAAGGACCGTTCGGCGCTGGAGACGGTGGAAGGCGTGGACAAGGTTGTGCCGATTCTTGCGCCGTACAAGATGGCATCGCGGGAGGTGAAGAAGGAGCGGTCAATCATCGCGATGGGGACGGACAAGAAGGCGAAAATCGGCGGGGCCAAGGTGGGCGTGATCGCCGGCCCGTGCAGCGTGGAGAGCAAGGCGCAGGTGCTGGAGATCGCGCACGCGGTGAAGGAGGCCGGGGCGGTGGGGCTGCGCGGGGGGGCGTTTAAGCCGCGGACCAATCCATATTCGTTTCAGGGATTGGCGGAGAAGGGGCTGGAGATTCTGGCCGAGGCGCGGGCGCAGACTGGCTTGGCGATCGTGACCGAGGTGATGGCGGTGGACCAGGTGAAGCTGGTGGCCGACTACGCGGATGTGCTGCAGGTGGGGGCGCGGAACATGCAGAACTTCAACTTGCTGAATGCGGTGGGCGAGCAGCCCAAGCCGGTGCTTTTGAAGCGGGGGATGAGCGCTACGCTGGAGGAATTTTTGCTGGCGGCGGAGTACATCATGGCCAAGGGAAACGTCCAGGTGATGTTGTGCGAGCGGGGGATTCGCACGTATGAAGATTACGTGCGCAACACGTTGGCGCTGGCGGCGGTGCCGGAATTGCATCGGGTTTCGCATTTGCCGGTGATCATCGATCCGTCGCAGGGAACTGGGAAGAGTCATCTGGTGGACAGCATGTGCCGGGCGGCGGTGGCGGCGGGGGCGGATGGGTTGATTGTCGAGGTGCATAATGATCCGGAGCATGCGCTGACGGATGGGGCGCAGTCGATCACGCCGGCGCAGTTTGCGGAGATGATGAAGGCGATCAAACGGATCGCGGCGGCGGTGGATCGGGAGGTGTGATGGGTTCGTACACGCCGCTCGCAAGCGAGCGGGCTAAACGGGAATTGCAGATTGGCGTGTCGGCGCCGATCAGGAACTTCGCTTGCAGCGGACATAGGATTGGCCGTCTATGCGCTTGATGAGGCCTTTGAGGCTGAGGAAGGTCAGTTCCTGGAGGATGATTTGGGGCGGAAGGGCGGCAGTGTCGACGATGGAGTCGACGGTGGTGGATTCGTTGCCCATCTGCTGGAGGATCAACTGCTGGCGATCGGTGATCGTAATGGCGCGATCGGGGTTTGAGGCGCGGGGCGATGGGACATTTTCATCGGCCAGTTCGTGCGCGGGGTTGGCCGCGGGGGATTCGCTGGATTCGGTGAAGAGGGTGGGTTCGACGGCTTCGGCGGGCAGGGGGCCGAGACCTTCGAGAATCTCATCAAGCTTGGTGACCAGGATCGCGCCGTCGCGGATGAGCAAGTGGGGGCCTGCACTGAGCGGGTTGTCCACGCGGCCGGGGAGGGCGAAAACCGGACGGCTGTGATCGTCGCAGGCCTGGCGGGCGGTGATCAGGGCGCCACTTCTCTCATTGGCCTCGATGACCAGGACGCCGCGGGAGAGGCCGCTGACGATGCGGTTGCGGCGGGGAAAATTCTCGGGAACCGGAGCGGTGCCGAGGGGAAATTCGCTGAGGACTGCGCCGCGCTGGGCGATCTGCTCGAAGAGCGGGGCGTTTTCCGGCGGATAGGGAACATCCAGGCCGCTGCCGAGGACCGCGATGGTTCTGCCGAGCGGGTGCATCATGGCGCCGCGGTGGGCGGCGGAGTCGATGCCGCGGGCGCCGCCGCTGATGACGGTGATGCCGGCGCCGGCCAGCAGCGCGCCAAAACGGTCGGCCTGTTCGCGGCCATACTGGCTGCACCTGCGGCTGCCGACGATGGCGACGCTGTGCAGGTCGCGGTCCTCGAGAGATCCCTTCATGTAGAGGACTGTCGGCGGATCGGGGATGGATTTCAGGAGGATCGGATAGCAGGCGTCATCCGGGCAAATGATGCGAATGCCCATGCGGCCGGCGCGTTCGATCTCGCGATCTACTTGTTCGCCGGCGCGCCTGAGCGCTGAGGCGAGGTTCGAGGCTTTGGCGCTTCCGATGCCGTCGATGTTTCGCAGAAGCGCTGGGCTGACTGCGCAGGCGGCCTCAGCGCTGCCGGCGGCGTCGATCAGGCGGCGGGTCAGGATGGGCCCGATGCCTTCTGTCAGTGAAAGCTGCAGCCAGTTTCGCAATCCCACGTGTACCCTTTGTCACTTCGCCAAACCGCAACGGCATCTGAACATTATTTCGTCGCAAGTTGTTCGAGGGCTTCTTTCACCAGCTCGATCGGGACATCATCGCGAATTACCGCTTTGCCGATGCCATCGGGGAGAATGAAGCGCAGCTTGCCGGCCTTTATTTTCTTGTCGAAGGCCATCGCGTCGATCAGATCTTTCACGTCCAGCTTCAACCCCGCCGTGGGCAGGCCGGCCTTGGAGATTGTGTTGATGATGCGGTGGCGCGAAGGCTCATTCAATAGCCCCAGTTGTTGGGCGGTGTACGCGGCGGCAACCATACCCAAAGCGACGCATTCGCCGTGGGAATAGGAATATTTTGAGACGATTTCGATGGCATGGCCGAAGGTGTGGCCGAGATTGAGATGGGCCCGCTCTCCGCGCTCAAACGGATCGGCCGCGACGATGCGGGCCTTGAGGGCGATGTTATGGGCGACCAATCCGGCCAGGTATTCGATGTCCAATTCCAGCGCCCGGTGGATGCTCTGTTCCAGGCGGGCAAATCCCTGGGCATCGCGAATGATATCGTGCTTGATGCACTCGGCCAGGCCGCTGCGCAGCTCGCTGGGCGGAAGCGTCTTGAGCAGCTCGGGGTCGATGAAGACGGCGATGGGCTGGTGAAATGCGCCGATGAGATTTTTCCCCACCGCGTGGTTGATGCCCGTCTTTCCGCCGACGCTGGCATCGACCATGGCCAGCAGCGAGGTCGGGACCTGCATGAAAGGCACGCCGCGCAGGATGGTGGCCGCGACGAAGCCGGTCATGTCGCCGATCATGCCGCCGCCGAGGGCGATGAGCGGGGTGTTGCGGTCGATCTTGGCGCCGAGAAACCGGTCGAACACCGGCATCAAGTGTTCCATCGTCTTGTGGTCTTCACCGGCGGGAATCGTCGCCTCGATGGCTTCGATGCCCAACTCTTCCAGCGAGATGCGCAGGGTCTGCAGGTGCATCGGGCCGACGTGCGAGTCGGTGATGATGCCGACTTTTTTCGAGCGGGTCAGGCCGGAGACCTTCTGTCCCACGCGCGAAAGCAGGCCTGCCTCGACCATGACGTCGTAGTGGGCGCCCGGAACTTCCACCGAAATCAGCTCGGTCATGGCCGGCATTGTAGCGATGAACCGCCTTGGGTGTAGAGGAATCTACCGATTCGAGCTTGATTCGAGCTTGATTGAAATCACTATTGATGATGAAATCAATTTCCATGGAGGCCTTTGACCGAATCATGCATCGCGGTGGCACCGTCGCGCTGGAACAGGCCGCCAGCTTTTTTATGAAAAACGACCCCGTCCATCACGCCTTGCAGTCGATCACCGAAAAGCTTCGGGAGTTGGAGATTCCCTACGCAGTTGTGGGGGGTATGGCACTTGTCGCGCACGGCTATGATCGAACCACAACGGATGTGGACATTCTGCTCACGTCCACAGGCCACCGCGTTGTCAAAGAGCAGCTTGACGGCCTTGGCTACGTCCCTCCGTTTGCCCACAGCAAGAACCTGCGCGATACCCAAACCGGCGTGCGCATTGAATTTCTCATCGCCGGGCAATATCCCGGCGATGGCAAGCCCAAGCCGGTCGCCTTTCCCGATCCCGCGACCGCTTCTGTCGAGATCGGCGGCATCCGCTACCTGAAGCTTGAGAAGTTGATCGAATTGAAGCTCGCCTCTGGTTTGAGCGCGCCGACTCGGCTCAGGGATCTCGCCGACGTGCAGGAACTGATCCGGCATCTCAAGCTCCCGCGCGAGATGGCTGAGCAGCTCGATCCGTCCGTCCGGGGCAAGTATCTGGAATTCTGGGAAGCATTTCAGCAGAATCCCGATGAGCCGGAATAGTCTTGGCGGCCTCATCTCCCGCGATTACCATGGCGGTACTTTCACAAGGAGAAGCGATGTCCGCAGCCGCGCCAGCCGCCACCGATCCAGTCCAGCTCACGGAGGAGCAATCCCGCCAATACAAGCAGGATGGCTATTGCTTGATTCGTGGTCTGATACCGCGGGAGGAGATGGCGCCGGTCAGAGAGGCGCTGATCGATATCGAGGAGGGAAACCACGATTGGCCCGATGAGTATTTCCAGTGGCTCGATCCATCCGCGGTGCGCAATGAGAAGGGGACGCGGATTCCGGCCGGCGTTCAAGGCCCGGCGCAGCGCTCTGAGACATTTCGGAATATCGCCGATCATCCCCGGCTGATCTCGGCGATGTCGCAGATTCTTGGCGGGCCGGTGGCGCGATTCACCGACCAGTGCGGCATCAAGAGCAGGCACATCACCACCGAGCAGGGCGGCCAGACGTTCTATCATCAGGATTCGTATTACTGGCGCATCAATCCACAGCTTGGCTGCAACTGCTGGATTCCCACCGATGACGTCGGCAAAGACTCGATTGCCCTGGCGATCATGCCTGGTTCACAGGCCGGATGGAAGCTCGACGAGCACGAGGATTATTACGATGATCCCAAGCCGTTCGGCGGCCGATCGAGCACGCCATTTAAGCGGCACCGCATTCCGCTCGATCGCGTCGATTATTCCAAGGAAATATTGATCCCCATGCATCCCGGTGACGGCTTGTTCTTCACCAATTACACCTGGCATCGGTCGGAAAAGAACAAGACCGGGCGCACGCTGTGTTTTTATGCGATTGCATACAAACGAACCTGAGCGTTGCGTCTTCTCACATGCGCCGCGCGACAGGCAGGAATGCCTGTCATACGGCAGACAAGAATGTCTGCCCCACCCATTTAGGATGGAAGGGGAGTACGATGGAGACAAAATCGGAGGGCGGTTCGCCGCAATACCGCTGGCAGCTTATCCGCGCCGGGCCGCTGCGCCTCGATGGCGGCAGCATGTTCGGGGTGGTGCCGCGGGTGGTATGGCAGAAGATGATTGCCGCCGACGAGCGCGGGCGCGTTGTGGTGGCGCATAACTGCCTGCTGCTGGAGGAGGTGGACGGAAAGTCGAACATTCTGATCGAGACCGGCAGCGGGGATAAGTTGGATACGAAGATGAGCGACATCTTCGGGCTGGGCGATGTTACCGTCGAGTCGGCCTTGCAGAGCGCCGGCTGGCCGTGTGAAAAAGTAGATCACGTCATCGTCACCCATCTGCACTTTGACCACGCCGGAGGGGCGACGCGGCGCACCCGCGCAGGAGAAAAGTCCGATTGGACGGCCGGGAATGGGATGGGGGTCAAGCGCACATTCCCCAATGCCGCCGTCATCGTGCAGCGCCGCGAATGGGAGGATGCACTGGCCAACCGGTCGACGATGACGCGCACGTATCTCAAGGAGAACCTGGAACCTTTACGGCAACAACTTCGACTGATCGATTCGCCGCAGCCGTTCGCGCCGGGGTACATCCCGCAGCGCGATGAGTTGCCCGCGACGTCGGTACGGGAACGGGAAACGGAGGTGCTTCCAGGCATTTCGGTTTTCGTCGTGCCCGGCCATACCTGGGCGCAGCAGGCGGTTAAATTCACCGACGATCGCGGCCGGACTGTCGTCTTCGGCCCGGATGTGTTGCCCACCATTCACCACGTGGGGGCGGCCTACAACATGGCCTACGATCAGGAACCGTTTATGAGCACCGTCAGCCGGCACTGGTATCTCGAAGAAGCGGTGCGACAGGGATGGCTGCTCGTGCTGGATCACGAGCCGGGCAATCCGCTGCAGCGGGCAACCCGCGACGGCAAAGGGTGGTATCAATTGCATCCGGAGGAAGCGTGATCGAAGCCGGCGATGAGCAAGTGATCACCCTGCGCCACCTCACCGAGCAGATCGAGCGCCAGGAGCAGGTCTTGCGCCAGGGCGGCGGCGAGGCGGGAACGCAGCGGCAGCGCAAGCTCGGCCGCCTGCCGGTGCGCGAACGGCTGGAGCGGTTGCTCGACGGTGGGAGTGAGTTTCTGGAGATCGGGCTGTGGGCCGCGTTTGAGATGTATCCCGATGTCGGCGAAACTCCAGCCGCCGGCGTTGTCACCGGCATTGGCATTGTCCACGGTCGCCGCTGCATGATCGTCGCCAACGATGCCACGGTGAAGGCCGGCGCGTTCTTCCCCGCGACGGTGAAGAAAGTCCTCCGCGCCCAGCACATCGCCGCGCAGTGCAACCTTCCCCTGCTTTATCTGGTGGATTCGGCCGGCGTCTTTTTGCCGATGCAGGATGAGATTTTTCCCGATGAGGATGACTTTGGCCGGATTTTTCGCAACAACGCGGTGCTTTCCGCGGCCGGCGTGCCGCAGATCGCGGCCATCATGGGCAACTGTGTGGCCGGCGGAGCCTATCTTCCCGTGCTCTGCGACAAGCTGCTGATGACCGCCGACAGCGAGCTGTATCTGGCCGGCCCGGCCCTGGTGAAGGCGGCCATTGGGCAGGTGGTGGACGCCGCTGAGCTTGGGGGAGCGAAGATGCACGCGGAGATCAGCGGGACAATCGATTTTATGGAGCCCAACGACGAGGCTTGCCTTGAGCGCCTGCGGGCGCTGGTGGATCTGCTGCCCGCCGAGGCGACGGCGCCGTCTGCCGCGCATGTGCCGGGGCGGGATGCCAGGGACTTGTACGACATGGTCAGCGTGGATGGCCGCAAGGAATATGACGTGCGCGACCTGCTCGACTGCATCGTCGATTTTTCTTCGCTGCACGAATACAAGGCGGACTATGGCCAGACGCTGGTGTGCGCCTACGCCGCAATCGGCGGTCGAAAGGTGGGGATCGTGGCCAACCAGCATCACCGCTGCCGGCCGAAACACGAAGAGATGCAGATCGGCGGGGTGATCTATCACGACAGCGCCGACAAGGCCGCCCGCTTTGTGATGGACTGCAGCCAGGGGGGATTGCCGCTGCTGTTTTTTCAGGATGTGCAGGGATTCATGGTCGGCCGCGATTCCGAGCAGCGCGGCATCATCAAGAATGGGGCGAAGCTGGTGAATGCCGTGGCCAATGCCGCGGTCCCGAAAATCACGATCATTGTCGGCGGCTCCTTTGGCGCGGGAAATTATGCCCTGTGCGGCAAGGCGTTCGATCCGGTGTTCATGTTCGCGTGGCCGAGCGCCAAGTACGCCGTCATGGGCGCTGAGCAGGCCGCCGGCACGCTGCTGGCCCTGCGGCAGCGCCAGGCCGAGCGGACGGGCAAGACGCTGTCGCCGCGGCAGATCAAACAGCTTGGCGATGCCGTTAAATCAGACTACGAAAGGCAAACCGACATCCGCTACGCCGCGGCGCGGGGTTGGGTGGATGCCATTATTCCCCCGCACCGGACGCGGGAAATCCTTATTGAAGCGTTGCAATGCGCGACCCGGCCGAGGCCAACCGGTGGCTTTCGCGCGGGCGTGCTGCAGGTGTAGGAAGGCACGGAGGCACGCAGGCACGCAGGCACGAAGGGGATTTCACTTCGTGCCTTCGTGCCTATGTGCCTTTGTGCCCTCCGCATATTATTCGAGGAGGGGAACGGATGAGTGCTGATCCGGCTGAACAGGACGCGCACATGGGCATCGTAAGAATAGCCAATGCCTCCGGCTTCTGGGGTGATGATCCAGAGGCGCCGCTGCGGGTTGTGCAGCAGACGCCGGGCCTGGATTATCTCACCCTCGATTATCTCGCCGAAGTGTCGATGTCGATTCTCGCCAAGCAGCGCGAGCGCAACCCGTCGCTGGGATACGCGGGGGATTTCGTGCGGGCGGTGGGATCGCTGGCGCCGCTGTGGAAGGGTGGACGAAAGTTTCGGGTAGTGAGCAACGGTGGAGGATTGAATGCGCCGGCGTGCGCGGCGGCATGCGCAGAGGCGATGAAGAGCGCGGGATGCACTGGACTTCGGCTCGCGGTCGTCACCGGAGACGATGTCCTGCCGAAGATCCGCGAACGGTTGGTGGGTGGCGAATCCGGCTTCTCCCATCTCGAGACCGGCGCATCCATCGCCACCATCGCCGACCGCCTGACCACCGCCAGCGCCTATCTCGGCGCCGCCGCGGTCGTCGAGGCGCTGCGGGCTGGGGCGGACATCGTCATCACCGGGCGGCTGGCCGATCCCAGCCTCACGGTCGCGCCGGCGGCGGCCCATTTCGGCTGGGCGCTGGATGATTATTCCCGCATCGCCGGGGCGACGGTGGCCGGCCATCTCATCGAGTGCGGGGCGCAGGTGACCGGCGGGATCAGCACGGATTGGCTTGATATCCCCGACAAGGCGCACATCGGCTTCCCGATCGTCGAGATCGCCGATGACGGCTCGTGCGTCGTCACCAAGCCGGCCAACACCGGCGGCCGCGTCACCGAGCGCGCGGTCAAGGAACAGCTTCTCTACGAGATTGGGGATCCAGCGAAGTATCTCAGCCCCGACGCGACGGTTTCCTTTCTCAACTTGCGGGTGGATGACCTCGGCCACGATCGCGTGCGCGTGAGCGGCGCTCAAGGATCGTCTCCGCCACCGACGTACAAGGTCAGCGCCACCTATGGCGCCGGTTATCGCGCGGCCGGGATGCTCACCCTGTTCGGCCGCGATGTCATCCATAAGGCGCAGGCGTGCGGCGAGGTGGTCCTGAAGAAGATGGAAGAGAGCGGCCACTCCCCGCAGCGCTGGCTGGTCGAGTGTCTTGGGACCGGGGCGGTGGTTGGCCACGCGGTGAACACCCGGCCGGAGGACTTGCTGGAGACCGTGCTGCGAATTTCCCTGGGAGATCAGCGCCGCGAGGTGGTGGAATATTTCACGCGGCAGCTCATGCCGCTGGTGACGGCCGGGCCGCAGGGAGTGACGGGATACGCCGAGGGCAGACCCGCCGTCCACGAAGTGTTCGGTTACTGGCCAACGCTGATCGGGCGCGCGGCCATCGCGACGCAGGTGGAATTTCTGGAGGTGTGAGATGCCGCGGATTCAACTTGGTGAGATCGCCTACGCCCGTAGCGGCGACAAGGGAGCGGCATCCAACATCGGGGTGATTGCGTATACGCCGGCTGGATTTGAGACGCTGCGAGAGATTCTGACGGCCAAGGCGGTTGCCGGCTTTTTCAAGGGCCTCACGCCCTCGCGGGTGCAGCGATTCGAACTCCCCAACCTTGGCGCCCTCAATTTTCTCCTGTTCGATATTCTCGACGGCGGCGGAAGCCTCTCCCTGCGCATCGACGCCCAGGGCAAAGCGCTGGGACAGGCGCTGTTGGAAATGGAAATTGAGATCGGCGAGGACGAATTGAAAGCAGCCCGGCCGGGCACTCCTGTTGCCTAGAGCTCTCTCCCGGAAAAACACGGAGACACTGAGACACGGAGACGGATGAGACGGGGACAGATGCGTCACAATCAAAAGGCTTTCTCCGTGCCGTGGTGAAAAGACGTCTTGTTTTCTTGCAGGCGCTTAGTTCGACTTTCGCACTTTTTAAGCAAATGAAACAGCAGTTGCCAAACAAGA
>DAIOHQ010000076.1:0-19020 GCA_036744635.1 Tepidisphaeraceae bacterium | reverse complement strand
CCATTAAGGGGAATGGGCGATGACGCACGCGCTGCCGCAGCCGGCCGCACCCTCGATGCCTGCGCAGCTCGAATACTGCTGTCCGCTGTGCAAGGGCGATCTGACTTCGTCGGTAGATTCTTACTCCTGCGCCGCCTGCGCCAAGACCTATCCGATCGTCTGGGGCATTCCCGATTTCCGCGTCTTTCCCGACCCGTACATCTCCATCGAAGACGATCACCGCAAAGGCCTGCGCGTTGCCGAACACTACAACGACCGCGACTTCAAGGGGTTGGCCGAGTTCTACTGGTCCATCACCCCGGACACGCCGGATCATCTCGTGAAACGGTACATGCGCTACGACCTCGCCGGCGTTGAGCGCGGCCGGGCAGCGCTGGATGGCATTGCCCGCGCCGTCCCCGATCTTCGCGCTGGCGCCGGCTGCCGCGCCATCGAATTGGGTTGCCGCACCGGCGGATTTCTGGTGGCACTGGCCGAGCGCTTCGAGCACGCGGTGGGCATCGACATCGCCTTTCGCTGGCTGATCGTCGCCAAGAAGCGACTCGAAGAGCGCGGCCTGTCCGCCCAACTCGTTTGCTGCTGCGCCCAGTACCTGCCCTTCCGCGAAAAGCAGTTTGACCTGGTGGTGGCCGCAAATGTCATCGAGCACTCGCAACAGCAGCAGCAGATCATCGACGATGCCCACCGCGTGCTGCGGCCAAAGGGAGTGTTCCACGCCATTACGGTAAGCCGCTTCAGCGCTGCTCCCGAACCGCACGTGCGCCTCTGGGGCGTCGGCTGGCTGCCGCGAAAGTGGATGGCAGCTTACGTCCGCCTCCGCCGCGGCGTGCCCTATGACAATGTCCGGCTTGTCTCCTATTTCGAGCTGAGATGCATGGTGCGCCGCAGCCCCTTCGCCCGCTGCCGCCTGCGGCCCCCGGCTTTCGGGGAAGGCGAGCAGGAGGGCTTTTCTCCCATGCTGCGCCGGATGATCGGGCTCTACAACGCGATGCGAAACTGGCCGCTGGTCCGGCAATTCCTGCTTCTCTTTGGCCCGCTTCTGGAGCTGATTTGTCTGCGGGGGGATGCGTGATCTCGCCAAATCTCCGCGTCGCGTGTTTTCAACCTTGGCCGCTTCCGTTACAAACCAGCGCGAAATAGCATGAAATCCACCCGCATCGCCATCGCCGGACTCGGAAAGGCCG
Source organism: Tepidisphaeraceae bacterium (assembly GCA_036744635.1). Lineage (GTDB taxonomy): Bacteria > Planctomycetota > Phycisphaerae > Tepidisphaerales > Tepidisphaeraceae > DAIOHQ01. The sequence continues at coordinate 17,836 of DAIOHQ010000076.1, read as the reverse complement.
CCCGCGAGATTCATCTCCCGGCCTACGCGAAGATTCCCTCGCTGCAGGTCGTCGGCGGATTCGACCCGGCCATCTCCAGCGGCAATTATTCCTTTCCGCTTTTTCCGTCCGCGCAGGAAATGCTCGACAAGACCAAGCCGGAGATTCTCGCCATCGTCGTGCCGCCGGTGGCGCATTGCGAGCTGGCCAGGCTGGGCCTGCAGGCGGGCTGCCACGTCTTCTGCGAAAAGCCGTTCATGCCTACATTGGAGGAGGCGCACGAAGTCTGCGATCTGTCGAAAAAACTCGGCCGCTGGGTGGTCGTCAACAACCAGTATCGTTTCATGAACATCCACGCCGAGGCGAAGAGGCGCATCGGCTCGTCTGATTTCGGCGACCTGCTGTTTCTTGGCGCCCAGCAAACGTTTTATACCTCCGAAGAGACTGAGGCCGGCTGGCGCGGCGAGGACCCGCAGCGCACGTGCAAGGAATTCGGCATCCACGTGCTGGACCTGTGCCGGTTCTTTTACGGCGAAGACCCGCGCCTCATTAACGCCCGCATGCCCAAGCCCGGGGCCGGCGATGGCGCGGGGCCGGATTACCTGGACCTTATCCAACTGGAATTTTCCCGCGACCGCGTCGCCCAGATCACCCTGGATCGGCTCTGCCGCGGCCCGCATCGCTATCTCACCATGCACCTCGACGGCTCGGCCGGATACATCGAAACCCATCTCGGCGGCGGCATTGAGTTGAGCGCCGGCGTTCGTGGCGGGAAGCGGAAACCTTATGTGAACTTTGATGTCTCGCTCGGCGGCCGGGCGCGGCTCTATCACGGCGAGAAGTTCCAGAAAATTGCCAAAGATCCCATCGACATCTTTGCCTCTGCAACCAGCAAGTTATTGCAAGCCTTACTTGATGCCATTGAGAACAACACCACGCCCCCGTGCAGCGCCGACGACAATCGCCGTACCTTGGCATTGATGCTGGCGGCCTACGAATCCAGCGCCCGCCGCCAACCAGTCGATATGAAGTATTGACCAGCGCCGCAATCGCCACCAGACAACCGTGCCACTCAACATCGCCATCCTCGGAGCCGGCCTGATGGGCCGCTGGCACGCGCGCTGCGCCGCCAGAGCCGGGGCCACGATTACCGCCATCATCGACACTAACGCCGCCGCCGCCGAGGCGCTGCGTCGCCGCCACCGCGGCGCCGCCGTCTTCGGCGATCTCGCGTCAGCGCTAAACAGCGCTGCCATCGACATTGTTCACATCTGCACCGGCATCGACAACCACGCGCTGTTGGCCACGCAGTGCCTGCAGGCCGACAAGCATCTCCTTGTCGAAAAGCCGCTTGCCGCGACCCTGGCACAAACCCAGCAGATTCTCGCCCTCGCGGAGGAAAAGGGGTTGTACATCAATCCCGTCCACCAGTTCCCATTTCAGCGCGGTTTCAGGAAATTGCTCGGCCACCGTGCGGATCTCGGCGAGCTCGTCTCCCTGCACTACACCACGTATTCCGCCGGCGGAACCGGCAAGACCGACTCGCAACGCAAAGCCATTCTGCTGGAAATTCTGCCGCACCCGGTCTCGCTTTTCCGGCCGCTGCTCGGCGATTCTCTCGCCGACGAAGATTCCCGCACCCTCACCTTCACCAGCGACGACCTCGTGGTCACCGGCCAGAGCCGCAACATCCGCTGGACCATCACCATCAGCCTCCGCGCCCGTCCCACGCGAAATGAACTGCTCGTCGCGGGCGCCTCGGCAACCGCGCTGGTCGATTTCTTCCACGGCTATTGCGTGGTTGAGACGGGGGATCCTTCACCTTTGAACAAGATGCTCCGTCCCCTTTTGTTTGGCTCGACCCTGCTTACAACCGCCTCGGCCAACCTTCTCGCCCGCGCCGTCCGCCGCGAGCCCGCGTACCCCGGCCTTGGCGAACTAATTGCCCGCTTTTATCGGTCCTTGCAGAACAAATCGTCACCCCCGATTTCTGCCGAAGAAATGCTTGAGACCGCGGCCTTTATCGACAAAATATCCAACGCCGCGCCGTGAATCTGTTTGGAGTCAACAGTCCGATGCAGCTTACCGCCCCGACCCAGCCACTGCCCATCCAGCACCGTAGCGATGCCCCCTCGCGCTTCGACCGCGAATCGCTTCGCTTCCGCATTTACATCTGTGTCGGCATCGGGCTGTTCCTGCTCGGCTACGCCATGCTCGCGGTCAAGGCCTACGCCAGGGGCGCCCGCGTCGATTTTCTCGTCAACGATGCCCCCGGTTTTTACGCCTATCTTCCCTCGCTGCTGATCGACCACGACCTGGACTTCAGCAACCAGATGGAAATCCAGTTCGAAGGCCAGGGGAATCGCGGTGTCGGCCCCAGCTTTCTGCGCAACCGCCACCAGGTCGGCGTGGCGATCACGCTGGCGCCGATGTTCATCGTCGCCCATGGCCTGACCCTGATCTGCCATGGCATCACCGGCAGCGCTGTCTTCGCCCCCAACGGCTATTCGCTGCTCTACCAGCCGCTCTGTTTCGCATGGATCATGGCGCTGTGCATCTACACCATGGTGCTGTGCGACCGCCTGCTGACCCGCCATTTCCGCGTCTCCGGCCCGGCCATTCTCGCCGGCATTCTCTGCTTCTGGCTGGGCTCGAATTATCTGTGGTATTGCTTCCGCGAGCCGTTCATGGCCCACGCTCTGGGGGCGTTCTGGGTGGTGGCGACCGTCTATCTCTTCGATCGCATCACCCTCGATCTTCAGGATGGCCGCATCCAAACCGGGCGCATCCTGCTGATCGCCTTCTGCGTTTCCATGGCGCTGGCCTGTCGGCTCACCAGTGCTTTTCTCCTGCCGTTTTTCGTGTACTTGCTGGTCAGGATCGTTCGCTCTGGTTTGCTTAAGGAATTTCTCGCCATCCTGCCTGCTGCACTGCTGTGCATTGCGCCGCTGCTCGTGCAGTTGGCGATCATGAGATTAGGATCGGCCGACAAGCCCTCGGCCGGTGGAGTGCAGGCCGTCGGCTATGATGCCGAAGAAGGGTTTAACCTCTTCCATCCGCATCTTTGGAACGTGCTTTTCTCCGACCGCCATGGGTTATTTTTCTGGTCGCCGGTGCTGCTGCTGGCGGTCGGGGGAATCATCTGGCAGATGATCGCCCGCCGCGCGGGCGGCGCAGGCGGGGGCTGGCGCGACCCGCTGCTGGTCTGCTTCATCCTCTCCTTTGGCCTGCTCTGGTATCTGAATGCCTCCTGGAAGGCATGGTGGTTTGGTTCCTCGTTCGGCCTGCGCGCCTTCGTCGAAATCGCCGGCCTGGGGATCATCGGCCTCGCCTTCGCCTTCCAGGCCGCCCGCCAGTCCAAGCCCGCGGTCCGCAATATAATCATCGCCGCAGCGGTGCTTGGCATAGGAGTAAACTATCTCTTCATCCTCCTGCGCATCACCAACCGTATCCAGCAGGACCTCCCCCCATTCTGGAGCCAACAACAAATTCGCGCCATCGAGCAGGAGCGAATTGCTCCTCTATCCCTCCCACACCTTAGGCCATCCAGGCAATAATTTCCGTCAATGAGGACTACTGAAACCTTTCTGCGCCTCCGCAGATTCTCCTGACTCGACACAATCCCCCCAAGCCAGTAACTTTCGCGCCAGAATGTCCGAGCCGGCGCAGAAATCTTTTCTCGTTCAGAAGTTCGCCAAGATTCCCCTTGGCAGCCTTCATCTCATCGGCTACAGCGTGGCGGGCGAGGAGACGGTCTGCCAGATTCCGGAACTGGATGTGTGCTTCGACATTGGCCGGGCCCCCCATTTCGCGCTCACCAGCAACATCGTCTGCATCACCCATGGCCATATGGATCACCTGGCCGGCATCCCCTATTACCTCTCGCAGCGCTATTTTCAGGGGATGAAGGCGGGCACCATCCTGCTGCCGCGGGAACTGGAGAAATCGGTCGATCTGATGCTGCGCTGCTGGCGGGATGTCGAACGCCAGGGCACCCCATATACGCTGATTCCGATGGTGGCCGGAGGCACGCACCAGGTGCGCCGCGACTTTGAAATCCGCGCCCTCGCCACCCATCACGGCGGGCCAAGCCTCGGCTATTCGCTGATCAGCGTGCGCGAAAAGCTCAAGCCGGAATACCTGCCGCTCAGCGGGCCGGAAATCGCCGCCCTGCGCAAGAGCGGCGTGGAGATTCAATATCGGGTTGAAGTCCCGCTGGTGACGTTTCTGGGTGATACCACGGCCGGGCCGGTATTCGATCAGCCGGATGTGCAGAATGCGGAAATTCTTATCACCGAGTGTACGTTCTTCGAGGCTTCCCACCGCTCCAAGGCCAAGGCCGGGCGGCACCTGCACCTCGAGCAATTTCTGGAAATTCTTCCAGGGCTGAAGAACAAGACCATCGTCATCTCGCACGTCTCGCGCCGCACCGGCGTGCGCAAGGCCCGCCACCTGCTGCGCAAGCGCATCGGCGATGAGGCCATGCAGCGGATCATTTTCCTGATGGATTTCGAGGGCGCCGCCGATGCCGGCGAAGTGGAAGATGCCGGCCCGCCGCCGGCCGATACCGCGGAATGACCGCCCTCCCGCGCTCATTTCAACGGCTGGGTCACATCCGGCACAACCACCACTTTTTCCAGCAGCAGGTAATTGCGCCCGCGATATTCCGTGACCATGCCGGTGACGCGAAAGCGCAGGTCGCGCTGGTTGCCGGTCACCGCGTTTTCCATCCCCAGCAGCATCAGGTTCGGAATCAGCACCATCGGCGGATCCTGCATCGCCTTGCCGTCGGCGTCGAAGGTGAATTCCCACTGCTGGCCATCGGCGCCGCGCGTCAGCCGGCCGACCCGGTCGCGAATGTAATCCCCCTCACGCATCAGCTTCACCGTCGGCGCTCCCGGGGAGACCGCGCCGGCGCCGCTAGTCTGATCGACCGCGCCGGATTCCCCCGGCTGCAATGGCTTGGCCACATCGCCGGGGCGTTTGAGCATTTGGTCGGTCCTGCTCTTGGCGCTGTCGAATTTATCCGCCGGCTTTGTGGTCGGCTGCGTCGTCTGCGCCCACCCCGCCGCCGCCGTCATCATCACCGCCACGATCCACATCATATTTCGCATCGCAAGACTCCGTTCGCGCCCCGCGCCCGCCGGCCGCCGGCCGCAGTAGACTATCATCGGCGTTCTGCCGCTGCCGAGTCAATACGGCCCCGTGCCAGACGGCGTGGCACGTCACACACTTCTGCCATCGGAGCGTATCTGGCACGGGTTGGAAACCCGTGCTACTGAGGAGCGGAGCGCTGCGCTTCTTGCGCATGGGCTGGTAGCCCCATGCCACGTTGGAAGCACCATCGCTCCATTCCCCACAAACAAGCGCTGCAGCCGAGCGCCCAGCAATTTTTCCGCGACCGTATCCGCAGCGCCATTTCGCCGATATAACTCCGACATGCAAGGAAAATCACGCACCGACTGGCGTTCTCTTCACGGGGACTTTTTTTCACAGAACCGCGTCCTGATCACCGGCGGGGCCGGTTTTATCGGGTCTCACCTTGCCGAGGCGCTGTGCGCCCTGGGCGCCCAGGTCGTCGCCATGGACGATCTTTCCGGCGGGGCCTGGGAGAATGTTGCCAGCTTCGGCCCGGTCGAGCGCGTGCAGGCCTCCATCCTCGATCGCGATGTCTTGGGGCGGGCCATGCAAGGCTGCAGCTTCGTCTTTCACCAGGCCGCCCTGGGCTCGGTGCCGCGCAGCGTCGAGCAGCCGGCGCTCTACAACGAAGTCAACACCCACGGCACGCTCAACGTGCTCGAAGCCGCCCGCGCCACCGGCGTCAAGCGGGTGATGTTCGCCGCCAGCTCCAGCGCCTACGGCGACAATGGCGTCCCCTGGATCGAGACCATGCCGGTATTGCCGAAAAGTCCCTACGCCGCCACCAAAGCCGCCGGCGAGGCGCTGCTCCGAGCCTACAGCGCCAGCTATGGCCTGGACACCGCCGCCCTGCGCTATTTCAACATCTTCGGCCCGCGGCAAAACGCCAACAGCGCCTACGCCGCGGTGATCGCCGCCTTCGCCAAAGCATTTCTTTCCAACGAGCGCCCCACCATCTACGGCGATGGGGAGCAGTCGCGCGACTTCACCTTTGTCCACAATGCCGTGCATGCCAATCTCCTCGCCGCCCGCCGCGAGCAGCCCATCGCGGGGGAAGTGATCAACGTCGGCACTTCCGGCCGCATCAGCGTCAATGTCCTGTCGGAAATGATGGCCGAGGCGCTGGGCGCCGCGCAACTCAGGGCGCTGCACGCCCCCGAGCGCGCCGGGGATCTCAAGCATTCCTACGCCGACCTCACCCGCGCCCGCGCCATGCTCAAATACGAGCCGATTGTGAGCTTCAAGGAAGGCCTGGCCGAGACATTAGCCTGGTATAAGTCCGTCATGCGGTGATCGCGTCGGGTAGCGGGTCAGTTTGGGTGCCACAGGTCGGCGTACTCGAAGACCTGTGTCTTACTGCGTCGCTACGCGGCACAGGTCTCGGAGTACCGCGACCTGTGGCACCCAGAAATTTCAAACTGACCGATTGCCGGTCGACGGTGTACCTTGGGCGGCGCTACGGTATGATGCTTCCATGCATCTGCGACCCCCCCTGTTTTCCCTTCGCCCCCTCATTTGTCTGCTGGCCGCCGCGCTGCTTGGTTGCTCGACCAAGACCTACACCGTCCGCGTCACGCTCATCAACAACACCCACGATGTGCTATCGGCCGGGCTGGTGAAGAATCCGGTGGAGGAACACTGGGATGGACCCGAGCACATTGCCATCGGCGCTCCGGAAAAATCGTCGATGCACTGGGGCAAGCTGATTCAGCCCGGCCAGACCATCACCCTTGGCCCGCAAAAAGGCAGTTTCCCGCGCGAAAGCATACCCTTCCTGCGCATCTACCGAGGCGACCTGGCGGTGGAGGACCTGGTGGGTATTTCGCGCAGCAGCCCCGATCGCCTCGATGAGGCGCTGGAATACGAGAACAGTTGGTTCCGGATCGTCCGCAAGGAAGGTCGGCTGGCGGCCGAGCCGTATCTGCCGGCCCCTCCCGCCAAACGGAAATGACATGGCCTATCAACAGCACCAACAGGCGGCGAAAACCGAATCCGCCCGCTGCGCCATCCTCACCCTGAGCGACACCCGCACCGAAGCAACCGATACCAGCGGCGCCCGCATCCGCGAGCTGCTCAGTGAGTCGCAGCACGTGATCGTTGACTATCAGATCATCCAGGATGATCCAGCGCAGCTCGATCCGGTTCTTGCTTCGCTGATCCAGCGCGGCGATGTGGATGTCATCCTCACCAACGGCGGCACCGGCATCAGCCGGCGCGATCAGACCATTTCCGTCGTGGAAAGGCGCCTCGACCAGCCACTGCCTGGCTTCGGTGAACTGTTTCGCATGCTGAGCTACCAGCAGATTGCCAGCGGGGCCATGCTCAGCCGCGCCCTGGCGGGCATCGCCAACGGCAAACTGATTTTCTGCATGCCCGGCTCGACCAAGGCCGTCGAGCTGGCGATGAGCAAACTCATCCTCCCCGAACTCAAGCACCTGCTGCACGAACTGCATAAATGAGATGCGACAACGGAAACGTGCTTGGAATATCCAGCGCCTTTGTCGTGATCTGCTGGCGCGGACATTCCTGTATGTCCGCATACTCGTCGTGGTGCCGTCAGCAGCCCCGGATATGACTACACCCGCTCCGGCGCCACCAGGTCTTCGTAGGTTTCTCTTCTTCTGATGATCTTGTAGCTGCTGCCATCCACCAGAATTTCCGGGACGCGGGGGCGGTTGTTGTAGTTGCTGCTCATGGCGAAGCCGTAGGCGCCGGCGGTGAAGACGGCGAGCAGGTCGCCGCGGCCGACGTGCGGCAATGGCCGGCCCTGGGCGAGATAATCTCCCGATTCACAGATCGGGCCGACCACGTCCACCACCTCGCCATCGTGGGGCTTGAGGTCTTTGCGGCGCTCGGCGGGGACATCGGCAGGATTGGGTTTGGTTGGCCAGATCCAGTGATATGCCTCATACAGGGTGGGACGGATCAGGTCATTCATGCCGGCATCGACGATGACGAACTGCTTGCTTCCGCCGGTTTTGCGGTAGAGGACGCGGGTGAGGAGGATGGCGGCGTTGCCGGCGATATAGCGGCCGGGCTCGAGGGCGATTTTGTAGGGCTTGTCTTTGAGCAGCGGCAGCAGGGCTTTGGCGTGCTCGGTAATGGGGAGGGCCTGGTCGGGTCGTTCGTAGTTGACGGCGAAGCCGCCGCCGAGGTCGAGCCATTCTATCTTGTGGCCGCGGGCGGTGAGGCGGTCGATGAGGGCGGTGACCTTGGTGACGGCGTCAATGTAGGGCTGGATCTCGTAGACCGGGGAGCCGATGTGGATGTGGATGCCGCCGATGCGCAGATTTTTCAGGTTGCGGTAGCGCTCGAAGACCCGCTCGGCGCGTTCGATGTCCACGCCGAACTTGGTTTCCTTCTTGCCGGTGGTGGTTTTGATGTGGGTCTTGGGATCGACATCGGGGTTGACGCGGATGGCGCCGACGGCGGTTTTACCGATGGAGGCGGCCACCCGGTCGATGTTTTCGATTTCCTCTTCGGATTCGATGTTGAAGGCGGCGATGCCAGCATTGATGGCATCGGTGATCTCGACATCGGTCTTGCCGACGCCGGCGTAGATGATCTTTTTCGGATCGCCGCCGGCGGCGAGGGCGCGGAAGAGTTCCCCGCCGCTGGTGACGTCGAAGCCGCACCCTTCGGCCGCCAGCAGCTTGCAGATGTTGATGTTGCCGCAGCTCTTAATCGAGTAACAGACGGTGGCGTGTACCGGGGCGAAGGCGCTGGCGATCTGGCGGTAGTGGTGCAGAAGCGTGGCCTTGGAATAGACGTAGGCGGGGGTGCCGACTTCGGCCGCGATCTTCGCGGCGGGGACGTCTTCGCAGTAGAGCTCACCGTTCTTGTAGTTGAAAAAATCCATGGCGGGGATTTTGGCGGGGATGGGGCAGGGATGCAATATGCGGAGGAAGTCGCTATTTGCTCTTCGGCGGCAAGACCTCGAAACCTCTGTTGCGTGATCCCGTTCCGTCCGAAATGGGCAGTTGCGTCCCAACGAATGCCAGCGTGAAGGCGAGCAGCCACACATAATATCCCACTTGATAATGTCCGAAGTGGGTGGGGTCCCAGAGCGGAGGCACCCAGAGGAACAGGAGAACGAGCGGGGGTATCCGCCACAATTGACTGCGAGTTTTTTGCCTGAGGTAGGGAAACAACGGGCTAACGACAAAACCGATGATGGCGACACGAAATCCCCATAAATAGGGATCATCTCCAAACAGCCATATGATCAGCACCAGGAAGCCTGGCACCATGGCCGGTCCATTAAACCAACTGGTGCGCACTACGGGTGTGAAGCATCCGGCAAGCAATAACACCCACGATATACGGGAGCACCACCATCGGCTGGTATAACTTCTATCGCTCGCCATCGTAGCCAGTCACTGATCTTGCTCGCTGGGTTTGAAATTGCTGCACGCTCTGACTTCGCTGTCCACCAACGGGAGTTGCCTGATCATTGCTTGCGAAACTGCACGGCCATTTCGTAACGGCCGTTCGAGACGGCGCGGGAGCGGATGACTTCGCAGAAATGGCGGGCGGTGGAGTTGCCGGAGCCGGGCATTTCGATCTTGCAGGTGAGGCCGACGGGCAGTGAGTCGCGCAGGAGAAAGGAGACGCCGCTGAGGGAGAGGTCGCGGGTAAGGATGTCGTAGGTGTTGTTGGCGGTGGGGCCGTCGAGGATGGTCAGCGTGGCCCGCGACTGCAGGGGCTTGCGGTTTTCGCGGCGGCGGTCGCCGTTGGGGATGCCGAGGGTGACCGTTGGCCGATCCTTGGGGGAAGAATGTGGGGTCATAGCGCTCATTCGCTTTAAGTAGTATCGTCACTTGCCGCTTTTGGAGTAAAGCAAACTCCGGGCGGGAGGTGACTGGGTGGCTGAATTTTCCAGGTACTGTTCCAGAAGCTGTGGGTTGAACCCTCCCGCTGCGGGGACACGGGCGATCCCCCGCCCGCGCCCGCGATCCGGCGCCTCCGCGCCTTTGTGAACCAGCAATAATAGGCGCTGCAAAGCTTTCAGTCTCGTGCCGGCGGGAGCATCTTAGCGGAGCTTGCGCAGAATGCCAGCGCTGATTGCGCCGGCGACAAGTTCGGCAGCACGAGGAGATACGGCTGGATTCGCACAGGTGAGTACACCTGCACTCATCCAGCCGTGGCGGACAGGAATGTCCGCCCCACCAGAATTGGGAATGCACGCGGCGGAACCGCGGCTCGCAAGCGAGCAGGCTAAACAGGTGTGGCGGACAGGAATGATCTGCCCCACCAGAATTGGGAGTTGCAGGTGCTCATCCAACTTTGGCGGTTTTGCTAAATGGAAACCGAACGTGCATAATGCCCCGGTCGCGCCAGGCGGATGCGCGGGAAACTCGGCAGCTCTCAAAAGTGGAAGACGCGTGAGCAATCGAACAGAGAATTTATCTCATTGCGGCGGCACGACGCCGGCGGAATCATGGCCGGCGGCGGGCAGGGCGCTGGCGGTGGTGCTGGCGGCGCTGCTCTGTCTGGGACTGGCGGGATCGGCGCGGGGGGAGATCGACGCCCAGCAGTATCGGCGGGATTTGCAGACGATCACTGCCTCACCCAGCCGGGTGGTGGGCAGCGAGGGGTATTACAAGACAGCGCAGTACATCGAGGAGCAAGTCGCGGAATTGAATCAGCGCACCGGTGGGGGGGTGGAATTGCAGAAGCATGAGTATTCCCTGATGGTGCCGGTGACGGAATCGGCGACGATCACGCTGGCAGGGGGGGCGGGGGGGAAGACGGAGGGGAAGAGCAGCGGGATTTATCCATTCTGGCCGGCGCAGATTCGGCTGAACGCCACGCCGGCGGAGGGAATTACCGGGAAGCTGGTGTACATCGGCGCGGCGGGGATCAACGAGATCAGGCCGGCTGAGGTGATGGGGCAGATCGCGGTGATGGAGGCGTCGGCCGGGCCGGCATGGACGCAGGCGCGCTATTACGGGGCCAAGGCGATTTTGGTGCTGGGGACGAAGGACACAACTTATGCCGACTTGAAGGCGCACGAGCAGTTCGTGCCGGTGAATATCCCGCGGTTTTACCTGCCGGCGGGGGAACTGGCGGATGCGTTGCGCAAGGGAAATGCCGGGACGGCGACGCTGCAGGCGAGCGTCAACTGGGTGAAGAAGAAGGCGGTCAATTATTACGCCCTGGTGCAGTCGCCGCTGTTGAAGCAGGTGGAGAAGCTTCCGCTGTCAGCGCAGTGGGCGGTGGGGCACGCGGTGAATCCCGCGCCGGCCGGATGGGAAGGGAGCACGCCGCCGGGGGCGCTATTGATCACGGTGCCGTTTGATTCATCGAGCATGGTGCCGGACCTTTCGCCGGGGGCGAGCCAGGCGGTGCAGACGGCGGCGGGGTTGGCGCTGCTGCGGGAATTGGCGGCGCGGCCGCTGAATCGGCCGGTGCTTGTCTGCTTTGGCGGCGGTGACAGCATTCAGATGCAGGGGATGCGCAACATGATGATGGCGCTGGCCGACCCGCCGGCGATGTGGCGCAAGCTGATGCAGGATGTGGATGAGGCGCAGCAGGCGGTGACGGCGGATTTGAAACGGGCGACGGTACTGCAAGCTTCGCCGGAAAAGCTGGACATCGTCAAGGATCGGAGCCTGATCGACCGCATCGTCAAGATCATCGAGACCGATTCATCGGATATTCAGGACAAGCTGTTCCGCCTGCGGATCATCAGGCCCGAGCAAATGCAGACGGAGGCGGAGAAGGGTGCGCACAAGGAGGCGCTGGCGGGGCTGGAGGCGGAGCAGATTCAACTGAGTGCGCTGAAGTTCCAGTTCCAGCAGAATCCCGGACAACTCACCGGGGATGCGCCGCTGGCGTACATGAAGCGCACGCTGGATCGGCTGACGCGGCTGGATAAAGAAAACGGGGAGCGGCGGGCAGCGCTGCAGCGGCGGGTGGACTTGTACTGCTGGCTGGCGGACCGGCTGCAGCGCAATGCCAATCCCGATGAGCGCTCGAACAATTCGCGGCTGCTGGAGCTGGTGGTGGGGCTGGACCTGTCCGATCAGGGCGTGCGGGTGGGGCCGATGTATTTCGGGCAGTTTCAGCGCACCGCGCATCTGGCGAACATTCAGGATTTCCGGGACTGGCTGAACAAGCAGGTGGCGGCCTTCGGTGAGGCTAAGCCCGAGGCGGCATGGTGGGGAGAAGTCAAAGCTGTCATTGATCTCGACCCGCTGACCGGGTCGCGGTCGGCGGCGAGCTGGCTGTGCGCGCCGCTGGCGCTGCCGAGCGAGATGTGCATGAACTGGGGGGTGCCGGCGTTTTCGATGATCACGCTGGATGATCTGCGGCTGCGCCGGGATACGCCCACCGACACGCTGGGGCACATCGACGTCGACAAGATCCTCAAGCAGCTTTCGGCGGTGAAAACGCTGCTGTTCAATGCGTGGAACGCGCCGAAATTCAAAGGCCCCGTGGAGATTCGCTGGCAGCGGAATTTCCTGGAGGGGCAGGTGGTGAGCCCGGCGCCAGGTCGGCCGGTGCCCGATCTTCCCCGCGAGGATTTCCTGGCGACGTATTACTACTGCAGCGGCGCGGGTTTCATGCCGGAGATGCGGCGGGTGCCGTGGACGCTGGGGGTGCGGCGCTCGGAGGTGGTGGACAGCGATGCCGAGGGGCGCTACATCTTTGAAGGGCTGGGCCGCGGCGTGCAGTGGGATGAGCGCTGGCTCATCGCCCAGGTCTACCAGGTGGAGAAGAACACCGGCGAGATCACCAGTTGCAGCGACATGGGGAACCAGGCCGGGGACATGTCTCCCTACGGCGACACGTTTACCGACATCACCCCGCGCCATAGCGTGGTGTTTCATTGCCGCGAGTTTTCGCTGACGGGGTTATACGATCCGCGCTTTCTGCAGGACCTCACCGAGCTGACGCCGCTGGACGCCCGGCGCAATGACGTGCCGCAGCGCTTCAACCTGATTCTGTCGAATCAGATGATGGCTGGTTTCGTCGAGCCGGACGTGAGCACGCATCTGCTGTTCCGCTATGGGCGGGTGGGAAACCGGCTGGTGCTGCTGAACATGCAGGCGCCGGCCGGCAAGCGGCTGAACGATCCGATGGATGCAGCTCGGGGATTTTCGGTGGACCAACTGAATTCCCTGGGCCCGCTGGCGCTGCAGACAGCACGGGATTTCTGGACGCTGGATGCGCTGCGGCTGGAGGATTATCGCAAGGCGGGCGTGTCGAGCAGCCTGCTGGATGCGCTGCAGAGCGAGGCGGCGTCGCAGCTTTCGCAGGCGCGGGATGTCTATCCGGCGCAGCGGCTGCTGAATGCCATGGGCGACCCGTCTGCCCAGCGATTGCTGGGGATGTTCCGCGCCCAGGATGCGGCGGAGCTGATCGATTCCGCCAATGGCGCCTGGGCGCGCGATGCCCGGGTCTATTCGGCGGCCAAGGACATGGCCAACGACGTCATTCGCGCGGCGATCTTCCTGCTGCTGCTGTGCATTCCGTTCTCGTTCTGCATGGAACGGCTGGTGATCGGTTCGACCAACGTCTACAAGCAGATCGCCTGGACGTTCGCAATCTTCGCGGTGATGACGGCGGCGCTGTGGAGCTTTCATCCGGCGTTCAAGATCTCTGCCAGCCCGCTGATCATCATCCTGGCGTTCGCGATCATCCTCATGTCGCTGGTGGTGATCGGGGTGATTTATGGGAAGTTCGATACGGAATTGAAGCGGTTGCGCAGCGGCCGGGGAACGGCGGCGACGACCAGCTTCGCCCGCGCCAGCGTGCTGATGAGCGCGGTGCTGCTGGGCATCGCCAACATGCGCAAGCGCAAGTTCCGCACCGCGCTGACTTCCATCACGATCATTCTCATCACCTTCGCGGTGCTCTGCTTCACCAGCGCATCGAAATACCTGGACACGACGACGCTGGAGACGGGGATTCGCTCGCAGTATGAGGGGATCATGCTTCGCCAGCGCGGATTTCGGCCGCTGCCGGAGGTGACGCTGCAAAATCTGCACGCGGTATTGCGCGAGCATCTGCGGCAGCATCCGCAGTGGCTATTGGTGCAGCGCTGGTGGAACGCCAACGCCGCCGACCCCCGCGAGCAGTATCACGTGGTGGCCAGCGGCGCGGTGGCAGGGGAGAGCAAGCCGCGGGTCTTTGCGGCCAACGCGATGCTCGGACTGACGCCGGGGGAATCGGAACTTAACCCGGATCTTGCCAGCGTCATTCCAAACTTCGCGCGCCTGGAGGCAGGCGAGGAACGGGTGATCTATCTCAGCAAGACAACCGCCACGGTGTTGAAGGTGAAGGAGGGGGACAAGGTGCAGTTGGGTGCAATCGAATTGGAAGTGGCGGGTCTTTATGACGCCGACCAGTTCGATCAGAAGATGCTGGCGCTGAGCGGCGATTCGATCTGCCCGGTGAACTATGGGGCCACCAATGCCGACGCCTCGGGCAAGGCGCTCAGCTATGTCGGCACGGAGGCGTTCAGCCTGGACGCGGACGCGGCGTCTTCGGAATTGTCCGGGACCTACGAGCACCTCTCGGGAAACCAGATCGCGGTGATCCCCGCTTCGGTTTGCAGGCTGATGCCCAATCCCAGTCTGCGCAGCGTGGCGCTGCGGGTGAAGGATGACCAGGAAGTGAAGGCGGTCAGCTCGGAATTGAGCAAGCGCTTCGCGGTGGCGATGTTCGCGGGATACAAGGACGGCGTGAAGATGGTCTCGGCCAGCAACCTGTCGAGCGTGAGCGGGGCGGGTCAGGTGGCGATCCCGCTGGCCATCGCGGGACTGATCATCTTCAACACCATGATGGGATCGATCGCCGAGCGGCGGCGGGAGATTCACGTATACACCTCGCTGGGGCTGGCGCCGGTGCATGTCGGGGCGCTGTTCGTGGCCGAGGCGCTGACGTACGGGCTGATCGGCACGGTGTTCGGATACGTCATTGGTCAGGGGGTGGGGACGGCGCTGCTGAAGTTGGGCTGGCTGGGAAACGTGACGCTCAATTATTCCGGAACCAGCGCGATGCTGACGATGGGCCTGATCTTAATCATCGTGCTGCTCAGCGCCCTGGTTCCGGCGCGGCTGGCGAGCAAGATCGCCGCGCCCAGCATCGAGCGTTCCTGGAAGGTGCCGCTGCCGAAGAATGATGAGATCGTGGCCCAGCTTCCCTTCACCATCAACAAGACCGCGGCGCAGGGAGCGCTGGCCTATCTAGCGGAATTCTTCGGCGCCCACCAGGAAGGGAGCATCGGCAAGTTTTCTTCCGGCAAGGTGGAGACGTTCAACTTCGAGGATGCCGAGAAACGCTCCTCGCGCGGGCTCAAGACGGTGGTGTGGCTGACGCCCTTCGACCTGGGGGTGCGGCAGCATCTGATGCTGATGATCCATCCCGGGCAGTTTGAGGATATCTACGAGGTGCAGGTGGTGCTGCAGCGGCTCAGCGGCGACGACGGAAGCTGGTATCGCATGAACCGCACTTTTCTGACGGAATTGCGCAAGCAGTTCCTGCAATGGCGCTCGCTGTCGCCGCAGCGCATGCTGGAATATGTCGAGGAGAGCCGCAAGCTGTTCGACGAGGCCAAGACGCAGGTGGTGACGACGGTGCCCGGTGAAGAGGTGCGCCTGGGCTGAGGCGCGGGCGCAATGGGAAGGCGAAAAGCACAGCGATGAAAGAAGATCTTGAGCTGAAACAATTCCGCGACCTGATGCCGCCGCCCGATCATTGGGAGGAGGGCTTCGGCTGGAAAGCGGTCATCGGGGGCTTGTTCGTCGGGCTGATCATGACGCCCGCGAGCATGTACATGAACCTGGTGATCGGCACGGACATCGGTTCGGCCGCCCAGTGGGTGACGATCATCCTCTTCATCGAAGTGGCCCGGCGCAGCTTCACGGTGATGAAGCGGCCGGAAATTTACGTCCTGTATTACATGGCCGGGGCGAGCATCGTCGCCAATTCCGGATTGCTGTGGAACCAGTTCCTGGCCCAAAGCGAATCGTTCCGGCAGTTCGGCATTCAAATACCATCCTGGGTGTCGCCTACCAATCCGGATGTGCTGGGACAGCGCAGCTTTTTCCAGGCCGCCTGGCTGACGCCGATCGGCCTGATGTCGCTGGCGATGCTGCTGCAGCGGGTGGACCACTTCGGCCTCGGCTACGTCATGTACCGCCTGACCAGCGACGTCGAACGTCTCCCCTTTCCGATGGCGCCGGTGGCGGCTTCGGGCATCACCGCACTGGCCGACGCTTCGGGCGGGAAGGAGACCTGGCGCTGGCGCGTCTTCAGCTTCGGGGCGATGCTGGGGATGGTGTTCGCGGCGATTTATCTGGCCCTGCCGGCGGTCTCGGGGGCGTTTCTGCCCGAGCCGATCAGCATCTTCCCGCTGCCCTTCAAGGACCTGACCAACAACACCGAAACCTTCCTGCCGGCCGTGCCGATCGTGCTGAGCTTCAACCTGGGGCTGATCATCAGCGGCATGGTGTTGCCCTTCTGGGCGATGGTGGGGGGCTTCGTCGGCCTGGTGGTCACCATGATCGCCAACCCGATTCTTTACAGGAACGGCATCCTGCACCACTGGCAGCCCAACGTCGGCGCCCTCACCACCATCAACTCCAACTACCTCGACTTTTATCTCTCCTGGGGCCTGGGGCTGACGGCGGCGGTGGCGGTCATCGGGTTCTGGCACGTCTTCTCCGGCCTGCTGCGCAAGAAGAAAGACCTGGATGACACCTCCCACGCCCACATGAACTGGAAGGCGCTGTTCACCCCGCCGGCCGGGCGCGGCGACATCTCCATCTGGATCGCCATCCTGATCTACGTCGCCTCGACGCTGACCACCATCATCACCGCCTACGCCCTGATCAAAATCTCCAACGAAAATCCGCTGGCCAACGCCAGGACCATGCCCATCCTGATCACCGTGCTGCTGTTTTACGGATTCGTCTACACGCCGATCCTCAGCTATGTGTCAGCGCGGATGGAAGGGATCATCGGCATGAGCGTGCAGATCCCGTTCGTGCGCGAGGCGACGTTTATCCTCACCGGCTACAAAGGGGCGGCGATCTGGTTCGCCCCCTTCCCGGCCTACAACTACGGCTCGCAGACTTCCTATTTCAGACAAACCGAGCTGACCGGCACGAAAATCACCTCGATGATCAAGGCCGAGGCTTTCGTCTTCCCGGTGGTCCTCGTCGCCACGATCATCTTCAGCCAGTTCATCTGGCGCATCGCCCCGGTGCCCAGCGGCGCGTTCCCCTACGCCCAGAAGCTGTGGGAGATCACCGCCTTCCGCCAGGCCACCATCTTCAGCAGCACGCTCCCCGGCGGGGAACACGGCCCGTTCTTCGAGGCGTTCAACGTCTGGTATATCGTGGCCGGGCTGGGGATTGCCCTGGTGATCTACAGCGGGCTGTCGTTTTTTGGCCTGCCGGTGCTGCTCTGCTACGGCGTGATTCGCGGCATGGACCAGAGTTTGCCGGATGTGATCCTGCTGCAGTTCATTGGGGCGCTGATCGGGCGCTACTACTTCGCCAAGCGCTTCGGCGAGAAATGGGGTGAGTATCGCATCGTCTTCTTCGCCGGCTACTCCTGCGGGGTGGGACTGGTGATGATGCTGAGCCTGGGCCTGGTCTTCATGAGCAAGAGCGTGTTTCAAGCGATGTTTTGATGGGGAAGGCACGGAGGCACGGAGCGGCTGTGTTAGAAGTCAAGTGGTTTGGAGATTTTTCACGAGTTG
>DAIOHQ010000075.1:0-19354 GCA_036744635.1 Tepidisphaeraceae bacterium | reverse complement strand
CGGCACAGGTCTCGGAGTACCGCGACCTGTGGCACCCAGAAATTTCAACCTGACCTATTGCCGAAATTTCACCCCACGTTTACTCCGGGATCTGTCCTTCGCTGACGGTCCAGCCACCGTCGACGGCCAGCACCTGGCCGGTTACAAATCGTGATGCATCGGACAGGAAGAAGACCACGGCGGCATCGAGATCGTCGGGGCTTCCGATGCGCCCGCCGTCGAGGGGTTGCTTGGTCTTGATGAATTCGAGAATGGTTTCATCGCCGGCGGCGCGCCGGGCCATGGGGGTTTCCACCAGCGCCGGGGCGATGACGTTAAAGCGAATGTCCCTGGCGGCGTAATAGGCGGCACAGCTTTTGGTCATGCCGATGACGGCGCTCTTGGTGGCGGCATAGGCGTGGGTGCTGAAATATTTCGGCGATGGGGAATAGCCCAGCACCGAACCCATATTCAGAATGCTGCCGCCGGTGCCCTGCTTGAGAAACTGCCTGGCGGCGGCGCGGTTGGAATAGAACAGCGATGTCAGGTTGAGGTTGAAAGTGAACTGCCAGCCTTCATCGGTGATCTCATGGAGCGGGCCATCACCGGCCTTGCGTCCGGAGCCGCCGGCAACGTGATACAAGCCATGAAAGCCGCCGAAGTCTGCTAGGGCGCGGTCGATGGCGACGGCGGCGGTCTGAGGGTCGGACGCGTCGCCAACCAGGGCGCGGGTATTGGTGGAAAGTTGCTCCTGGGCGGCGGCAGCGCTGTCGGGGTTGCGGCCGACGACGATCACGCGGGCGCCGGCGACGATGCACGCTTTGGCGGCGGACAGGCCGAGGCCGGTGGTGCCGCCGATGATGACGATTGTCTTGTCCTGGAGAGCGAGAGAGTTCATGCGATAGAGGTCCTTGTACGTACCGGCCAATTCGGCACGGGTTGAAAACCCGTGCTACGGGGTTCAGTCCTCCGGTTTTTCGCCGGCGGGGGCCATTTTCACAATCTTGGGATCGAATCTTGCGATGGTTTCGACGAGGTCCTGTTGTGCGGCCATCACGGTGTGGATGTCCTTGTAAGCGCCGGGGGCCTCGTCGATGCCGGCCGAGAGGAGCTGGACGCCGGCGCGCTGGAACTGCTCCTTGAACTGATTCCAGCGGAACTTTTCTTTGGCGGCGGTGCGCGACATCTGCCGGCCGGCGCCGTGGCTGGCGGAATCGAGCGATGCGGCGTTGCCCTTGCCGCGGACGACAAAGCCAGGGGTGGCCATGGAGCCGGGGATGACGCCGAGCACGCCCCTGCCGGCCGGGGTGGCGCCTTTGCGGTGGACGATCACCTCGCGGCCATTGTGAACTTCCTTCCAGGCGAAGTTGTGGTGGTTTTCCACGCCGGCCAGCACCTTGGCGCCCAGGTTTTTAGCCACGCGCTTGTGGATCAATTCGTGATTGGCATGGGCGTACTGACCCATCAGGTTCATCGCATCCCAGTATTCGCGGCCGGCGTCGGTGTTGAGGTCGAGCCACGCGAGGCGGCGCAATTCCGGAGGAAGCTCGGGATGGAGGTTCATGGCCAGCTTGGAATAGAAATCAGCCACCTGCGCCCCGGTGCCGCGCGAGCCGGAGTGGGAGAGCAGCGCCAGATACTCGCCGGCCTCCAAACCGAGATCGGGTTTGTCGAGGGTGAGGATGCCGAACTCGACGAAGTGGTTTCCCGAGCCGGAGGTGCCGATCTGGGCGGCGGCCTTCTCGAAATATTTTTGGGTAATGGGCGAGACCGACCAATCGGCCTCCAGCACCTCGTGTTCGAGCGGCTTTTTCTGCTCCGCGCCGACGCCGAAGATGGTTTCCCGCTCCAAGGCGCGCTTGAGCTGTTCATCGAGCCGGCGCATATCCCTGACGGGAATGTCGAGGATCGACAGCTTCATGCGGCAGGCAATGTCGACGCCGACGGCGTAGGGGATGACGGTGTTATCGGTGGAGAGAACGCCGCCGATGGGCAGGCCGTAGCCCTGGTGGGCATCGGGCATCAGGGCGCCCTGCACGGCCACCGGCAGGCGGACGGCGTTCTTGAGCTGATCGACGGCGCCTTCCTCCAAGCCTTCCCCCCAGATCTGATAGGGCGCGGGGGCTGCGCGCTCCTCGAAGGTCTTTTGTTTCACCTCCTGCTCGATCAGCGCCTGAGCAAGCAGGGCCCAGTGAGTGTGCTCCTTGTAGGCATTGGGTTCGTTGAGAATCGCCTTGAGATCGTTCAGCAGAACTTCATTGCCTAGCTGCTGCTTCAACTCGGGAATCAGGCGCATGGCGACGCCGATGGCCGGTCCGGGCTTGTAGCCGAGCTTGATCAGGTCGCGGGCTTTCATGCTATCGAGTCTAAAGGGCAGTAC
The DNA here is from genome assembly GCA_036744635.1 of Tepidisphaeraceae bacterium. Classification (GTDB taxonomy): domain Bacteria; phylum Planctomycetota; class Phycisphaerae; order Tepidisphaerales; family Tepidisphaeraceae; genus DAIOHQ01. The sequence goes on along the minus strand of DAIOHQ010000075.1, from coordinate 16,995 downwards.
AGAATTCTGAAAGGATCAAACGGCGATTGTCATCCCGAACCGTACTCGGTGAAGGATCTGGTCTCGAACGTTCGCTGCCAGATTCTTCACCGAGTACGGTTCAGAATGACAGACTTTCTCGGTGTCAGCCCTCAAGTCGGCCGGAGAAGAACGGGGCTATGATTTGTGTTTGATGTAATGGTTGGTGTAGGCCAGGGCGATGCCGTAGAGGGTGAGGTCGGGGGCGATGGCGTGAACCAGCTCCCAATTCTCGAAGAGAATCGGCGAATCGCCGCCGGTGGCGATGAGGTCCGGCCAGGTTCCCAGCTCGGTGGCGTAATTTTCCACCAGCTCTTTGACCATGCCGCGGATGCCGTGATAGACGCCGTGCAGCATGGCCTGGCGGGTCGATTTGCCGAAGGGATGGGCGGGGACTTCCAAGGCCACCTCCGGCAGCTTCGCGGTCTGCTCGTGCATGGCGTGCAGCATCATGGCGGCTCCGGGCGCGATGGCGCCGCCGAGAAATTCGCCGGCGTCGTTGCAGAGATCGACCGTGACCGCGCTGCCGGCATCCACCACAACACAGGCCTTCTGCATCTGCTCGTAGGCGGCGGCGATATTCAGGATGCGGTCGACGCCGGTTTCCGATGGTGAGTCGGTCAGCACCTTGATCGGCAGCTCGATGTCGCGGCCGACAAGCTCGACTTTCTGGCCAAGCGACTGCTCGGCGGTGTGCTCGAGGGCCTCAAAAATGGCCGGATTCACGCTGGCGGCGGCGATGGCGGGAGAGTCGGCGGCGGCGAGCTTGCCCCACGCCGCGGTCAGCGCCGCTTTCCATTGGTCGCGGTCGGCGTGGGCGATCCGCGTGACGTGCTCCATCGCGCCGGCGCGGAAGACGCCGATGGCCAGCCGCGAATTGCCTACGTTCAAGACCAGCAGGTTGATGTCCATTCCGCAAGTATAGGAACGCCGCAAAAATATTGACACTCCCGCTGGTGCAGAGAAGATAGGTGAGGAGTAATCCAGTAGGGTGGGCGTACTCGCCCACCATCGACAATCGGTGGGCGAGTACGCCCACCCTACTGGACTGCCGCGTCTCAATGTTTTAAGGAGATCGCATGAGTGATGGCCGGTTATTCGCGCAGCAAGTTGAGGCGTTCAATCGCGATGGGTTTCTGTTCGTGAATGATCTGCTGAATCATGAAGAAGTGGAGCTGCTGCTGCGCACCGCCAAGGCCGACCAGCTCATGCAGCAGAAGGCGATGCAGATGAAGGATGCCGCGGGGAAGATGAGCAAGCTGTCCTTGTGGAACCATCCGGGCGACGACATTTATGGCATGATCGGGCGGTCACACAAGGTGGTGGACAAGATGGAGCAGCTTCTGGGCGGCGAGGTGTATCACTATCACTCGAAGAGCTGATCTGCTGCTACAACTCAGCGCGGAACGATCCATACAAAGATGGCAGCCATCCGCGCTATACGCCACTGGTGAAGGTAGAGGATGCGATGATCCTGCAGGCCGGCCTGCGCGGAGCCAGCGAGCGGCAGGAATTCATGGGGGATGCGGCAAAAGACCAAGCAGCGAAATGAATAGCACTTTTTGGGAACTACGCTGCGCGCGACGGCTTGAGCGTCTCGATGTGCGCGATGTGCAGATAAGAACAAAAAGCAAACCGTTCGCCATCGGCACGCGACGGGTCGGGAAGTGCCAATACCAGGGCCTTTGCCCCGACCAACGCCATTTCCGGGTGCATGACGTTATAGCTCTCGCCGCTGCTCATCACGACGCGAAAAGGCTCGAACGGTTTGCGGCCAAGAATGTCGCGAAATGTGTCGGCTGTCATGGTAGCATTATAGCAATATTCATCGGAATTTACACCAAATCCCGAATCGTCGCCTGCAGGAATTGAACGTTGATCGGCTTGGTCAGGTGGGCGATGAAACCGGCTTCGATTGACTTGCGGACATCCTCTTCCATGCCGTAGCCGCTGAGCGCGATGCCTTTCATCTGATACATCTCCCGGAGCTGGTGCATCAGTTCCAGGCCGGAGCCATCCGGCAGGCCAAGATCGCTGATGACAAGATCGAACTTGGATTTCTGGGCGCAGCGCAACGCCGACTGCACGCTGTCGGCGGTCTGCACTTCATATTCGAAGCTGCGCAGCAGCCGGGACATGATCCGCGCCGTGTCAGCATGATCTTCCACCAGCAGCAATCGCAGGGGCACCGCCAGCGGGCGCGGCGGAGACTTGGCGGGCAGCGCGGCCCCCCCTGCCCCTACCGCCGGCGATTCCATGGTGGTCGGCAATTCCAGGCTGAAGGTGGCGCCCTTGTCGCGGCCGGCGCTGGTGGCGACAAGCGTGCCCTTGTGGGCGACGATCAGGGCTTTGGAGATTGCCAGTCCCAGTCCCAGCCCGCCAAACTGCCGGGTGATCGACGTATCCCCCTGCTCGAAGGCGTCGAAAATCTGCGGCAGGATGCGCGGCTCAATGCCGATGCCGGTGTCGGTCACTTCCACGCGCACGCGATCATCGGCATCGCCCGATCGGATCGCGATCTCTCCACCCTCGGGGGTGAATTTGATGGCATTTTTTACCAGATTCCACAGCACCTGATGAAGCCGGGCTGAGTCCGCGCTGATGTTAGGATGCACGGAATTGAGCTCGACGCGAACTGTCAGCTCTTTGGCGATAATTTCCGACCGGCAGATTTCCATGACGTTGCGGATCAAGACGTGAACGTCCAGCGCCTGGGGATGGAGCTGGAGCTTGCCGCGCGCGATCCTGGTGAGATCGAGCAGATCATCGATCAGCCTGGCTTCCAGCTCGATATTGCGGCGGATGACGCCGATATCCGCGCGGAGGCTGCGGGCCAGCGAGTGGTCCTGCTCCAGCGACGCGGCCAGCACCAGCGCGGGCGTCAGCGGAGTGCGGAGCTCATGGCTTAGTACCGCGAGGAACTGGTCCTTGGCGCGATTGGCGTCTTCGGCAGTCTCGAGGGCGCGCTTACGGGTGGCATTGAGCGAGCTGATTAGCACCGCGACCGCCGAGAAGGTGCCCGCCTGTATGAGCTGGCCCCAGCCGACCCATATGGAATCAAACGCGGGGAGGAAGAAATAGTCCACGGAGAAGACCGCCAGGATGGTCGCCAGCAAACCCGGCCCCAGGCCGCCAAACCAGGCGCTGAACATCACCGCGGCGTAGAACAGGGCGAACGGATTACGCGACAGGGCGGATTCCCAGAACCCCAGCGTCAACCCGACGGCAACCACCACCGTCGCGATCGCGACGGCGTATCTCCAGAGCGGGGAGCGGGTAACTTGGGACATGGTTGACTTTCAGGAAGGCACGGAGGCAAGAGGCACGAAGGAAAAAGGAATCGTACCACTTCGTGTTCGTAGCTGCCTTCCTTCGTGCCTTAGTGCCTTCTCCATCAATACCACCAATACGTATCCAACACGTCTTTCAGCGAGGCCGAGGCATTCCGCGCGGCGTCGCTGGAAATATTCAAATCGAGTTCACTACCCTTCACCCATTCCACGCTGCCGTCGGTGTAAACACGGTGCTGGCCATCGCAGGAGCGGGAATTCAGATAGGTCATCGGCAGCGGTCCGGGGGTGACGGCGCCGGCCGCGTGCGGGTATTGCCAGTATCCGCCGGAAAGCGTCCAGTGCAGATCATCGGCCCAGAGCACGGCGCGCTTGGTCCCCTGCAGGTTGGCGGCGCGGTTGGATTTGAGCGGGGAAAGCAACGAGCCCACGAGGGGGTTGAGGATCGGGCCGACGATGGGCAGCGTGGGAATGATCGAAGAGTTTGGAGGCGGTGGAGCGGGTGCGAGGGCAATCTGATCCAAGCCGGCAAGATAGGTATAGCCGGTGTAATAGTAGACGATTGAAGGATCGGTCGACGCCATGGGACCACGATTGGCATCGACTGCCTCGATGGACGGGCAGACCAGCGCCGGCGGCAAGTTCACCGCAGGCGTCGTCACCTGGACCTCGGTGTATCTGAAATAGCGGGCCAGCAAATTCAGCAGTGGCAGATCGAGATGCTGCGGGCCGGCCGCAATAGTGAGCGTGCCTGCCCCCCCTGGCAGCACAATCGGCGATGCGCGGTTGGGCAGGGGATAAATTTTGCCGTCCGCCTTGTACAAACTGCAGGCGCTGGAGAGGTCGCGCAGCCGCGCTGCGCAGATGGTGTTGAGCGCGGCCCGGCGCACGCGGCGAATCGCGGGAAAGAGCAGCGTCAGCAGGAGGGCGATAATCCCGACCACCACCAGCAGTTCGATCAAGGTAAAGCCAGAGCGCCGACGCATGACGATCACCCACTTCCCGCCCGACGCCGCGGCGCCGAGAGGAATTGACGCGTTACCCCCATTCATTCCGACATTGGACTAAACGAATGCTAAGGCTGGACAGTTCAAGCGCCTCCCGACTCCGTCACAGGAACTGTTTGTGAAAGCCCGTGTCTCTCATTCCATTGAGACGAAACGCACGGTACCGAACGGCCGCGAGGATGACAAGCAAAACCACCGAACAATCGGAAATTTTCTGTGCGCGCAGACGTGCAGAATTTGCGCGGGCGCAGAAGAAGCGAGAAGTTAGAAGTCAGAAGTCAGAAGTCAGAAGGTGATGATTTCGAGCTTCAACCCCGCAGGTGCATGCGGGGCTTGCACCGGCTATGCACCCACACAGCGCCCCGACCGCGTGCGCTAGCGGCACGGGAATGAATCCGAGGGCATTCTGCGATGGCGATGCGTTGACGAAAAATGACGTGCCATAGATTATTTCGAATGCCAGTTTCGCGACAAATAGTACGGCGATCGCAACCAGTGCCGCGGCCGTCAGCCAGCGCCGCCGGCGAATAGTTGTTGCAACAAGTGTTGTGACAAGGAGCCCGAAGAGCGCCGAATCAATTCCGGAAAGTCCACGGTAGAATTCCATATCCGGCAGGAGCCAGAAGATTGCGGCGGGAATGGCGACCGCTGATGTCAACAAAGTGAGCAGGAATCGCCGCGGCATTTGCCATTCGCACCAGCTTCCCAGCAACGCAAGTGCTCCCACATCCCAAAGCAGATGGTTGAGCGACCAGTGTGTGAGATGGCAGGTGAGAAGGCGCGCGTATTGGTGAGATGCGATGATCGACGGCCGATTGTAATCGAGCAGGAACGACGCCAGCGGGAGCATCCACAGGGTTGCTGTAGTGCCGCAGAGAATCATCGTGACGCCGGGAAAACGTGGCGAAAACAATGGCCGCGGAGCGCCAATTGCGCGCTCCGCGGCCGGCGATGAAGTCGGATGCAGCTTCATCGCTTGGCCCCCCCTGCGCCCCCTCGCCCATGTTTCAGGTACTCGGAGGCCGCGATGCCGCCGACGGCGAGGATGATCACGCCGATGATCGGATCAATCGCCCCACCGCCGCCTCCGCCGGGTCGGATGTCGAGATCGCGGCCGCGCGGGCTGGAATAGGTGGGCGCCGCCGGCCCCGGCGACCGAGTTGCATTGAGCGGCGCCTGCACCTGTGGGGAGAGGTCGTTGCGAACGGCCGGAGGCGTGAGGTCGGCCGGGCGGTTGATCAGCGGCTCGGGGCCGAGGTCGGCCGACGCCTTGTTCCGCATCGCTTCAAGCTGGTCGCGCACGGCCTGCTGGCTCTTGCGATCCTGGGCCAGGCGCAGGGCATTCTTGCGGGTGATCTGCCAGCGCTGGAATTCGCCGTCGTTCTCGAGCACCAGGAACGAGGTGTATTCGGTGGCGATGGAATAGCCTTCGCCGAGGCGGATGATCTCGTCGATGGCCGTGTCCCGTGAGCCGGCGGCGTCGCCCTCTTTCAGCAGACGGTCGATCTTGTGCCAGGCCCACATCCGCTCGATCTCGGGATTGGCAGCATCTTGCTTTGCGAATTTGAAATCCACCGCCTTCTTGAGGTCGGCCGCGCCGATTTTGCCGCTGACGGCGATCTTACCATCGCCCGAGCCTTTGTAGCGCCCGTAGATGCGCACCGGCATCCCGTGGTAGAGGTTGGGGAGTGTGCGCGGCTCGACGTCGTAGACGTTCACACCGGCAAAGTCGAACTTCAAGTCGGTGGCGATGGGTCGGATCAGCTTGCGCCGAAATGCCGCGGCCTGTCGCTCGAAATTATCTTCGTTGGAGAGAAACGCGCTCAGACCGCCGGCATCCTGCGCCAACGATTCCAGCAGCCCGCGGTTTACATCATTTCCCACGCCGATGCAGAACACTTTCACGTTGGCGGGCCGGGAGCGAATCAGGGCATCGAGCGCCGCCCTCTCTCCCTGCTCGGTCAGGCCATCGCTGAGGATCACCACGTTGAGCGGGCGCTTGGCGTCGACGTACTTATATGCCGTGGTGATCGCAGGATTGAGGACCGTGCCGCCGCGGGCCTGCTGGGTAGCGAGAAAATCGCCGGCCTGCTTCTTGGAGTCATCACCGGCCTCGACGAGCTTCTTGAAGAGCGTCGCGGGTTGGACGTTGAAGGTCATCACTTCAAAACGGTCATCCTTGCCCAGGGCGTTGACGAACGCGCCCAGGGAATTGCGCGACAGATCGAGCTTGTGGTCATCGTTCATCGATCCGGAAATATCGAGCAGGAAAACGTAGTCCATACCGTCGTTGACGGCCGCGAGTTCTTCGCCGGCTGTAAGCGTCAGGGCGAAATAACCATCCTCATCCCCCTGCTTTTCGGTCAACAGGTCCAGGCCGGTGTGAGGCCGGGTGGTGTGATAGGAAATGACGACATCGCGGCTCAGGTCCCCCGAAGTATTTTCCAGGCTGGCCTGATAGTAATTTTCGGAATGTTTCGCGATGACGAAATCTTTGGGATGGCTGGGGCTTTCCATCGCGGCGATGGGGATTTCGCTCTTGGCATCCAGCGTGACCGAGAACTTTCCCCCGACCCGTCCGTTGGCCGGCGCGGGGTTCATGCGCTTTTCGGTTGTCGTCGCCAGCGGATAGACGTAGGTCGCCCAGTCGTGATCGAAATCCAGCTCCTGGTAATAGGTGATCTGCACCTTCTGCTCGGCCTTGGCGGCGATGGGGAAGATGCGCATCTCGAAGGTCTTGAAGTTGGTCTGTTCGAGCAGGCCGGGGTCGCGGCGCTTCTGCTTGTAGGAGTCGTAGATCTCCCGCGCCTTTTTCTTCTCGAGCACCTCGCCGACCATCTCCTTGCCGTTGATCCACATGGAGAAGTTGGCCACCGATGCGCCCTTGGGAACGGGGAAGGTGTAGAGGGCCTCAACCTGGCGGTTTTCGGTGTTCAGAAAGACTTGGGTCACCTCGGTCACGGCGATGCCGTTGTTGATGGTGACGTGAACGGAATGCTCCTTGATTTCCAGCACGCCGCCATTGCCGCCGTCGGCGATCAGCAGACCCGCCGCGCGGACGGGCGAAGCGGCAAGAAGGACCACAAGCGCCAGCGCCGCCACCATCCCGGTCAGCACATTCTTCGATTTCACACTGTCATGCGTTTTCATATCAATCTCCTTGCCTGGTAATTTGCTGCTGTTGCACATTCAAATTGCGAGAATCCGTATGGCCCAAATCAATTCAAATTCATCGCGCTCTTCTCTTTGCAGGCGGAGATGAAGTTGTCGGAGAGCTTCATGACCACTTCATCACGGAGATCGCGGAGGACTTTCGCGTGCGCCTGTTCCTCGCTGACGGCGGACCCGGTATCCGTTTTCTGGTCGTTGGCCGATGCCGACACGACCACCCTTCCGCTGCGCAAGTCGATCAGAGCGCCCGCCGCCCGCGCCTCGGCCTTGATCTGCCGGCTGGGGATGACGAAGGCGCCGACGATGGTCAGGTCCGCCAATGCCAGGCCGGTGGCGTGGGCATCGGAATCCATGGTGCCGCCGAAGACCAGCAGGTAATCCATCCCCATGTCGCGGGCCAGCGAGCGCATGCGGCTCATCTGCAGCTTTGCGGCCCCGGCGTCAGCGCCATCCGAGCTGCGGGGACCGGGGAGGTTTTCGCCGGAAACGCCGGGGATGGGTTCGACCTGGGCGAAAAGCGCGTGCTCTTTCTGAAGTGAGGAAACAAACGATGCGGGGGGCGCAACTTCACCAATCTGCGCCACCGCCACCTTCGACGGGGTCATGAGACGCTGGGGTGCATTCGCTTCCTGGACGGGATAATCGGAGTAGAGCGAGAAGAGATAGTTGGAATAGTTGCCGCGTTGGGTCTCGCGCGGCGACAGGCCGTTGCTCTCGCAACCGGCGGCCAGCATCAATCCGGATGCGGCGATCAATGCACTGCGGCGAATGAACATGATGGACTCCTTCGGAAATTGACAGCCCCCATCCGCCATAGCGAGCAATATGCCGTTGCCCTATCGACTCGCAGCAGTAACTACACAGTTTGCTATAACCTGTTTACACGCCATAATTTGCGCAGATTTAACCCTTGCTCTCGCCTGTCGCCACATATCGCTAGGCAGGCATGGATTGCGCACGTGTTGTACATTCAATGAACAGCATCTTTGCCCCCCCCCAAGAAAGGGAAACCCATGCCAGTGTTCACCGATTCCGAGCGGAGTTTCGCGCGGGCGTTGTCCAAGCTTGTGTATTGCAATCCGTTTCTTCCCGAGCGCATCGGATTTGAGCGGGATGCGCTGGGAGCTGATTTCGTCGATCAGGATATGGTGTGGAGCATTCGGCCGCGCATCGATCGCGAGCGGCCCAACATTCAACTGCTACAACGGGGCGCCGAGTCGCTGGTGGAGCAGGCCCGGCAGCGGCTGTGCGAACGGCCGGCCAGTTCAGGCGGGCGAGATGGCGGCGGGGCGCGCGAGGCCGATCTTTCCCTCTATCAGGACCTCGTGCGCTATGTGCTTTACTATCGCAATGTCCCATTTTTCACGGAGATGATTGCCGGGAGTGATGGGAAGCGGTCGGAGGGGCCGGAGCGGCCGGTGCGCTTTTATGGCCGGTTCGTTGGCGACATCGAACACTTCTTCGGGTCGGCAGGTCTGCCAGCGCCGACACATCCGGACCCAGCCCAGCTCTTCGCCGGCTTCTTCCAGATCCGCCGGGCGTTTCACAATATCTATTCGTTCATTGTCGGCACGTCATTGCGGTCCGCGCGGCTGCGCGCGGAAATCTGGCAGTCGGTATTCACCCACGACCTGCGGCGCTACCAGCGCTTTCTCTTTGAGCGCATGGGTGATTTCACCACGCTGATCACCGGCGAATCCGGCACCGGCAAGGAACTGGTCGCCCGCGCCATCGCATTTTCGCGGTATATTCCCTTCGACCCCAAGACAAAAACCTTCAGCGACGATCCGGCCGATTCGTTTCATGCCCTGAATCTTTCCGCGCTGTCGCCGACGCTGATCGAGTCGGAGCTGTTCGGCCATCGCCGGGGCGCGTTTACCGGCGCGCTGGAAGACCGGGCTGGCTGGCTGGAAGTTTGCAAGCCGTTGGGAACGGTATTTCTGGACGAGATCGGCGAAACCGATGGGCAGATTCAGGTGAAGCTGCTGCGGGTGCTGCAGATGCGGTCGTTTCAGCGTCTGGGCGACACCGCCACGCGGCATTTCCATGGCAAGATCATCGCCGCGACCAATCGCGATCTGGCGGCGGAGATGCGGAATGGCCGCTTTCGCCACGATTTTTACTATCGCCTGTGCGCTGACATGATCGAGACGCCTTCGCTGCGCGAGCAACTGCGCGAATCGCCGGGAGATTTGCGGAACCTGATCCTGTTCATCACCACCCGTCTGGCGCCCGATGCCGCGGAGGAATTGGCCAGTGAAACGGAGGCGTGGATCGTCGAGCATCTTGGCCAGGAATATGGCTGGCCGGGGAATTTCCGCGAGCTGGAGCAGTGCGTGGTAAACATTTTGATCCGCAAGGAATACCGGCCAGCGCACAGCGACAGCGACGGCGCACAAGATTTGGCCGACGCCATCGCCGCCGGGTCGCTTACGGCCGATGCGCTGCTGCGGCGTTACTGCACGATCGTCTATGGGCAAACGCAAAATTATGAAGAAACCGCGCGGCGATTGAAGCTGGATCGCAGGACGGTCAAGGCGAAGGTGGAGAGCAGGGAAGATGACAAGGTGACAAGGTGAGGGGGTGACAAGGTGAAGGAATTTGAAGAACTGTCAGTCTCTTTCCTTGTCACCTTGCCACCTTGTCACCTTGTCATCTTTCATGCCTCCGCCAGCTTCAGTTTGAAGACGGTGATTTCCGGGCGGCACCAGGCGAGGACGCGCTGGCCGTAGCTGAGGCCGCGGTTCACGTAGAGGTGGCGGCCTTGTACCGCGTAGTGACCGTGGGTGTAGTGGCGGTAGCGCTTGGGATAAAACGTCTGCCCGAAGCGGCTGGTGGCGACCTGGCGGCCATGGGTGTGGCCGGCCAGCATCCACTGCCATGGATATTGCATCAGCTCCAGGCAGTTGGCAGGATTGTGGTTCAGGCAGATGATCGGAAGCTGCGGATCGACACCGGTAAACGCCTTGTCGGGATCGATATGGCCGGACCATTCATCGTCGAGGCCGACGATTGCCAGCGGCTTGGCGGCGCCGTCGCGGCGAATGTAGTGTACTTCATTGCGCAGCACGATCAGGCCACGTTCGAGCAGGCATTTTTCCAGGTAATCGGCGCGACGTCTGCCTTCGATGGACTCATTCTTGCCATAGATGCTGTAGTCGTGGTTGCCGAAGGTGCAGATCACGCCGAGGGGCGCTTTGAGGTGCGAAAGAATGGTGGCGATGCGGTGGGCGAAGCGATAGCCGCCGGTGATGAGGTCTCCGGTGACCACCACCAGATCCGGCTGCAGTTCATTGACCCAGTGCAGGTACTGAATGATGTAGCGCTGCCAGACGACCGGGCTGTAGTGCAGGTCGGAGATCTGCACGATTTTCAATCCCGTCAGGGCGGGATCGAGATGGTGCAGCGGCATTCCGCGGCGGTGAATTTCCACCCAGCGGCGGTTAAGGGGAAGGGCATGGACGCCGGTCAGGCCCATGCGCGACATGGTGTGCCAGATGGCCCGGCGCCAGCGGTGCTGGCGCCGCCACTCGGGGGTTTTCAGATAGTTGAGGAATCCTTCGACCATGGGCAACAGTGGTTAGTTGGAATAGGAAAGGCACGAAGGCACGGAGGCACACAGGCACGAAGTGAACACAACTCTTCCCTTCGTGCCTACGTGCCTCTTGCCTTCGTGCCTTCCCACGTCATATTCAGCGCGCCTTCCAGTTCCTCACGGGCGTGGGCATCGCCGCTGGCGGCGGCGATGCCGGCTTGGTAGGCCTTGCGCGCCGCTTCGGAATCTCCCTTCAGTTCCAGGGTCTGACCTTTCTGAAAGTAGGCGTAGCAGTACGCGGGATCGACGGCGATCACGCGATCGAACGCGGCCAGCGCTTCGTTCAATGCACTGGCCTTCTTGAATTCCATCGCCAGGCCGTAGATGAGAAAAGGATCGTCCGGCTCGCGCTGAAGCATCGTCTGGATCTGGCGCATCCGCTCGCTCACCTGCATGGTCCGCATCTCCTTTGCCCCGTTGTCATTCCCGCGCATTCTAAATGATCGTGCGTAATCATGCGCCATTTCGCGCGCCTAATCATGCACGGTCATATAGAGGCATCCAAGCCGACAGACCAATGGGCCCATTGGATTATCCCCACTCATCAGCGATTGATTCCTGCGCCAGGGCGGGCCTGCCGGCTTCGGCGGCGCGGAAATCGCGCGAGCCGCGGACGACCTTCAGCACTTCGTAATCAATCTCACTGTTCACCTCCGCGCCGACGAGAAGCACCAGGGCATCGACGTAAAACACCAATAGCAAGACTGCGACACCGCCGAGCCGGCCATAGGTGTGGTTGTATTTTCCTTCGCCGAAATGGCTCATGTACCAGCGAAACAGCAGCGCCAGCGCCACCCAGACGATGACACAGAAGACAGCGCCCGGCGTCACCATGCGCCAGCGCCGCTTGACGCACGGGCCGAAGTGATAGATGGCGGCCAGCGCGAAAAACATCGCCACGATGGCCAGGCACCCGCGCAGCAGATCGAACACCCAGATCGTCCAGTAGGAGACGGTCTCGCTTTGCATCAGTCGGTAGTTCTTGATGGCCGTCCCCACCGGCAGCAGCGCCAGGATCACCACCACCAGCGTCGCCACCAGCAAGGTCAAGCCGAAGGCGAGCGGCCGGCGCTTCCAGTACGCCCGCGGGCGGTCGATCTCATAGCATTTGTCGAGGGCGGCCATGGTCATCGCCACGCCGCCGCTGGCCGCCCACAGCGCCACCACCAGGCTGGCGATGGCGACGCCGCGCTCCGGGTGCTGGATGATTTCATTGATCTGCTCCTGCATGTTAGACCAGATGGCGCGCTCGGCCTGATCGGGAAGGGTTGCCCTTAGAAAAAATTCGATTTCCTCGAGAGTGTGGGTGTGATCCCGGCCGGGAAGATAGGGAATGAGGCTGAAGAGGAAGATCAGGAACGGGAAGATCGCGAACAACCAGGAGTAGGCCAGGGCCGCGGAATAGACGAGGACGTGATCGTCGATAACTTCGTTGAAAACGCGCAGACCGAAGCGCCTGATTCCCACTTGCCGCAGAACCACCGGCACATCGATCAGTCGGGCCATGAGCCCGATTCTTTCGAGCGTCGCCGCAAACGCAAGTCAGGAAGAGCCAGGCGGGAAGACCCCGTGGCTGCGAAGGCGCACATTATCCGAATCGGCCGGTGATGTAGTCTTCGGTCTGCTTCAGATGCGGCCTGGAAAAGAGGGTTGCGGTTTGGCCATATTCAATGAGCCGGCCGAGGTACATGAAGGCGGTGTAGTCGCTGACGCGGGCGGCCTGCTGCATGTTGTGGGTGACGATCAGCACGGTGTAGCGGCCGCGGAGCTGATAGATCAGTTCCTCGACCTTCGCGGTGGCGATGGGATCGAGCGCGGAACAGGGTTCATCCATCAACAACACATCCGGCTCGGCCGCGATGGCGCGGGCGATGCAGAGGCGTTGCTGCTGGCCGCCGGAGAGGCCGAGGGCGCTGGTGCTCAATCGGTCCTTGACCTCATCCCATAGCGCCGCCCCACGGAGCGATTTTTCGCACACTTCGCTCAAGACGCTGCGTTTGCGTTCTCCGCCGATGCGCAGGGCGTAGACGACGTTTTCAAAGATGCTCATCGGGAAGGGGTTGGATTTCTGGAAGACCATTCCCATGCGCTTGCGCAGCTCGATGACGTCGACGTGCCGGCCGTAGATCGGCTCGCCGTTGAAGCGGATGTTGCCTTCGATGCGCACGGAATCGATGAGATCATTGAGGCGATTGATGCTGCGCAGCAATGTCGATTTTCCGCAGCCGGATGGGCCGATCAAGGCGGTGACCTTGCCGGCCGGGATCTTCATGTTGATGTCGTAAAGGGCTTGGCGCTTGGCATAGAAAAGGCGGAATTGTTCGATGGAGAGGATGTGCTGCTCGCGTTCGAGTTCGGAATGGACTTCCGTGCCGGCGGCGATGACCGGGCGCGGACTTTCGCGGGTCGATGCCAGCGGATCGGGGGCATGGGACGGTGGGTTTGCGGGCAATTCGCGCACAACCGGTCGATCCTTTCGTTGTGGTTCAGCGACGTTTGGCATTCAGGTCTCCATGCTTCGTCCGTTACGCCCGCACCGATCTGGCGAAAAGACGCACCAGCAGATTCAGCACAAAGATCAAGGCGATCAGCACCAGGATTCCCGCCCACGCCAGCTTCTGTTGCTCGGGCAAATATCCGCCAGCGTAATCAAAAATCTGCTTGGTCAGGGATGGAAACGGGTGGTTGGGATTGGTCTCGATATAAGAGCTTCCGAGCGCGGTGAACAATAGCGGCGCCGTCTCGCCGGCGACCCGGGCAATCGCCAGCATGACGCCGGTAACGACCGATCCGGTGGCCGCGGGCAAAATGACCTTCACAATCGTCCGCGCCTTGGTCGCACCCAGGGCAATTGACGCCTCGCGATAGCTGTTCGGCACCAGCCGCAGCATTTCTTCGGTGGTGCGGGCCACAATCGGCACCATGATAAACGCCAGCGCGAGCGCGCCCGCCCAGCCGTTGTAATGTCCAAGCGGCACCACAAGCAATTCGTAGCCGAGAATTCCGACGACGATGCTGGGTACGCCGGTCAAGACATCGGCGATGAATCGCACTGGCCCGGCCAGCCAGGAATCAGCAGAATATTCCGCCAGATAGACGCCGGCCAACATGCCGACTGGGATGCCGACGAGGCTGGCAAGACCGATCAGAATTGCGGTTCCGGCCAATCCATTGGCCATGCCGCCGGGGTATCCCGCCGCGCCGTGGGGGATGGGAATCTCCGAGAACAGCGCCCACGACAAGCTACGGAACCCGATGCAAATCAGGTAGCCAAGCACCAGGGCCAGCAGCAGCAGGATCACGCCGGTAAACGCGATGCACACACCCACCATGCAATAGCTCTTGATGCGCGCGTAGATTTCATATGCCGACCGCTCGCGGGGACGCCGTAGGGAAGATTGATACGGTATGGCCGTCATCTTTGGCTCTGTGTCAGTGTGCTGCCGCCGTGCGCGCCCCGCGGCCGACCACCAGGCAACGGGCCACGATGTTAAACGCCAGGGACATTGCCAGCAGAATCAGCGCCACTTCCAGCAAAGCTGAACGGTGCATCTCTCCAGTCGCCTCGGCGAACTCGTTGGCGAGCAAACTGGACATCGTCTGCGCCGGCGCGAACAGCGATGACTTGATCTGGTTGTTGTTGCCGATCACCATCGTGATCGCCATGGTCTCCCCCGCCGCCCGCGCCATGCCAAGCATCACCGCGCCGAACAATCCGCTGCGGCTGTAGCGGAGCATTTCCCAGGCGCTTTGCCACCAGGTAGCGCCAAGCGCCAAGGTTCCTTCGATCTGCGCCCGCGGCACCGCCCGCAGCACATCCCGGCTCACAGCGGTAATGATCGGCAGGATCATGATCGCGAGAATCAATCCGCCGCAGAACATGTCGCGCCCGGTCAGGGCGCCGTCGGTGTGAAGAAATCCCAATCCCGGCACCACCGTAAAGATCCGATTCAGCCCCGGTTCAATGTATTGGCGCAGAAATGGGGCCAGCACGAACAATCCCCACAGGCCGTAGGCGATGCTGGGTATTGCCGCGAGAAATTCGACCAGGAAAGAAACCGGCTGCACCAGTTGCCGAGGCGCCAGGCGCACCAGGAACAGCGCCGCTCCGATGCTGAACGGTACCGCGAACAGCAGTGCAATCGATGCGCTGATGGCGGTTCCATAGATCACCGGCAGAGCGCCGAACTCGGGCGGGATCGTCTCGGTCACGATCTCGCCGTCTTCCATCATCACTTTTCCGTCCGGGCCTCTTTTCGGCACCTCGCGTTCATTCGGCCGCCATTCCCGGGTAGTCAGAAATTTCGTGCCAAATTCTTTGATCGTAGGAACTGACGCGTGTGCCAGAATCCACAGCAGCGCCGCCAGCATCAGCACAACGCACGCTGCACTGGCATATACCAGCACCCGAAGCAGATTTTCCGCGGTCAACCCCGAACCCCTCGCAGACGCCAGCGGCCGGCGCGGGCGCGGGTGCGCCGGCCGCATCGTCTGATAATCAAGGGTGGGGGGTATCTGCGGCATTGGCTTCTCGTGAGCAGGCTGACGAGCTACTTCTCCATCGCCACGGGTTTCATCGCCTTGCCGTTCCATTCCAGCGTGCCGATGACCGCATCCACCTGCTTCTGGACGCCTTCGCTCAGGGGAGCGTAGTCCATTTCCAGCGCCAGTTTTTCGCCGTCATGGGTGGCCCAGGTGATGAAATCCACCAGCGTTTTGGCCTTGTTCTCATCCTTGAGATACGAAAGGTCCCTGTAGACGATGATGTAGGTGTAGGCCGCGATCGGATAGGCTTCCTTGCCCGGCTGGTTCCAAATGGAAGCGGTCAGGCTCTTCGACAGCGCATCGACGGCGCCTTCGCCGGCGTTTGCGACGGTCTGAGGGGATGCTTTGACGAACTCGCCGTCCTTGTTCTTCAGCAGCGCGAACGGAATCTTGTTGGCCAGGGCATAGTTCAACTCGATATAGCCAATCGATCCCGGAGTCTGCTGCACGACGGCGGTGACGCCTTCATTGCCCTTGCCGCCCTGCCCGACCGGCCATTTCACTTCCTTGCCGGCGCCGATCTCCCCCTTGAAATCCTCACTTTGGGTGCAGACGTAATTGGTATAGATAAAGGTCGTTCCGCTGCCATCGGTGCGGTAGACCGGCGTGATCGGGTCGGCGGGCAGATTCGCGTCCGGGTTCAGCGCCTTGAGCTTGTCATCGTTCCACTTGGTGATCTTGCCGCGATAGATGTCGGCGATGGTCTCGCCGTCGAGCTTAAGGTCGCCCTTGAAGTTGGGGATGTTGTACGCAAGCACCACCGCTCCGGCCGCGGTGGGAATATGCACCAGCGGCTCCTTTGCCGCGGCGATTTCCTTCTTTCCCATCGGGGCATCCGAGCCGGCAAAATCGAACGTCTTGTCGGTGATTCCCTTGATCCCGCCGCCCGAACCGATCGATTGATAATCGATCTGCACGTCGGGATGCGACTTCTGATATTCCTTGATCCACCGCTGATAGAGGGGATTGGGGAATGTCGCCCCGCCACCCTGCAGGCGCGTTTCGGCCGACGCCACCGCGCAGCCGATTGTCACGAAAGCCAACGCGGCTTTTTTCAGTAAACTGGTCATTGCTGTCTCCTTGAAGAGGGTTTGTTTCCGTTCCGCACCAGTGCGACGCGAAAACTAGGCCGCGCGCATTAACTCTTCGTGAGGATCGTGTGTGCAGGTGATAATTCTTCCCGCCGCTTCACTGCAAGCGGTTAATGAAAACTTCGCACCGCCTTTATGATTTCTTAACAATGGGGCCTACCATTTGATGAGTTGCGGGAAGCTTGCGTTCGTTTTGATCCGCCCGGCCGGAAAGAGATGTTGTATGCGCCACTTCGATGAACAACTCCAACTCCTGCTCCGCAAGGTCGTGCTGATGC
>DAIOHQ010000074.1:0-19373 GCA_036744635.1 Tepidisphaeraceae bacterium | reverse complement strand
CAGCCCCACCCCTCCTCACACCGCTCCGGGAGGGTGATGGCTTGATCCACCCGACGCGCGGGATTAGGATGATTCGGCAGGCACGGGCTGCTGGGGAATTTTTCAGGGAGTAAGCATGCGCGTTGGGATCTGCATCGGGCTGACAATCATCTTGTCGGCCGGTCTGGGGCGAACGGTCTCTGTCCCCGCCGCCCCTCCTTCACCCCCTGCCCGCGCCGCCGCTCCTGCGTCCCCTTCCACCCGGCCGCTGTCCGACGCGCTGCCGGCGCGCTTCCCGCTGGCGACAATGCCGGCTGCGCCTTACGATTCCATCGTGGCCTCGCCCGACGATATCGCCGCCGCCAACGCCTGGGCGGCCGCCGCCTTCGGCGGCAAACCCGCTCCTTCCGCCGTCAGCCCTGCCACCTTGCCCACTTCCGCCACCGCGCCCTCCACCACCCGCCCCGCCGCCGATCTGCTCTTTGGCTCGCGGCAAGTCCCCTTCTCCTTCGTCTATGGTAAGACCCCCTCAGCGCAACTCCTGGGTCGCTGGCGCCACGAGGCGGCGACCAAGGACCGCGTCGACTGCGTCGAGTACACCGGGCGCTGGACAGACCCGGATAGCGGCCTGTCGGTCGTTGCCGTCGCGGTCGCCTACAAGAACTTCCCGGCGGTTGACTGGGTGCTGACCTTCGAGAACCTCAGCAAGCAGGATACGCCGGTGCTGCAGGACATTCAGCCCCTCGACGTGCGCCTCAACCTGCCCGCCGAGGGGCCGGCCGCGCCCTCGGCGGTCCTGCACCGCATCGCCGGCGACAATTGCTCGGCCGATTCCTTCAAGCCTCTGCAGATCCCCATCAAGCCGGGCGAGCCCATTCACCTCGCCCCCGCCGGCGGGCGATCGTCCAACGGCACCTTTCCCTTCTTCAACATCGCCGCCGGCGACGAGGGGATGTTCGCGGCCATTGGCTGGACGGGCCAGTGGGCGGCCTCGCTCGAGCGGTCCACGCCCGATTCCGCCCGTCTGCGCGCGGGCATGGAGCGCACGCACCTCATCCTGCATCCGGGCGAGAAGATCCGCACGCCGCGTATCCTGCTGATGGCCTGGCGCGGCGACCGCATGGATGCCCACAACCTTTTCCGCCGGCTCATGCTGCGGCACTATTCGCCGCAAATAGATGGCCGGCCGGTGGCGCTGCCCGCGTTCCTGCAATGCTTCGACCGCTACAAGGGCGATGCCGCGTGGTCCTGCGAGGCCGGGCAGATCCAGCAGGCCACCGCCGCCCGCGATATGGGCTGCGAAGGCTCGTGGCTCGATGCCGAATGGTTCCCCGGCGGCTTCCCCAACGGCGTGGGCAACTGGACGACACACGAGCGCTTCCCCCGCGGCCTCAAGCCCATCAGCGATGCCTGCCATCGCATGGATATGCGCTTTATGGCCTGGTTCGAACCCGAGCGCGTCGCCGCGGATTCGCAGATCGCCACCGAGCACCCCCAGTTCGTCAACGGCGGCAAAGGCGGAGGGCTGTTCAAGCTGGACGATCCGGCCGCCCGCCGCTGGCTCACCGACCTGCTGCTGCAGCGCATCAAGGAGTTTGGCCTGGACTGGTACCGCAACGACTTCAACATGGATCCGCTGGACACCTGGCGGTCGACCGACACACCCGACCGCCAGGGGATGACCGAGATCCGCTACGTAGAAGGGCTGTACGAGATGTGGGATGAGCTGCGGGCGAAGAACCCCGGGCTGGTCATCGACAACTGCGCCAGCGGCGGAAGGCGAATCGACCTGGAGATGTGCAGGCGGTCGGTGGTGCTGTGGCAGAGCGACATCAACTGCCAGCAGGGATCGGAGGATGCCCACCAGGCGCAGAACGTCTGCCTGAGCCTCTATATCCCCCTGCACACACCCTGCGCCTGGCAGCCGGATATCTATGAGCTGCGCAGCGTGGTGACGGCGGGCCTGGTGCTGCAACTGCCCTATCGCCAACCCGGCTTCGCGGCCGACCAAACCCGCAAGATGGTCGAGGAGGTGAAGGGATACCGCAAGTTCTGGTACGGCGATCTTTACCCGCTGACCGCGATCTCGCCGGCCAAGGATCGCTCCTTCGCCTTCGAGCTGTTCCGCCCCGACCTGCGCGAAGGCATCGTGATGGCCTTCCGCCGACCCCAGGTCCCCGAAGCCGCCCTGCCGCTGCTGCTGAAAGGGCTGGACCCCAAGGCCGAGTACTGGGTGGAATCGGTGGAGGGTTTGATCGCCCCGGCCAGGATGCGGGGCGAAGAACTCATGAAGACGGGAATCGTGCTGAAACTCCCCGGCCCCCCCGCCCCCCGCGCCAGCGATGTCATCCGCTTCCGCGATGTGCAGTTGAAGAAGTCTTAGAATCCGAAATGCCCTTGGGCCCAGGGCCTGTCCGAATTCACCAGGACCACCGGCCTTCCCTAATTCATCGACGGATCGTCCGGGAGAAGCCCAGAGGGCCAAGAGTCATTTCGGCCCGCTTCGTCGCTCTATCGCCCGTCGCTGCGCTCGCCCGCTCTTCAGCGCAGCAACGCGGAGCGGGTATGTCCGGCGGTACTCAGCCGGTTTTGCCCTCCGCAGGAGTCCAGAAGTTTCCGGCATTTTCATAGCCGGGGACTTTCGGGGCGTGGAATTGATCTTTGTACACGCCGGCCTCCTTCATGCGCAGGTATTGTCTTTCCCAGGGGGCTTCGGTCAATCTTCCCGGGCCGTTGCGGACATCGAAGCCCATGTTGGCCTTGGCGGGGTAGTGGCTGTAGATCATCAGCCGGCGGGGTTTTCCGGAAGTATTCGGGCGCGAGTCATGCACCAGCAGGGAATGAAAGATCATCACCGAGCCGGCGGGGGCCAGGATGCTGGTATGGGCGTTGGGGTCGAGCAGGCCGGGCTTGACCTGCAGGCCGATGTCGCAGGGTTCGTGTTCGAGAAAGGTCTTGTGCGTGCCCGGCCAGACCC
The DNA here is from genome assembly GCA_036744635.1 of Tepidisphaeraceae bacterium. Taxonomy (GTDB): domain Bacteria; phylum Planctomycetota; class Phycisphaerae; order Tepidisphaerales; family Tepidisphaeraceae; genus DAIOHQ01. The sequence goes on along the minus strand of DAIOHQ010000074.1, from coordinate 16,417 downwards.
GGATCGGGCCTGAAGTTTCGGTGCTGTCATCCATGCTGACGGCGGATGAGAGAATGTTCTGCGGATAGTTCTGCGCGGAGTAGTAGGCCCAGTCGTGGTGGATGGGAAAGCGGTCATCGGTATCGCGGACGGCGATCCCCTCCAGCGGCTGCGGCAATGGCTGCTTGTAGTTGAGCTTCTCTTCCATCAGCACCGGCTCATCGGCCATGATGTCGCGCATGGGGTCGAGCAGGCGGGGGTCAGCGCTGATGCGGGATAGATAGAGGGAGAGGTCGTTGATGGGCTGGATCTTGCGGACGATCTGCCTGCCATCCGGCAGCCGCTGCCAGTCCAGCCGGCCACTGCGGCGTTTGTTGGCCAGGGAGGAATTAAGGATCAGTTCGAGGATGTAATCCGCCTCGGTGCGCATGCGGCGGATTTCGTCCGCGCTGAACACCCCGGGCAGGATGAGATAGCCATCGCGGTCAAACTGGCCGCGCTGATCGGGTGTAAGTTGGGTCATGGGTCCTCCTGATGATGAATTTTAGCCGGGGGAGATAATCATCAGTCTGGTGGATGGAGTCAAATGCCGCGACCCCGCGACCCCGCGACCCCGCGACCGAATCCGTGCTTCCGCGCAGCAACGCGGAGCGGGTATGGCCGCCTACTGGCGGAATTGCCCACCGCAGGTGTTTCCCCGAACAACCGGGCGCGGGTATACTCCGGCCTTTGGAGCACCCGTAGCTCAGTTGGATAGAGCATTGGATTTCTAATCCAACGGTCGCAGGTTCGAATCCTGCCGGGTGCGCATCACACCCGCCGCCTGCGGCGGACGATACGACGAATGGGTGAAACGGGGAATCGGGGAGAGCAGCAGAAGTTTCCACCGCGAAGGGGTGAAGAGTATCGCGCGCGAACCACTTGCCGCTGCGCCGCCGCGATCGCCAAATTCGTGGCACGGGCAACCTGCCCGTGCATAAGAGCGGCAGCGATCCGCTCTCCCGCGAGCCGACAAAACAAACATCCCGCCCTCATCATGGCGGCGGGCGAGCTCGCGGAGTCTTGCCGCGTTGTGGAATTGATGCAACTTTGCGCAGGGGTGGCGCGTCATAAGAAGGTTGGGGAAGCCAATTGGGTAGCTCGATTCCTCCGGCAAGGAGCCCGCCATGATCCGCAGCACTCTCGCATTCTTCCTGTCCATCGCGATGTTCTCACTGGCAACGCCTTCGTTTGCCGCGGAGGAATCCGCGCCGGCGACTGCGCCTTCCACTGCTCCATCCACGCAGCCGCTGTCCGCCGAACGGCGCGCCGCGGCGGCGGAGAAAGACGTCACGCAGGGGGCCCTGCGCGTGATCGGCGACCAGGGACAGATCGTGGAATGCCCGCTGACCCACACGGATGTGAAGGCGGACATTTCCGGCTTCATCGCCCGTGTGAAGGTGACCCAGACGTTTCACAACAGCCAGAAAGAAAAAATCGAGGCGGTCTACGTCTTCCCGCTGCCGCACGAGGCGGCCGTCGATGACATGACGATGGTGCTGGGCGAAAGGAAGATCGTCGGCCTCATCAAGCGGCGAGCCGAGGCCCGGGAGATCTATCAACAGGCCATCGAAGCCGGCCAGACCGCGGCGCTGCTGGAGCAGGAGCGGCCGAATATCTTCACCCAGTCGCTCGGCAACATCGAGCCGGGGCAGGATATCCGCATCGAGATTTCCTACGTCGACGTGCTGAAATACGACCTGGGCACCTATGAATTTCATTTCCCGATGGTGGTCGGCCCGCGCTACAACCCCGGCGCGCCGATCGCGATGCCGCGGGCCAATCCGCCGGAATTGCAGGGGAAGGTGTCGGAGCCGTCGCCGGACACGACGGCGGTGCCGGATGGCTCGAAGATCAACCCGCCAGCGCTGATGCCGGATGTGCGCAATGGCCATGATGTGAGCCTGTCGGTGAAGCTCGACGCCGGCGTGCCGGTGCGGAATCTTGAGGTGGCGCTGCACAAAGCGACCATCGACAAGCCGACGCCGACGCAGGCGACGGTGACGCTCGATCCGGCCGACTCGGTGCCCAACAAGGATTTCATCCTGCGCTACAACGTGGTCGGTAAGAAGCCGGAGATGGCGGTGCTGGGATATACCGGCGAAGGCAAACAAGCGGCAGGTGGCGCGGGCGCGAAGGGCGGGGCGGGGTATTTCATGCTGATGGTGCAGCCGAAGGAGGATGAGAAGCTGCTGAAAAGCCCGCCGCGCGAGATCGTTTTCCTGGCCGACGTTTCCGGCTCGATGCGCGGCGCCCCCATCGCCAAGGCGATGGATTGCATGCAGGAGATGCTGGCCCTGTGTCGCGAGAAAGACACCTTTCAACTGGTGAAGTTCGCCAGCAACGCCCAGCAGGTTTTCGAGAGGCCGCTGGCGGCCAGCAAGGAAAACATCGCCCGCGCCGTCGATTCCGTCGGCGCCATGGAGGGTGCGGGCGGCACCGAGATGCTCAAGGGCGTGCAGATGGCCATCGACGCCCCGCTGGATGAGAAGCGTGTGCGCATCATCGTGATGCTCACCGACGGCTTCATCGGCAACGAGGCGCAGATCATCGAATACGTCGGCAAGCACTGCGGCGACCAGGTGCGCTTCTGGTGCGTCGGCATCGGTTCCGCCCCCAACATGATGCTGGTGGATGGCGTCGCCAAGCAGGGGGGCGGCATGGGCAAGAAGCTGGATCTGAAGGATAACGCCGGCGTCCTTGCGCAGGAGATCATTTCGCGCATCACCCGCGCCCAGCTTGCCAATATCAAGATCGACTGGGGCGATCTGAAGGTGTCGGAGACCTACCCAGCGCGGATTCCAGAACTGTGGGCCGGACGGCCGGTGATCGTGTATGGGCGCTACGCCGGCGGCGGCAAGCCGGCCGCGATCACCATCTCCGGCAGCGCTGAAGGGGAGAAAGTGGCCTGGCCGCTGACGGTGACGCTGCCGGCGCATGAGGAAGGACAGGGGGGGCACGAGGTGCTGGCGAAGGTCTGGGCGCGGCAGAAGATCGAGTCGCTGATGCAGCAGACCTATTACGCCGGTTCGCCGGAGGTGGAGGAGTTGGTCACCAACCTGGCGCTCGATTATCGCCTGATGAGCCAATACACCAGCTTCGTGGCGGTAGACGCCAAGGAGGCCGGCAAGACCGACAGCGCCAAGCCGGCGCCGCCGCGGCGGATGCTGGTGCCCGTGCCGTTGCCCGAGGGGACGCGCTGGGAAGGATTCTTTGGCGGGGGAGGGGAACAAAACCAAATCGTGGCTGACAGACTGGCCCTCCCCATGATGCAGTTGGAAGCCACGGGGATGCCCGCATCCACACAACCGGTGACGTTCGGAGCGTTGGATAAAAGAATCAGGCCGCTCCAGGAGATTTCGCGCCGGCAGGAGATACTCAGGAAGCAAGATGCAATTGTCACGAAATCATATTCAATGGCCGCCAGGCAGAGCACGTTGTCCGGCGTTGGAAGTGGTGCAGACTCGGCACAACTTAATAGTGGCTTGATCCAGCAACCCGTGCTTCAGTCGCGGGTGCGCCAGTACGCCGAAAAGATGCAGGTGACTAACCGGGAGACAAAGGCGGTATACAAGTCCGAGGATCGGTTGCGCATGCCCTATTTCGACGCGGATGAAAAGAGCCATCGGGACATCTCCGCGTTCTATCCACAGGCGAGGGAAAATTCTGGAGCAGCGATGACGTCTTTGCGCGTCGCCCAAGCCGCCGAAAAGGGCAAAGATGCGCCGACGGCACGTGCTCTGGCGACGCGGGCGTGTGTGCTGGACATGGCGGCGATCAACCTCGGCGCTGGCCGCGGGGATGTTTCTCAAGTCGCTCTCGCCATGCTCCAGCGCCTGCATGAGCAGGATGTGAAGGCGTGGGCGCAGCAGTTGCCGGCGCTGGAAAAGAAGCTCGACATCGTCCTCTGCGATCTGCCGCTGCGGGATGCCATTAGCCTCCTCGCCAAATCCGCAGGGGTTCCGTCAGACGTCATCGGCGGCAGCATCGACGATGCCCAATCGCTGCTGCAAACCGACGATCTGCGCGTGCATTACCTCGATCTCCGCAACGCCACCGCGGCCGAGGGCTTGGATTGGCTGCTCACGCCGATGCAGTTGACCTGGCGGGTCGAGGTTGGCGAATCGAAGCAGCCGCGCGTGATGATCGGATCGACCCGGCGGATGGAAGGTATCTCGCCCTGGGTCTATGACGTTGCCGGCATCGCGACACCTTCGGCGGAAGAACAGAAAAAGCTGGCGGCCACCACGCAGCCGGCCGAAGGTCTGTCCGCCTCCCTCGAGCAGTTCGTGAAGGTTGCCCGCGAACAATTGAAGATTCAGGAAGAGTCCATGACGTGGTTTGCCCCCGGCCAGGTGGTGATTTTCGCCACGCCCGAGCAACATGCCGCGGCCGACAAACTTTTCACCCAGCTCGCCGACGCCAAGGCATCTTTCACCGGCGCGGCCGAGGAATTGCACAAGCTGACCGCGACGCGGGCCGCGGAGCATCGCGAGCCGCTGGCCAAACTGAAAGCAGCCCGGCATCTGCATGAAGTCGCCCGGGCCCACGATGAATATTCCTGGAAGCTTCTGGCGTCGGCGGCCGGCGGAAAGCTCAATCCCGAAGCGCTGGCCGAGCTGCAAATCGCCTGGCGCGATCCCGCCAGCGCGGAACTGCTCAAAACCCCGGCGGCCGGGTTGCTTTATCGCTCGCTGTGGACGATTGCCGAAACCGCCCGCCATCTTCCCACCGCAGGGCGCGACGCCGCGCTCACAACGCTGCTCGAGTTGGCCAGGAAACAGTGCAAGGATTCCGGCGAAGCTGCCCTTGCCAAGCTGGTCGAAAAACCCGCCGAAGCCGATATCGAAGGGATGATCTATCTTACGTTGGCCGGCGGGCAGAAGGATCCGCGGCAGAGCGCCCTTGCGACCCAGATGCTGGCCGCGCTTGCGAAGATGCCGGCCGACGCCGCACAACCTTCCCACACCCTCGCGGCGGCTTTGCTGGGCGACGCCAAAAGCATCAACCCGGCCGCCCTGCAGAAGCTCATTGCATCCGACAATCCCGGAGAAGAGTTTACCGTGCTGCTCGGCCTCGCCTGCCGGCGCGCCGGCGCTGATACCTGGAACGAATTCCGCGCCGCCGCTCCGCAGCTTCTCGGCGGCCAGCCGCTGCCGGGCGCGGTGGTGGTGCTGATCAACCAATTGGAAACGACGAACGCAAAGCCGGAGCAAGTTGAATAAAAATCGCGCCCCGGCGCTGTTCAGCGCAGGCCGATTCCGTCTTTGCGGGCCTCGGCAATCTGTTGGGCGACTTCCACGACCGGGGCGACATGGAAGCGGTCCTTGTGGGTTGCCAGGTGCGTGCAGAGTTCTTCGAAATCATCGCCCTGGACGCTCAGATATCCGCCATCGACGTTGTGGAGGACGAGGATCAGCCACTTGTTTTGCGTGGCGGCGCGCTCGGCCAAACCGACCATCTCGAAGCCCCACATCCGCTCCACCGCTGGGCCTCCAGATAAACTCAGGTCGCAGTAGGCCGGGCTGATGAGAAATCCCTTGTTGCACGTCCCGCCGCGGCCGGCGACGAAGTGTTGGGCGATCAACGTCGTATAGGTCTTGCGTCCGGCGCCGTGGCCGACGTGCTGGTTGTAGCAGGGATAGCAGAACGTGCGCGGGCCGTGCTTGGGGAACACCTCGCGCAGGCGCTCCTCGGCCAACAGAATATCCGCCTCTACCGATTCGAGCGTCTGGTGCTCCAGCCCTTCGGGATGATCACCCATCCCCATGGCCAGAGTGCAGCGGTGGCGGCAGGTATGGTTGCCGATCTCGTGGCCGTTCCCCGCAGCCGGTTTGAAGCGGGCGAGATGGTCCTTGTATGCGCCATCGAAGGGATTGAGATAGAAGCTGCCGCGCAGGTTGTGGCGATCCATGACCGGAAGCGCGTGGGTCAACTGGGACTGGCAGCCGTCGTCAAAGGTGAGAGAGATGACCGCCTGTTTTCCGTTCAGCCAGGGACGCTGTTCCAGTGCCATTTTGTTGCTCCGCGTAGACAACCGAATTCGCGGGGAATTCTAGTCGTTGGCGGCGCGCTGACAAGATGGCTTGTTGCAGAAAGCATTTCTCTGAACGCATCGCGCGCGGCCACGCAATTTCATCATTTTCAACTCTTATGAAACTAGTTTCCCCAGTTTCCGCAACTTATGATCTTTCGATAACTACTGAAAGGTGATCTATGGAAACGCTGGAACTGCCGAACGTCGCTTCGTCAAAATCGGCCGCAACGCAGGAGCAACTGCGGGTGGCGCAGGACCTGTTCATTCGCCGCTGGGGGGAGATGGGCCAGACCTGGGGGATCAACCGCACGATGGCCGAGATTCACGCCCTGCTGTATGTGACCGCCCAGCCGCAGTGTACCGATGACGTGATGGAGCGGCTGAACATCAGCCGCGGCAACGCCTCCATGAGCCTGCGGGCGCTGTGCGACTGGGGGATCATCCGCCGGCTGCACAAGCGCGGCGAGCGCCGGGAATATTTCGAGAGCCTCTCGGATGTGTGGGAGATGTTTTCCATCATCGCCGCCGAGCGCAAGCGCCGCGAGATGGACCCGGTGCTGGAGACGATCAAGCAGTGCCAGAAAATGCTCGATGAGAGCACGCTGGGCAAGCGCGAGGCCAACCGTCAGGAAGTACAGGCCACCCGCCAGCGCCTGGCCGGGATGGAAGAGTTCATGGAGGTGACCAACCGCATCTTCCAGCAGTTCATCGGCAACGCAAAAAGCGGATTGTCGCGCGTGGTGCGGGTGTTGTTGAAAGCGTTTTGAATCAGTGGGCAGTCAGCAGTGAAGCAGAAAATACTGCCGACTGCCGACGGCCGACTGATTCAATGGACGAATGCCGACTGCAGGCCGCTGACGGCCGGTCCGGCGAGCCCTTCGGGGAGGATGTTGACGGAGAAGCCCTTCTCATCATTGGTGGAATCATAGTAGATGCGGAAGGACGCGAAGAAGCGGTCGAAGTGGCGGATGACGGTGATGCTGCTGCTGACATCTTCGCGCTGGCCGAAATCGAAGCTCTGCTCGAAGGCCAAGGCGTATTTGCGCGACAGCTCGTAATTCACCGCGAAGGTGGTGATGTTGGAGTTGAGCGCCTCGATGTAGCGGGTGCCGACATAATACGTGACGCGGGGATCGTGGCGGACGGCGATGCCGATGGCGGCGGTGGAGAGCACGCTGGCATCGGTGTTGTACTCGGCATCGGCCAGGATGGCGGTGGTATCGCTGATGCGCCAGGTGGCGTCGGTGTTGATGGAATTGCGCGGCTGGGACGTTTCTGGCAGCGAAGGGAAGAACAGCCCGCGGAAGCTGGATGGACGCAGGCGCGGGCCGTTGATCGGATCAAAAACCGGCTCGGTGGGTTTATTGGCGAAGAAATTCCCCTCGATATTAAGGGTGAAAAAGTCGACGCTGCGCCAGGCGCCCGGCCCGCCGCGCTTGGTTTGCCAGCGCTGGCGCAGGGCAAGCTGCACCGCCTGCACGTCATTGATGGCGTCGATCGGCTCATCGTAGATGAACAGGTCCGAGCGGTCGGTGGTCTGGGCGCTGGCGAACAGGTGCAGCTCGGGCTCGATGACGTGGCGAATGCGATGAATATCGAAAAGCTCGGACTGGGCGGCGTTATCCACTTTCCAAAACGCGGTGGAGATGCGCAGGCCGGCGGCGGTAAAAAGCCGGTCGCGGGCGCCGCCGGTGGGGGAGTTGGAATAGGGAGTGTAGCGCCCGACAACGTAGGGGAGGAGCTTGAACGGACCCGCGCCCAGCGGGTAATCGACTTCCTGGCGGAAGTCGCCGCGATAGGTGGGATCATCGTCGATGCCGGTGGTGCCCAGCGACGCGATGCCGGGGGTGATGAAGGTGGCGGGGTTGCCGTTGCGCTCGAAGCCCTGGTCGGTGAGCGTGGCGCTGGTGGTATTGAAGCGCAGGCGTGAGACGCTGTTGTCGCTGAAGAACGTCAGGTTGTCATCGGCGAAGCTGTCGCCGATGCGGTGATAGCCGAACTGCGGGATGCGTTCGACTTCGAATTGCTCCTGCTCGAGCTCGGCGGTGGTGACGACGTTGTTGGGCTGAAACTGAAAGAGGGCGGTGAAGGCCTCGGTGTCGCGCTGCCGCTTGAAGTAGGCGGAAATGTCGTGGGGCGGGCCGTTTTCGAACTCACTCTGCCGCCATTCTTCCAGGAACGTGGCATCGCTGACGTAGCCGGCGCGGAGCTGCACCTGCCAGTCGCCGGGGAAGAAATGCTGGTGTTCCCACAAGGCGTGGCCGCGGATTTCCTGCCCCGGATCGACGATGTATCGGCCGAGGTCATCCTTGCCGTGGTCATCGACAAAGTAGGAGCGGAAGCTGCCGGTGAAGTTCCAGGGGTCCTTGGTGGTTTCGGTGATGAACCCGCCGGAGTATTTTCCATTGAGGCCAAGCGCCGGGCCGCGGTCGGTGAAGTAGGCGAGGTCGTAGGAAATGTCCAGGCCATGCGGCGGCACTTCGCCGATGGTTTCAAAAAGTCCCCACTCGGTTTGCATGCCCAAGCCAAAGCGTTTGGAGTTGTCGATGAGAATGCCGCGCAGGGGAAAGCCGTGCTCGGTGACCGATCCGCCGATAACCGGGAGGTAGAAGAAGGGGAGGTGGAACGCCTCGAAGGTGGCATGGGTGCCGTAGAAGGTGACGCGCGAACCTAACTCCGGGTCGCCGGTGTCGGTTTCGCGGACGTAGATCTTGTCGGCCGCGATGCTGAATGACGGGGTGGCGAATCCGCTGGTGCTCAGCTCGACCTTGCGGGCATCGTACTCGCCCACCGCGAGCTGCCGCACGGTGCGGGCGCGGACGACCACGGGAATCTGCCGCTGCGGCTCGAGGGTGTGAATGACGGCGTCGGTGAGAATGGCGCGGTCGGTGCCGAACTCATAGTAGACGCGGCTTCCGGTCAGGCGCTGTTCCGCCGTCTTCGGCTTGGCGGGGGTGAAGATGATGCGAACGTCCCCTTCGAGATAGACCGCGTCAATCGCTTCTTCGACGCGGGTAAATTTGGACTTATCGAGATCGCGCAGGTTTTTGAGCTGCGTGAAAAGGACGGCGTTGTCGGCCCACAGCTCGATCAAGTCACCGTTGTCGCGCTTCTGGCTAAGGATGACCCCTTTGGAAAGGATGAAGGCGACGTTGCCGCCGGGGGTGTTGTTGGTCTGGGTGGAATCACCGGCGGAGAATTCCACAGGCGCGGGCGGATGCTCCGGCGGCGGGGCCACCTCACCGCGGACGCCATTCTCGGGATGGGCCGCGGCCCAGGGGCGCTGCACGGCCGGCCCCTGCGGGCGCGGGGCGCTGTTGCTGTCGCGCAGTTCCGCGGCGGTCTTGTACAGATCCGAATCAGAGGAGTCGCGGGCGATGCGCTGCTCGGCCGTGACCCGCACCGTGCCGCGCACGGTCGTGGAGACGAAGAGGCTATCGCCGCTGCGCGTGACGTCCTGCTGCTCGATCTTGGCATCGCCGATCAGGGCAACTTGCACCTGTTGTTCATCGGGATCGGCAGATTTTTTCGGCGTCAGCCAGATCACCGCGTTCTTCGCGGTGAGCGTGGAGTGCTCCAGCTCGATCTTCGCCCCGCCCTGAAGCTGGATGATGCTGCTGTCGCCGCTGGTCCAGGTGGTGCTGGATTGGGCGGTAAGCAAAAGCTTTTCGCTGGGAGCCGAGACCTGCGCAATTGCGGGTGTGGTGAGACAGACCAGAGCGATCAGAATGAATCCCGACGCGATGCGCACCCAGTGGACTCCTTCCCAGCGCCGACGGCCATCCCAGCAACCCAAGAGTTGGGCGGCATTATAGAAGCGCAGGGGAGACCGTCAAATCGCGACCCGCGGCGGCGCGAGGGACGCGCGCGGGAGCCTCGCATCGCGCTCTTATCATAATGCCCGTCTTCGCCTATGCTGTCACATTCGCCTCGCGGCGCCTTGGTGGGCGGTGAGGGCCGATTCGACCGGAGAGTATGGGTTCAACGTTACACGCAATCTGGCATCAGTCATCGCTTCATCTGTGGGCCGAGGAGCCAGCCCAAGCCGAGCCGCACACGGCGGGACAGATGCCCGGCCGCCACCCCTTTGCCATGCCCGCGGATCGGCTGCGGGCGCTGCTGGGAGAGATGACCGAGGATGCGCTGCTGGCAACGGTGGCGCGGGCGGCGCACCTGAAACTCTGGCTGCCGGCGGTCGATGGATCGCCGCAGGCATCGGCCGATGCGCCAAACCCGGCGGCGGCGCTGGCAGCTTTCGAGGTTCCAACCCTGGCATTGTCGGCGGCGCAGGCGGTGGATTTGCTGATGTCATTTCCCCGGCAGGCGGAGGGATGCGCCCATTCGGTGTGCTATTGGGCGGTATTGAGCCGATTCGTGCTCGAGCGGATGGCGCAGCGTCAGTTCTTCCCGGACATTGACAGCCCCGAGGGCGCGGAATTCGTCGGAACCTGGCGGCTGATGATCCATCACCAGGAAGATTTGGACTGGCTGGAGCGCTTCGCGGCGGCCATGCCGCCGGTGTGCCGTGCCGTGGCCGAAGTCGGCGCCAATATCGATCCGCAACGGCTGATCGAGTCGTTCCTGATGGTCACCACCGATGCGCTGGTGCGGCGGGACGTTTCCAATGACGAATTTTTTCAGGCAATCCATGGCCGGGCCAAAGATCCGGCGGCGACGATCGATCTGCGCTGGGTTTCGGCGCTGCTGGGCGAAGAACCGGGGGTGCGCGGCACGCGCGGCGAGATCAACGCGTTCGCCGAGCAGGTGCGGCGCTGGACGGCCCGGCTGGATGATGCCCGCTCAGCGCAGACGCTGCGGCTGTCGTTCATGCTCAACGAGCCCGAGGACGAAGAGGATGACACGCTGACGCCGACCGGTCCGTGGAAGGTGACGTTTCATCTGCAGTCGCCCGACAGCGATGAGTTCGTCGACGCCGAGGACCTCTGGCCAAAGGCGGGCGATCCGCCGGCCATCCTTGGCCGCAATCTGCTGAACCGGCGGGCGCAGTTGCAGGCGGAACTGTCAGCGGCGATGGAATGGTTCCCCCTGGTGGAACGCGCCCTGACCACCGCCAGGCCAACGCACGTCGAGCTATCGCCGACGGAGGCGCAGCTTTTTCTGCGGCAGTGGGGCATCCTGCTGCGCGACCACGGATACGGCGTGACGCTTCCCGGTTGGGCGGCGTTGCGCGACCGCGAGTTGGGAATTCAACTGGTGGTGCGGCCGCACGATGAATTGTTTGCCGAGGGAGAGGGCGGCGCAGGCCGTGGCGGCGCGAACTTCGCGATGGCGGCCGGACCACGATTCGGGCTGGACAGCCTGTTGGATTTCGACTGGCAATTGGCGGTGGGGGACCTGCAGCTTTCCACCAATGAGTTCCGCTCGCTGGTCGAACAGGGGACGCCGCTGATCCGTCATCGCGGGCAGTGGCTGCAGATCGACACCGAGGCCGCCAGGCGGGCGTTGGAATTCATCCAGAAGAAGCAGCCGGGAAAGATGACGCTCGGCGAGGCGCTGAAGACGGCCTTCGCCGCATCTCGCCAGGACACCGGCCTGCCGGTGGTGGGGCTGACCGGCACATCCTGGATTCGCCAGCTTCTCGAGCAGACCCCCAGCGCCAAGATGGAATCGCTGGCCCAGCCGCCGGGATTTCTGGGAACGCTCCGGCCGTACCAGGTGCGCGGCCTCGATTGGATGGCATTCCTGACGCGGCTGGGAATCGGCGGATGCCTGGCCGATGACATGGGCCTCGGCAAGACCATCCAGTTGATCGCGCTGTTGTTGCACGAGCGCGCGGAGGCGGCCGCTGCCGCTCTCTTCAGGGGCGGGGTCTCCCCGCCCTCTTCCGCGGAACCGGCGCCGGGGGGCGGGGAAACCCTGCCCCTGCAAAATGCGGGGCTTGGGCCAACGCTCCTCTTCGCCCCCACCAGCGTCGTCGGCAACTGGGTGCGCGAGCTGCAGCGGTTCGCGCCATCGCTGAAAGTGCTCGTGCATCACGGTCCCGAACGCCTACACGGCCATGCTTTCGCCGAGGCCGCAGCCCGCAACGATGTGGTCATCACCAGCTATGCCCTGGCCCATCGCGATGTGAACGATCTCACCCAGCCGGCATGGTACCGGGTGGCGCTCGATGAGGCGCAGAAAATCAAGAACCCATCCGCCGCATCGTCGCTGGCCATTCGCTCGCTAGCCGCCCCCAACCGGCTGGCCCTGACCGGCACGCCCATCGAAAACCACCTGTCGGAGCTCTGGTCGATCATGGAAATGCTGAATCCCGGCCTGCTCGGGACGGCCTCGGAATTTCGCGAGCGCTTCGCGGTGCCGATCGAAAAGCTGTCGGACCAGGATCGCGCCCATCATCTGCGCCGGATGATCCAGCCCTTCGTGCTCCGCCGCATCAAGAGCGATCCCACCATCGCCAGCGACCTGCCGGAAAAGATGGAGATGAAGGTCTTCTGCAACCTCACCCCCGAGCAGGCCTCGATCTATCAGCGCATCACCGCCGAGATGCTGGGGGAGATCGACGCCGCCAGCGGAATCCGCCGCCGCGGCTTGATCCTGGCGGCGCTGACCCGCCTGAAACAGGTGTGCGATCATCCGGTGCTGCTGACCAAAGATGGCAGTGGAAAAGAGGGCCTCGACAGCCGCAGCGGCAAGTGCGAGCGCATCATCGAGATGCTTGAGGAAGTGATCGAGGAAGGCGATGCGGCGCTGGTCTTCACCCAATACCGGCAGATGGGGCACATCCTCGAGGAGATGATCGCCAAGCGGCTGAAAACCCCGGTGCAGTTCCTGCACGGCGGCACCCCGGCCAAGGATCGCGACGCCATGATCGAGCGTTTCAACGCCCCCAAGAGCGACATTCGCATATTCCTGCTCTCCCTGCGCGCCGGCGGCCTGGGCCTGAATCTGACCGCCGCCAATCACGTCTTTCATTTTGACAGATGGTGGAACCCCGCCGTGGAATCGCAGGCCACCGACCGCGCCCATCGCATCGGCCAGACCCGCAAGGTGCAGGTCCACAAGTTCGTCTGCGTCGGCACCATGGAAGAGCGCATCGACCGGATGCTGACCGAAAAACTGGCCCTGGCCGAGCGCATCGTCGGCACCGGCGATGAATGGCTCACCGAAATGTCCACCGACCAGTTGCGCGATTATCTCGCCCTGTCCGATGAGGCGGTTGGGGAATTCTAGGCGGCGAAGTAGAATCAAATCGCAATGTCATCAACGGAATCGAGTGAAAACCGCGGTGTTGCGGACGCTGGTTACTGCCGGCGATGCAAATATTCGCTGTTCGGCCTATCAGAATTTCGTTGTCCCGAGTGCGGCCAGCGGTTCAATCCCAAGGACCCGCGAACGTTTGATGAGTTTCCCGGCCGCTCGCCATTCCAGCGGCTTGGAATTTCGCTGATGCTGGGTGGGACACTGCTGTTCGCCGTTCCCTTCTTTCTGGCGTTTTATACCGATAGTTTGAATGTCGACATAATTCCGCTCGCGGCAGCGATCCTCGGCCGCAGAGTCTATCGAGGCAACCGCAAATACGCATGGTGGGCTCTGGGGGTGACGATTCTATGTGCCATCTCCCAAGTAGGATTGCTGTGGGGAAGCGATCTATTGTCGGTATCCAACTGGTCGGTTCAGCGGCATGTGATGCCAGCATGGCTCAGGGTCGTGGAATTATTCTGGTCATCATACACAGCGGGTTGGCTGCTTCGGTTGCTCCGGCGCCCTGTCGAGAATCGCTTGCAGCATTCCGGTAGCGCTGCATTGCGTTGGAATATCGCAACCGCAGTTGCTCTGCTGTTGATCCTTTCGGGAGTAACCTGGAAGGCGCGAGCGGATGAGTTTCGCAGAGCCAATCCGCCCATCTTTGTCACGACCATCCATCTGGTGGATGCGCAGACGGGGGAAGCGCTTTTGCCCTCGCTGCAGTGTGATTATGGGCGCGTGTCGTTACGCACCACGGGTTCACCACCAGGATTGTCATTAAGTTGGAAATTCGCGGAGCCGCTTCGATTGAGGGTGTGGAGCGACGGCTACAACGGTCAATCAGTGACGATCGATGATCGTTCGCCGCAATCACTCACGTTCAAGCTGCGAAAGCGAACTTCGCCTGCGGGTGAGAAGATTTCCACCACGGCAATTGCCACACCTCCCGCTTCCGCCCCATGATGTGACTGCGCGTCACTTTTTCGAAATTTCGGCTAACATATGCGTTTGCGCAGTGGTATGAGGAGTGACACCCCTCACGGAGACGCCCATGATATCTGCAACATCCCAGCGTCGATTGAAAAAGCTACCCGGCCTTGCCATAGCGACCACCCTTGCCACGGCCGCCATCGGCGCTGAGCCGGCTAAAAATCAGCTTCAGGATTATTTTCAGCCCGATGCCCTCGCCCCGCTCAAGAAGGATGAAGCCTCGCTCTATCGCACCCCCTGGCGGGCGCACTTGGTCACCGTGCCGGCCTATCAGGCCCTGGAAGGAATCGGCATCTACTACAAGCACGTGCCCGCCTGGAGCATCGAGCAGCACACCAACGTGCTCAAGCAGATGTCCATCGCCGGCGTGAAGCGCATCCGGCTGGCGGTGAATCACGGGATGTACATCACCAAAGACTGGAGCCAGCCGAAGGAAGGGGAGATGGCGGAGCTGCACAACGTGCTGTTCGCCTGCAAAGCCGCCGGAATCAGGCCAACCTGCACCTTCGTTCACATTCCGCCGATGGGGAAGGCCGGGACCGATGAGCTGCAGAAATGGTGGCACTATGACTTCAATGAGAAGGAACAGAAGTGGGTGGAAGTTCAGTGGAATGGCCCGCTGATGCCGGCCGGCGAAGTCGGCTCACCGGAATTCAAGGCCTATCAGGACAAGACCTACCAGGCGCTGAAATTCATTCTGACCGAAGCCAGGGCCGCGGGATTTACCGGCGCCAACAGCTATGACCTGGAAATGGGACAGAACCTCTGGTGGGGCGCGCCCGCCCGAAGCAAGCCCTTGCCGAGCACCGATCTTTCCGCCCTCAAGCCCGGCGGGCGCATTTATGAATTTGACAAGGGCTTGATCGACCGCCTGCGCCAGGAAGGATTCACCGAGCCGCAAGTGTGGATGTCGCAATCACATCACGTTTTCGATGAGGCCAGCGATGAGGAATTGCCCAATGGCGTGGCCGGGCGGGCGATTTCATTTTATACCGAAGGCATCGGAGTCAAGAGCGAAGAGTGGGGCAAAGGCTCGGCCGACACCTGGCCGGTTCGTACTCCGCCCAGGCTGCTGGAAGGCACGCCGCCGTCGATGGTGCTGGCCCGGCCGGAAGGTTGGATGGCCGACCGCAGCCGGCACGAAAATCTCGTCGAGCTGATGCAGAACACCAAGAAGCCGGTGGCCATCACCGCACTGGGCACCGTGCCGGATTCCGTGCCGAATGCTTACGCCGCGGGACTGGATGGCTGGCAGATCAAGCAGCGGTCGATGGGCCGCAGCTACGCCTTCTGGCTCAACCAGGGTGCGGCGTACGTGCTGTGGCATTCGGCGTATGAAAGCGGCGCGGCCGACAACGGCGCCGGCCAGCATTCGGTGCTGCCGAGCGGGATCGATCCGGCCAAATTCCAGTGGTACAACTCCAAGCCGCTGGCGACGCTCAAGACCTTCACCGACGCCTTGGCCGACGCCAAGCCGCTGGAAAAGGTGGATCCGATTGAGTTCAAGTTTGACGTCGTCCCCAATCCGGTGTTGATCGAGCAATCCAGCGATTCGCAGACCGAACTGCGGGCCAGGGATGCGGTGGCGCTGCTGCCGTTTCAGATCGACGCCAAGACCTACGCCGTCGCGGCCTACGTGGTCTCGCCCAACGTCACCGTGCCGATGAAGACCATCAAGATGACGCTGCGCGTGGATAAGGCGATCAAAGGCGGGGCCTGGACCAGCAATGCGTACACCCAGACCCAAGGTCCCGCGCAAATGGTGGAGACCACCAAGGATTCATCAACCATGAAGTTCGACCTGCGCGACGATGTCACGTGGGTGCGATTCACCGTGGAATAGCGCCAGTGCGGCTTGTCAAAGTGGCACGGGCTACCCAGCCCGTGCGCAAGAAGCGATAGCGCTTTGCCGTAGCACGGGTTTTCCTGAACCCGTGCCAGGAGGTTTGGCATCTTCACACGCTGTTGGAATCGAGATGTTTCCGGCACGGGTTGGAAACCCGTGCTACGGCAGAGGGAGCGCTGCGCTTCGGGTGCATGGGCAAGGTTGCCCATGCCACAGTAGGTGCGATAGCGATAGTGATCATAAACAAGCGCTATACCTTATTGTGCGGGTGCGCCCAATAATCCGGGCAGCACTCAAGTGACGGCAGCCAAGGCCTG
>DAIOHQ010000073.1:0-19430 GCA_036744635.1 Tepidisphaeraceae bacterium | reverse complement strand
GCGGATGGCGGGGTCGAGACGGTTGACGGCGAGGCCGGGGTTGTTTTCCAGAGCGGTGACGATGGCGTCGCCGACGGTGAGAGACAGGGGCTGCGTGGTGGGGACGGGACGGGTGGCGGGGGCGGGGAGCGGGTGCTTAGCGGGGATTTCGATGGGGCCGGAAGGGGCGGTGGTGAGGGGTTGGCCGGGGAGGGGGCCGATGTAAGAGCTGGGGGGCGGGCCCATTTTCAGATCGGAGCAGGAGGGGAGGAGGAAGAGGAGGAGAAACGGCGAAAGGGCGAGAGGGCGAAACGGCGAGGGCGAAAAACGCGGCGACGCGGCGACGCGGGGACGCGGCGAAGAGGAGAGAAACGGCGAAACGGCGAAACGGCGAATGGGCGAGAAGCGCGAAGGGAGCTTATTCATAGCGAAGGGCCTCAATGGGGTCGAGCATGGCGGCGCGGAAGGCGGGGTAGAGGCCGGAGGTGAGGCCGACGGCCGCGGCGACGACGATGGAGACAACCACCACCGCCGGTTCCACGATAGTGAGGAAGGTGGAAAAAGCGGGGATGAGGGTGAGCCCTTTGGATAGGCCGAAACCCAGGCCAGCGCCGAGTGCTCCGCCGAGGCCGGCCATGACCATCGCCTCGATGAGGAACTGCAGAAGGATGTCGGAATTGCGGGCGCCGATGGCCTTGCGGATGCCGATCTCGCGGGTGCGCTCGGTGACGGTGACGAGCATGATGTTCATGATGCCAATACCGCCGACGAGCAGGGAGATGGCCGCGATGCCACCGAGGAGGAAACGGAAGGTCAGCAGCGAATCGGAGAGGCTTTTGAGCAGCTCGGCCTGATTCTGGATCAGGAAATCATCCGGTGTCGAGAGGTCGGTGAGGCGATGGCGCTTGCGCAGCAGCGCGGTGATGCTGTCGGGCGGGGGCGGGGTGTGATGGAGGGTGCCGCCGCGGCCGGGCGGGCCGAAGTTGCCGGTGGAAGGAGGCTGGCCGGAGACGGCGGATTGATCGAACCCGGGGGCGACGGCGGCATCGATCTCGCGCAGGTAATCGAGCCCGAAGAGGATTTTCATGGCCGTGGTATAGGGGACGAGCGCCTGGTCGTCGGGGTTGCTCCAGCCCTGGTCGCCCTTGGATTTCAGCACGCCGACGACGGTGAAGTTAATGTTGTTCATCTTGACCGCCTGGCCGATTGGATCATCCGCGCCGAAAAGATTTTGAGCGACGTTGGGGCCGATGACGGCGACGCGGGCCATGCCTTCACATTCGCCTTCGGTGAAGAAGCGGCCTTTATCCAGCTCGAAATTGCGGATCTGAAAGTACGGCATGGCCACGCCGTTCACCTGGGTGCGGGTATTGGAGTTCATGTACTTGGCCTGCACCGAGCCGTTGACGACCGGCGAGACGGCCTGCACGCCGGTGACTTTGGCGATGGCGAGGGCATCGCTGATGACGAGGTTCTGGGCGGTGCCGGTGATGACGCCCCCGGTGCCGCGCTGGGCGGGGCGGATGAACAGGAGGTTGGTGCCCATGGCCTCGAAGCGCGAGGTGATTTGCTGCTGGGCGCCAGCGCCCATAGCGAGCATGGCGATCACCGCGCCAACGCCGATGATGATTCCCAACATGGCGAGGAAGGATCTCAGCTTGTTGGCCAACAGGCTCTTGAGGGCACTGAGGATTGTTGTCCAGAAAAGCATATCAAACCTCCGCTGCAGCCATGGCGACGGGTGAGCGCCCTTCGGAGGGCACAATCTTCCCATCACGAAGATAGATCTCGCGCTGGCAGTGCTCGGCGACCTTCAGGTCGTGGGTGACCACGATGATGGTGCGGCCCTGGGCGTTGAGATTTTTGAAGAGGGCCAGGATTTCTTCGCCGGTGCGGGTGTCGAGGGCGCCGGTGGGTTCGTCGGCGAGGACGATGGCGGGGTCGGTGACGATGGCGCGGGCGATGGAGACGCGCTGGCGCTGGCCGCCGGAAAGCTCGTTGGGGCGGTGATAGGCGCGATCGGAGAGGCCGACGGCGGCGAGGGCGTGGAGCGCTTTTTCCTTGGCGCCGGGAGCGCCGCCATAGAGCAACGGAAGCTCGACGTTTTCCATGGCGCTCATGCGCGGCAGCAGGTTGAAAGTTTGAAAGACGAAGCCGATGCGGCGATTGCGCACGTAGGCGAGAGCGTTGCCGGGCATGGCGCTGACGTTTTCGCCGGCGAGGATGTAGGTGCCGGACGTGGGACGGTCGAGGCAGCCGAGGAGGTTCATGAGCGTGGACTTGCCCGAGCCGGAGGGGCCGCGGATGGCCACCATTTCGCCGGCATCAATATCAAGCGAAACATCGTCGAGTGCGTGGACGATCGAGCCTCCGAGCTCGTAGGTGCGGACGAGATGAGTGGCTTCGATCATCTTCACCGCGGTCCCCTTCCGCCGCCGCCGCCGCCGGTGAAGGTGCGCGACATCTGTGGATTGCCGCGCCACTTGCTGTCCGCCTCGGACTTGCTGAGCTGCACGGTGTCTCCGTCAGCCAGGCCGGAGGTGATTTCGTAATTCACGCCGTCGTTGATGCCGGCTTCGACTGGCCGCTCTTCGACGCCGCCGTCGGGTTTGACCATCATCGCCGAGAGCTGGCCTTTCTTGCGGATGACGGCGTTCATCGGGGCGACCAGCACTTCATTCTTTTCGGCGATGATGATGTCGACGTTGGCGGTCATTTCGGGACGCAGAAGGTCCTTGTTCCTGGAGAGGATTTCCACCTTCACCTCGAAGGTGACGATGTTGGAAGTATTGACGCCCTTGGTGGCGATGCGGACGACCTGGCCGGTGAATCTTACGCCGGGGTAAGCATCCGCGGTGATCTCAACCGGCAGGGGCGGCGCGGTTTGAGCGGGGACGGGAGGTTGAATTTCCACGCGGGCGCCGGCCGGCTGGGTGTCGGCTATTGCGGCGGTGGTGACGATGGGCTGTGTCGCGGGTGCATCGCCGGTGCGATCAGAGATGGCGGGAAGCGTGGACGGGCGGGTGCCAGGGCCGCGCCGGGAGTGCGAGCCGCTGGAGCCGGTCATCAGCCGGCCGATGTCGGATTCATCGACCGAGGCGAGCACGAAAACGCGCGACAGGTCGGAGAGCGTCAGCACGGTAGTGCCACCGCCGACGTTGGTGATGCCCGAGGAGATGATCGTGCCGATCTGGACGTTGCGGGCGGAGACGACGCCATCGATGGGGGCGACGACTTTGGTATCGCTGAGGCGCTGTTGAGAGTTGGCCAGCGAGATCTGGTCGGATTCGACCTGGGCTTGGGCGAGGTCGATATCCTTCTTGCGGAGATCGAGGGCCAACTCCTGGGCCTTGAGGTCGGCGATCTGGGCGCGGGCGGTTTCCAGGTCGGCGTTGGCCTGGGCGGCGGTGGTCTGGGCAGTATCGTAGTCTTCCTGGCTGGCGAGTTTCTTGTCGAGCAATTCGCGCAGCCGGCCGGCCTTGGCCTGGGCATCCTTGGCGCGGGCATCGGCGGAGGCTTGGTTGGCCTGGGCGCGCTGGCGGGCGGTGACGAGATTTTGTTCGGCAATGAGCAGGCTCTGTCTTGACTGGGCGAGCTTGGCCTGGGAGGCGTCGAGACTGGCGGTGGCCAGCTTCACCTGGCGCTGCTCATCAATCGGATCCAGCTCGACCAGCAGGGCATCTTTCTTCACCATGTCGGAGATGTCGTACGGGAGCTTGACGATCTCGCCGGAGGCTTTGCACTTGATGTCCACATCGAGGTTGGAGACGACTTTGCCGGTGGAGGTGACGGCCAGGCGGATGTGGCCGCGCTCGATTTTGGCGGTGGGGATTGGGGCGACGGCGGCGACGGCGGTGCGCTGATGGAGCAGATACCAGCCGCCGGCGCCGAGGATCGCGAGGATTGCCAGCACGATGACAAAGGTTTTCATGAGGCGCTCTTGAGTTTGTGAATCTGCCTGGGGACGGCGCGGAAGGGTTTGATCTTCTCCCTGTTCTTTGGCGGGGCGGCTTGCGATTCGGCGGGGGCGAAAGCGGTCCGCAGGGCGCTCATCGCCGCGGTGATGGATTGTCGCTGCGGGGGGGTCAGCTTCTCCATGGTGGCCGCGAGATGCTGCTGGGCTTCCTGGCGGACGGCGGCTAGAAACGACTGCCCGTGCGGCGTCAGCGCCAATTGCACGCGGCGGCGGTCGGCGGCATCGAGCCGGCGGGTCATCAGCCCGCGCGCCACCAGGGCGTCGATCATCTTGGACATGGTGGGAAGCGTCAGACCGATGTGTTCGGCGACGTCCGAAAGCGAGCCATCCGGGTGATGGTGGAGGAACGCCAGCGTGCGGAACTGCGGAATCGACAGGTCGCGCGAGCGGCGGCTGCGCATCTCGCGGCGAAAGGTCTGCATGATGCGCGGGATGACATCCAGCAACTGCGATGCGCATTGTTCGGCCGAGGCGGGCATATTGGTTGCTTATTCTAACAGTTTCATTTGCGAAGTAAAGCGCAAAGTTGCCGAAGCGCCGGCGGCACGGCCAATCACCTGCCGATGTCTTCGTTCCACAGCTCCGGATGCTCGCGGATGAATCTGGCCATCATCTCGATGCACTCGGGGTCGTGCAGGTTCTGTATTTCCACGCCGTGGCCGGCCATGAAATCCGGAGCGCCGGGGAAGTTGACGCTTTCGCCGACGATGACTTTGGGAATGGCGAACTGGACGGCGGCGCCGCTGCACAGATAGCAGGGCATGAGCGTTGAGTAGAGGACCGTGTCGCGATAGGTTTTCTGCCGGCCGGCGCGGGTGAGGCAGTCGATCTCGGCGTGCGCCATCGGGTCGCCGTGCTGCACGCGGCGGTTGTGTCCGGCGGCGATGATTTGACCATCGCGCACGAGCACTGAACCGATGGGCAGGCCACCTTCGGCGAGGCCGCGGAGCGCCTCATCCATTGCAGCGCGAAGAAACGGATCCATGGGAGAAGTATAGCGTCAGGGTGCCCTGGGACGCGATAGATTTCGCTTCACCCTATGGTCAAACATCACGACATCAGGTGTCATCCTGAGGTACTCCGAAGGATCTGGCCTCGAACGTCGATCCGGCCAGATTCTTCGGATTACCTCAGAATGACAGGTGCATCGTCGGATTGCGCTGCCCGCCGAGCTCAATTATTTGCCGATGCAGAAGGCCGAGAAGATTTTTCCCAGCAGGTCATCCGGGGACATGTTTCCCAGGATTCCGCCGAGGGCATCAAGTGCCTCGCGCAGCTCCATGGCCAGCAATTCCGGGCCATCACGGCAATGGGATTTGGCGGCGGCAAGCGCGGCTCGGCAGACGTCGAGCGCTGCCAGGTGACGGGAATTGAGGGCGAGGGATGCTCCGGCCGATCTGCCGAAAGCGATTTCGTCGAGCTTCTGGCGGAACGTCTGCAGATGGTCTCCGGTGGCAGCGCTGATCCAGATTCCCTCGCCGATACGCTGGTCTGGCGGGATGAGGTCGGACTTGGTGCGAAGGAGCAGATCGGGTTGCCGGCCAATACCGATCGGCGGGCGATGGTCCTGGGCCTCGCGCACGATGACGACGATGTCGGCCTGTTCGACCATCTCCATCGCCCGGCGGCGCATCTTACCTGCAACTTCTTTCATCGTGCTGGATGTTACAGGTTCGGGAGCATCGGAGGAATCTTCAACGCCGGCGAGATCCATGATGCGCACGCGCCCGCGCGGCAGATAAATTTCAGTCGAAAGGGCATCGCGGGTCGTGCCGGCGATCGCTGAGACGATTGCCCGCTGCTGGCCGGCCAGGGCGTTGAGCAGCGTGCTCTTCCCGGCGTTGGGCCGGCCGGCAAGAACGATTATCGGCTCATGGGCCAGGCGCTCGAAGCGGGCGCTGGCGGCGAGAAGCTCGACAAGCTGGGCATCGATCTCCTCGATGCGCGAAACAACCTGTTGTTCGCTGAGGAACGAGACATCCTCGTCGGAGAAGTCGATGCCGACTTCGATGAGGGCCAGGGTTTCGGCGAGGCGTTCCATCATGGGCCGCAGCCGGCGGGCGAGTTCGCCGGCAAGCAACTGCCGGGCGGCCAGAAGTTCCTCCTCGCTGTGGGCGGCGATGGTGGCGGCGACGCCTTCGGCCTCGGTGAGATCAAGCCGACCGTTGAAATAGGCGCGGGCGGTGAATTCGCCTGGCTCGGCGGCGCGGGCGCCGTTGCGGAGCAGTGCGTCGACCAACATGCGGGCGAGGAGCGGGTTTCCAGGCAGATGAAATTCGACCAGGTGTTCGCCGGTATAACTGTGCGGCGCGAGGAAGAGGTAAAGCCAGGCGGGGACGCGCAGGCCGGAAAATTGCAGGGAAACCTGCTGCGCGCTAGCGGGCGAAGGTTGAAAACCATTACAGAGGCGGCTGGCCAGAATGTAGGCCTCGCCGCCGCTGAGGCGAACGATGATTCGCGCGCCCATGCCGACGGCGCTGCTGATGGCGACGATGGTGTCGGAGGCGTTGAGCATACCGAACGCGCTTTACGTCGAAATGTAGGGTGGGCGTAGTGGCCCACCATGGCGCCGATGGTGGGCGAGTACGCCCACCCTACAGCTAGAAAATACTGCGCAAAACTCTTATGGCTTTCGTTTGCGGGCGTCGTCGCGGACGCGGTCGGCCTTGGCCATCATTTCGGCGATCCACTGGGCCAGCGGATTGGGCTTCTTCGCTGGTTCGGTGGCCCCTCCATCACCACGGCGGGCGCCGCGGGTGGGTTTGGCATCGACGATGATCCGGCCGGCCTTCTCATCCTCTTCGCGCTGCTTGATGTGGTCGCGGATGCGCTTGCTCTCGATGATGCCGATGCCGGCGCTGGTCACGATGTACAGGTTCAGACCGGCAGGACCACCATACAGCATCACCGGAAAAAGCAGCGTCATCCACTGCATCATCTTCTGCTGCTGTTCCTGCTCCTTGGTGCTGGCGGGCGGTTTGGGCGTGTACTTCTGCTGCAGGAAGTAAACGATCGCCATCAGCACCGGCAGGATATTGATCGAGGCGATGGTGAAAAACAGCAGATGGATCGGCTGCTTGAACGTGATCAGCGCATCGGGCTTGGCCAGGTCCTTGATCCATGTCCATCCCCACAGGAACGGCTCCTGACGCAGATCGAAGGTGCTTTGCAAGGCGCCCCACAGCGCGATCCAGATCGGCATCTGCAGGAACATCGGCAGGCAGCCGAGCACCGGCGTGAATCCCTGCTCCTTGTAAAAGGTCATCATCGCCTTGTTCAGCTCATCTTTGTTGTCGGCGTATTTCTTCTTGAGGCGCTCCATCTCCGGACCCATCTTGCCCATCTTCTGCATGGAGATCGTCGAGCGCTTGGTGATCGGGTGCAGAATCAGCCGCACGACAAGCACCAGCGCGATAATCGCCAGGCCCCAGTCGCCATGGCCGACGAAGCCTCCAAAAACCCAGTGGAACGCGCCCAGCAACGTCACCAACACATTGACCAGCCAGCCGAACGTGCAGAAGTTGCAGGAGCTTGAATAGACCAGCGACTTTTCATAATGCCGCGGATCGGCCTCGTAATAGCCGCTGGCAAGCAGGTCGCGCTGCTTGGGACCGAAGAAGACCTGCAATGGCAGGGACACGGTGCTGCCGGCCGGCACATCAAGCGTCTTGGTCGTCACTTCCGTGATCAGCTTGTGATCCTCGACCTTGTCCCCGGGATTCAACAACTGCGCTTCGGCCTTCTCGATGTAATTGCTTTTCACCTCGGCCGCCCCCTTCGCCTCCGTCGGCAGCACGATGGCACTGAAGTAGACGCTGGATGCCCCCATCCACACCATCGGCGCTCCCTTGTCGGATTTGTCCAGCGCCTTGGCGGGCTTATCCTTGGTCAGGTCCTCGATGGCGTGATGCTCGACGGTCAGCTCGCCGCTGACGTTGTAGCCGCCGATGAAAACCCGGTCCACCCCGCGGGAAATCTCCTGCGGCGGCACCAGCGGGCCGACCAGATCCGCCTGCACCTTCAGCGCAGCCTTCCCCAAGTTTTCATAACTCTGGGTGACCTGAACTTCGTAGCCCCTGTTGGCGTTGTCCTTGCCAAACACTTCAAACTTCTTCAGCACGCGCAGCACCAGCCGGCCGCCGCGCTGCAGATCCACCGAAAACGTCGCCGTCCGCTCCGTGCGCTCGCGCAGCGTCCAGGTGACAACATTCAGGTCATAGCGGGCGCCGTCCACGGTGATCCAGCGCGTCGCCAAAGGCCGGGAAATATCCTCCCAACCTTCCAGCGGAGTTTGGAACGTGTACGGTTTGCGCTTCTCAATCGTTTCCCAGAACTGGTTGAGCGTCACCCCTTGAAGACCCGCGCCGCGGGCGGAAATCTCCAGCCCCAGCACGTAAGCGCCATCCTTGGGCGTTTTCGATCCCAGCACCACAGCGGTGGGTTGGGTGCTGCTAGGAGTGCTCGCCACCTGCATCGCCGGCCCGGTTGCGGCCGACATGCTTCCCTGCGTCGTGCTGGTTTGCGTGCTGCTGGTCTGCGTGCTGCTGGTCTGGGTGCTCGGCGGCGGCGAACCCGGTGGAGGCGTGACCGGCGCTACCGGCTGCGTAGTCGCACTCTGCTGCTGCTCCGGCGTCAGCGCCCAGTTGTATTTCTTGGCGAGCTGCTGCATCAGCGCCTGCCACCCGAACACCACGGCCATCGCCAGCGCCATTCCGATGACCAGTTTCTTCGTATCCATTCGTTCCTATCCAATTGCTTGTTGTTGCCGATTCCCCGGCTGCTGGATTCCTCAGCGGCCATCCAGCAGGCGCGTGCCGAGGAAGTTATCCAGCTCCTCGACCGCTTCGATCTTCTTCACCGTGGTATCGACGTCGTACATCAGGCGCACGAACTCGATGCTGGTATCGCCCACGATCACAAAACTGCTGCGCGGGTCGCGGTCGCGCGGCTGGCCGACGCTGCCCACGTTGATCAGCGCCTTTTCATCGGTGAAATCGAACTTGTTGTCCAGTTCATCAGGGCTATAAAAGTCCGGCCCTTCTAGAAACACCCCCGGCACGTGGGTATGGCCGACGAAGCAGAGCTTGTCGATGCGCTCGAAAATGCTCACGAATTTCGCCGGATTGGTATAAATGTCATCCGGGAAGACATATTCGTTGATCGGCCGCCGCGGGCTGGCGTGTACCGCGATGAATTCATTGGTCCGCACCCGCACCGGCAGGTTTCCCAGGAACTTCCAGCGGTTCGCCCGCCGCACCGGATCGGGATCGGCCTCGAACTGTTTTCGCGTCCAATACGATGCCGCCTCAGCGCTGCTGTTGAAGTTGTAAGGCTCGTAAAAGACCGCGAAATCGTGGTTTCCCATCAAGGTCGCCCGGCAGCGCGACGCCACCAAATCCAGGCATTCCATCGGGTTCGGCCCGTATCCCACCACGTCACCGAGACAGACGACGTGCTGGATCCCCCGCCGCTCAATCTCCGCGAAAACGGTGGTCAGCGCCTCGAGGTTGCCGTGGATGTCGCTGACGATTGCAAACATAATGCCGATGCTCCGCCCCCCCTACCCTCGTTCGCACCCGCCGAATTGCGGGCAATGGGGAGGTCGGCAGTGTAAGAGTGATGCACAGCACGGTCAAACACCTGCGGTGGGCACTTCCGCCGGAGTACCGTCGGTCATTCATCGCTCCGCGTTGCTGCGCGAAGGCGACTTCCAAATGTACCTGATCTTTCGCGTGCGTTCGCTTGGGATGCACTTGGGGTACCATGCCGGGAAATGCAACGACTATTGTTTGCAGCAGGAAAACAAGCCGCACGGGGCATGACCGGACGTTTACCCGCCGGGGCGATGGCGGGCAATAATGTTGGATGTCCCCTTTTCCGCGCTTTTCCGCGCGTCCCCTTTTCCGCGCTTGTCCCCTTTTCCGCGCTTTTGGATGTCCCCTTTTCCGCGCTTTGTATTTTCGCCAACGCAGTTCGTCCATCAGAGAAGGTTGTTGCTCGGACCGGTGTGTGGACGGCCCGTCGGAGGGTCAGGGGGGGTTGTCCGCCTGCTCTTGCGGATTGGGATTGGTCGCGGGTGTGGATACAATGCGTTGAAACGTACTTCACCCGTTCGGCCGCTTTCGCATGAAAACCGTTTTGCTCAAAACTCTTCGACGCAGCAAGCGATGGGCAAAGTTTCCCTACAAGAAACGCAATCGGAAGATCCGAATCTTTCGATGGGTGCGGCGTGCCCTCCTATGGATCTTACTCCCGCTGTCCACCCTCGATGCCGCGATGGCGCTGGGATTAGCGTTGACAGTGTGGCGGGACAGTGGCATGTCGCCGCTGCCGCTGCTCGCGGGGCTCGTTGTTACCACGATCGTGCCAGTCCTATGGCTCGTGGATGTGTACCGGACCAGACCGGCTCGTCAGTTCTGGCGTGCCCTGCGGTGGATTGTCTTCAGCGTCCTCGCGGTGGCGGGCGCTATTTTCGGATATGGTTGGTATGTCAACATGGACGCGCCCTGACCGCAGTCTTGCGGATTGGGACTGGTCGGGGGTGTGGGTACAATGCGTTGAAAGGCACCAGACCCCTTCGGCCGCCAGACCCCTTCGGCCGCTCTTCGGCCGCCTACGCAACGTGACGCGAGCCTTCACACGGCAATGGACGATCGGATGAACTAATGGTCCTTATCTCGCTCAAATGTCCTGATCGGCCACATGATGATCCGTGCACCGTTGCTCCGGCCTACGGTGACACATGATTGAGACTTTTCGCCTTTCGCGGGCCCTGCGCCATCAGGGTCTGGCGGTTGTAGTCTTTTTCGCCGCGTTGACGATTGCGTTTGCCACATTGCCGCTCTACGTCAGAACCGGCGAGCACGGGGTGGAGCGAGAAGGCTCCGTCGTCGGCATGGCGCTTCTGGGCGTCGGTGTCTCCGGGCTGATGCTCGCCCTGGGCGTCTACACGCTTGCCGCATATTACGTCGAGCAATTTTCGGTCGATGGGTCGTCCATCACGGTTCGCTCGGTGTTTCAGAATCGGCGGTTTCACGCGGATGACGTCACGGAGGTTCGGTGGAATGAGCGACGGCCCCGAATCGTCTTCCGCATGCCCGATTGCAAGGCCGTGCTGGACCTCGGGGGCTTTGAGCGCGCAGATCGACTCCGAATCGTTCGCATCGTGCGAGCGCTCTTCGCAGAAGCCACACAGCAGGGCTGGCCGCTCTACTGTCTGAGGGTCGCCGTGCCGCTTCGGGACGGCATCAGCTCGATCGAGTTGATACATAGCGTGAAGTCGCCGGGTGATCCGAGCGGCTTTGTGCTCGTCACCCGACAACGGTACGACCGCGTTCTGATGGTGGCGCTTCCGGCCAGCGTTGCTGTCTCGCTTTTCGCATGGTGGCTGACAGATCGCTGGCAAATCATGGTGGCGCCGCCCGGCGCCGTGGTGTTCTGGTGGCTGCTCCTGCGTTTTTCAACGCCCCGCCAGGGCCAACGACAGGCGACCGTTCGAGCCAACGGGATCGGCCCGCTTCTTTGGTTCGCGATTGCCTCGATGGGGCTCGTCATTGGCTTGCTAATCGCGCTGCCCCGGATGGGCGCGCCGCCGCAGACTGAAAACGTCATCTTGGGTGTCTTGGGCGCAATATGTTTCTCAATACTTCCGGCGCTTGCCTACCGCATGGATCGCCGCCAACAGAGCGACGCCGAAGCCGCCGCCGCAGTCGCCGAAAGATACTGGGCGGAAGGCGAAATGACCGCGCCTAGGGATTGACGCGCCCGACCGTGCTTCACGCGTTGACGGGGATGAAGCCAGAGTCCGTTCCCACAGGCTGCTCCGCCGAATCAATTCACTGGGACGCCCTCTGGACGCCGCCAACGAATCAGCGTCATTTGACCCGATACCCGCCGCCGGTTCATCCCGCGTAACGCGTGCCGCCGAACGCTCGCGATCCACCTGCCGGCGACAATTTCCACGGCCGATGAGCGACAACAGCTGGCGGCAAACAATTCTCGAACAGCGAAACGAGCACCGCGCGCAAGTGCCGACCGCTGCAAGAAACCAGCGTCTGGTACTGCAGAGCCGTGAGAGGCCGAATCGGAAAACCATCCGCTCGGCTCGCGCGGACCTCGCCATCAACAAAGAGATGCGACCACCCAAACCGCGATATGACGAACGCCCTCATGTGAAGCCACTCGTCCGGCAGGTGCGCGGTCCCCAGGCTTGCTTTCAATTCCAGGAGACGCAAGCGAAAGCCATTTGGAATGGTTACGAGCCGCAATGCGTGAAGCAGCTCGCCATGCGGCGAAGCTCGGCGGTGCTTCGCGAGTAAGACGATGAGATTGGAATCGCAGCCCATGAGCAACGCGCACGGTTGGCGAACCTCCACCGCCGTCCACTTCGCCAGATCGAAACGCCGCCTCTTAGGCTGCGTCCGCGTTGTCGCTGATGATGCGTCGATGTGGGGCATAACTTCCACTATCCGCCATTTACGCCGCTTAACACACACGCCCGCGCGGGCGCTCACTTGAGAGGGCGTCCGAAAGGGTCAGGGCGTCCGAAAGGGGGCGTCCGAAAGGGTCAGGTACATTTCGGCGGGTATTGTATTTTCGCCAACGCGGTTCGTCCATCAGAGAAGGTTGTTGCTCGGGGGGCTGTGTGGACGGCCCGTCGGGGGGTCGCGGCTTTGTCCGCGTATTCTGCGGATTGGGATTGGTCGCGCAACTGACCTGTTGCGCCATCCATTCGACCAGTTGCGTCACCCATTCGACCAGTTGCGTCATCCGCTCGACCTGTTGCGTCACCCGCTCGACCAGTTGCGTCACGCATTTCCCCAATTCCGTGGCGCATTTCCCCAAATGGGTGGCGCATTCCCCCAATTGCGTGGCGCATTCCCCCAATTGCGTGGCGCATTTCCCCAATTGCGTGACGCAACTCCCCAATTGCGTGACGCAACTCCCCAAATGGGTGGCGCATTTCCCCAATTGCGTGACGCAACTCCCCAAATGGGTGGCGCATTTCCCCAATTGGATGACGCAACTCCCCAAATGGATGGCGCAACTCCCCAAATGGATGGCGCGTTTTCCCGGTTGCGTGGGGCAACTGCCGGATATACCCGGTTATTATCGGATGTGCGGATGGGATGGGTGGGAATGTGAGAATTTTTACGGATTTGCTGTTTGGGCTCTTCAGCCGCGGTCTGTTTGCAACGATAGAAGAGGTAACACGCGGCACGATGGGCGGACGAATTCGCCTGGTGTTCGCGAGAATCTTATCGCCCTGGGAGGTAGCCTCATGGCTTTTCCAACCAAAGACGCGTCGCTGGTGGACTACTCCACCAACTTCAATACGCGCATCGTGGCAAGTCCCACGACTTTTTCCCTCACCGCCGGGCAGGCAGCCGCCTACACCCCGCTGCACTCGGCGTTTCTCGCGTCTTATAACGCGATGGTGGCGGCACGGGAGTCCGGCACGCAGTCGCAGTCGCTGACGGCGTCCAAGGATGCCGACAAAGTTGCGCTTTTGCGCTATGGCCGCGAGCTGTATGCCTTGGTGCAGGCGTCCTTGACGGTGTCGGATGCCGACAAGATTCTGCTGGGCGTGACCGTGAAGGACAACCAGCCGACCCCGATTCCGGCGCCCAGCAGCGCGCCGG
Source organism: Tepidisphaeraceae bacterium (assembly GCA_036744635.1). Classification (GTDB taxonomy): domain Bacteria; phylum Planctomycetota; class Phycisphaerae; order Tepidisphaerales; family Tepidisphaeraceae; genus DAIOHQ01. The sequence goes on along the minus strand of DAIOHQ010000073.1, from coordinate 5,834 downwards.
GCATGACGGTGGTCTCGGTCGATGGCCGACTGGTGTCGCTTCGTCTGTTCGATCTGGACAATCCCACCAGCCGAGCGATCCCGCCGGGCGTGGACGGGGCGTTGGTGATGAGCTTCGTGGGCGAAAACCCACCGGCCGAAGCCAGCGCGTATACGCTGCAGGGCCCGGTGTCGCGCACGGCGCTGGAAGTGCAGTTCCCGGTGGAACTCATCCCCGGCACCAAGGTGTGGCTGATCGCCTGCTGGTTCAACGGCCGCAAACAACTCGGCCCGGCCTGCAGCCCGGTCTCCACCGTCATCAACTTCGGCGGATCGATGCCGATGGCGGCGTAGGAAACGTGAAGAGTGAAACGTGAAACATGAGGAGCAGCAGACAAGCCCTCTTCATGTTTCACGTTTTCACGATCCGCGTTCCACTGACAACTAATCACAGGCCCCTCCCATGGTTGTTCAAAAAGTTCCCAAGTTCCATAAGCCCCATGCCCGGACCAAGTGGAAACCGCCCGCGCCCACCCCGCCCCCCGGCGTCGCGTTGGTGCTGATCAGCGCGGACTACCACAGCGGCATCGACGTGGTGCTGAGCTTTGACCGGGCGATCGACGTGTCGGCCTTTGACCCCAGCCAGATCACCATGGTCGACGTCTTCCCGCACAAGACCTTCACCGGCGGCTCGACCAGCATCATCGACCCGCTCACCGTGCGCATCTGGCTGGTCGAGACCGGCCCCTACGGCGGCTCCGCCCACACCCTGACCGCCACCGCGGCCACGGGAATCGTCGCGGTCGACGATGGCGGAACCTGGGCGGGCGTGACGGATTTGAATCTGCCGTTTGTGTAGGAAGTTGCGGGGGGGAAGTTGCTGGTTGCCAGTGGGAATTTCAGGCGGCGCGGACGATCCAATCTCCGCGCCGCCTTTTCGTTTTGGGGAGGGGACTACCACGGAGCCACGGAGCCACGGAGAAATTCTCTTTGAGCCAATCCATTCTCCTCTTTGTGTCTCCGTGGCTCCGTGACTCCGTGGTTGCATTTGCTCACGATGGCGCAAGCGGCGTGGGCGCGGGAGAAGGGGGGACGGTTCCGCATTCCGGACAGCGGTCGGGCGTGGCACGGAGGTCGTAGCCGCAGGTTGGGCAGAGGCCGAGGCGATTGCGCTTGCGAACGATCCTCCGCCGCCGCAGCCAGAGGGCGGGGAGGATGGCAGGGAGGATGGCGAAGAGCAGAGCGAGGAACCATGCGGGGAGGAGGATGTTTATCGATTCGTTGTCCTCGTTGGGTGCACGGTTCCAGGAGCGCATTTCTAGACCGAATCCGAAGCGACCCGCAGTCTCGCCGAGCCTGTTGTCATGGACATGCAACTCGAACGGCGGGGCCGAGTGATAGTGCGGCCCTCCCTTGCTGTAGCCGACTGAGTCGGTGGTGGGAATGCGCCACCAACTCGCCATCAAAAGCACTCGCCCCCGTGACGACATCAAAAGAAGCAAATCCACAACATTTCTGCTACGGTCGAGATCATCGTCGGGGTCAACCTTGTAAGCAACGGTGCGGTACGTGGTGCGTTGGTAATAGATGCCGTCCTCACAAAAATACCCCCGCACGCCCAGCGTCATCGTGGCGATCAGCAGCAGCGCCGAGACTCCCGCCAGGAGGGTGAAGAGCTTGCGGCGGAGGGGCGGAGGGGGACGCATGGGAGGGGAGTATAGCAGAGGGGGACCATTTCGCAGGGCCAGGCATGCCGAGGGGCCGGCGGCAATTGCGAGGTGGCCATACCCTCACCCCAACCCTCTCCCGGCGTACCGGGCGAGGGGGCAGGACGCGCAGCAACGCGGAGGCATTGACCGACGGTACTCCGACGGAATTGCCCACCGCAGGTGTGCCCGCCGCAGGTGTGCCCACCGCAGGTGTCATGGCACGATGAACGCATCGGCAAAGGCGCCGGCAAAGCGCTGCTTCAGCGCCTTGGCTTCACCGTAGGAGCGCATCGGTCCCACGCGAACCACATACAGGCCCTGCGGGTTCTGCGCGCGCTGGGCGTTGACCCCCTGCTTCCGCAGATTCGCCAGAGCGGTATCAGCGCTGGCCGGCGTCTTGTAGGTTGCCAGTTGCAGATAGAACGCGGTGGCGCCCTGGTGCAACGCCGCAGCGCGGGCCGCCTCACTTCCGGCAAAATCCTGCTGCACCGTCGCGAAGGTCTGATCGGCATCGCGGAAGCGCCCCAGCCGCTGCTGCGCCACCCCGGCGCGATAGAGTGTCATCCCCTTCAGTTCCGCATCGTCCAGCTTCGGATACGCCGTCATTCCCTGCACCACCGCGGTGGCATAGTCTTCTTGATAATACGCGACGGTGGCGAGGCTGGCGCGAATCCACGCCTCCAGCTTCGCGTTGGGCGACAACGTCAGCGCCTGCTCGAAGCTGCCGCGGGCCGCGTTCAGATTGGCCGTGGCCTCGGCTGGAGAATTGGCCGCCTTCACTTGATACGCCTCGCCGCGGAGATACAGCGCCTCAGCGCTTCCCGCCGCACCCGGATTTTTCTCCAGAAATGCATTGGCCTGCTGAATGGTCTGATCGTATTGCTGCTGCCGGAAGGATTCGCTCATCGCCGACACTTGCGACTGTGTCTGCTTGTCGGCAGCGCACCCGCCGAGCAGGATCAGCGCTAGCAGCATCAGCGATGCACCGAGACCCACGTGCGCCCCCGTAGGGTGGGTGTACTCGCCCACCATCGGCACATGGTGGGCGAGTACGCCCACCCTACCGTCGCCCGCCAAACCGCTCTGTCCGACCAATGAGTTTCGCATCCGTGCCTCGTGGAGTATCCTAGCGGCCACCATCATCTTGGAGATCGCATGCTTTTCGAACCGCTCTTCGCACACGCCGGCCGCCAGCCCAACGAGATCGCGATCATCGACGATCACGGCCGCTACACTTATCAGCAGCTTGCGGCGATGGCGGCGGGGCTGGGCATGTACCTTTCGGTGCAGACCACCAAGCCGCGCATCGGGCTGCTGCTTCCGGCGGGCGCCGGCTTCGTCGCCAGTTTCTTCGGAACCCTGCTGGCTGGCAAGAGCGTGGTGCCCATCAATTTCCTGCTCGGTGATCGCGAAATTCAGCACATCATCTCCGACAGCGACATCGATACGGTGGTGACGATTCCGCAGTTGGCGCCGCGCTTGAAGGGCGCACCCTTGAAGCTCGTCGACCTGACGCAGTTGCCGCAGACGCCGCCGGCCGCGATCAGCCCGAAATTTCCCGCCCCCAAGGGCGATGACATGGCCGTGCTGCTCTACACCAGCGGCACCAGCGGCCTGCCCAAAGGCGTCATCCTTACCTACAACAATCTGCAAAGCGACGTAAACGCCGCCATTGAGCACGCCCGCTTGCAGCACCAGCACCGGTTCCTCGGCGTAGTGCCGCTGTTCCACTCCTTCGGCATCACCGCCATGATGCTGGCGCCGATTCAGCTTGGATCGACCATCATCTATCTCGCCCGCTTCAGCGCCGTGGCCACGTTGAACGCGATCAAAGAACACGGCGTGTCGCTGCTCTTTGGCGTGCCCAGCATGTTCGCCGCCATCGCCCATCTCAAGAATGCCCAGGCGGAGGATTTCAAATCGATCTACGCGATGATCAGCGGCGCCGAGCCGCTGCCGGCAACCCTGCGCGAAGGCTTCCACCAGCGCTTCGGCGTGAAGATCTACGAAGGATATGGCCTGACCGAGACCAGCCCGGTGGTGGCGCTGAACATACCCGGCGACTACCGTGATGGCACCGTCGGCCGGGCCGTCCCCGGCGCGGAAATCCGCATCGTCGATGAAGCCGCCAACCCGTTGCCAACCGGCGAAATCGGCGAGATCTGGCTGCGCGGGCCGATGGTCATGAAGGGTTACCACAATCTGCCGGAAGAAACCGCGACAGCGCTGAACGGCGACGGTTTTTTCAAGACCGGCGATCTTGGAAAACTGGACCCAGACGGGTTTCTGTCAATCACCGGCCGCAAGAAGGAAATGATCAGCATCGCCGGAGAAAAGGCCTATCCCCGCGAGATCGAAGAGGCGCTGTCCCGCCATCCGGGAGTGATGGAGGCGGCGGTTCTGGGCAAGAAAGATCCCGCCCGCGGAGAGGTGATCGTAGCGTTCGTGATCCCGCGCGAGGGCGTCGAATTGAAGCCGGAGACCCTGCGCGATTTCTGCCGCGGCCAGGGCCTCGCCCAGTGGAAGATTCCCCGCGAGATCATCATAACCGCCGAGCTGCCGCGCAGCCCAACCGGCAAGGTGCTCAAGCGCACCCTCGCCGAGCAGATCAACGGAGCGTGAAGTTGCCAAATAATTTGCCTTCACGCTGATTGCGGCGATAATTATTGGATGCCCTTGAGCGAAACGATTCAATTTCAAGCAACGCCTGAATTGCGACAGCAATTGGAGGCCGAGGCGAAGCGCCTGAACCTATCGCTCTCGGCATACATTCTCTTTCTGCACGAACGAATGGCGCCCGGCCGAGATACCTCGCGCCTGAATCGTCACGTACGGGAAGTATTCGGCAAACATGGAGAGTTGATTCGAAGGCTGGCCAGGTGAATCCCCCGCCACGATTCCTGACTATTGATGACGTCCTGACGCTCCACGCGATTGCGATCGAGGACCAAGGTGGCAATCCATCCATTCGCGGAGGTTGCGTATGAGGAACTTTTCTGGCTTTCTGGCTTCGATTCTTGTCGTGTCCACGACGTTCGGCGGCACCATTCGCGATGACCGGCTCGATCAGCGCTACCGCGATATGGGAAGCCAGTATGCCGCCGAGGGCGAAGTGCAATTTTCCGATTCCCAAGGCTCGTTCCTCGCCTCCGGCACGCTCGTCGGCGACCGCTGGATTTTGACCGCCGCCCACGTCGTGGACGCCGGCACCGACGTCAGCTCGATGCGCGTGACGATAGGCGGCCAGACCTACACCGCCGATGCCTGGCGGCCGCATCCGGGCTGGAACGGCGACCTTGGCCGCGGCAACGACATCGGACTGATTCACCTCAGCATCGCCGTGCCCGACATCGCCCCGGCCACGCTCTACACCGGAAAGAAAGAGACCGGAAAACTCGGCACTTTCGCGGGGTTCGGTACCACCGGCACCGGCGACACCGGCTGGAAACAGGGCACGGGCGGGACCCTGCGCGCCGGGCAGAACCGGGTTGACGACAAGGGATCCCGCTTCGGCTATTCCAAGAACATTCTCCTCAGCGACTTCGATGCCCCCCGCCGCGGCGGGATACTCGGATTTCTGCCATCTCCTTTCGAGGCGCTGAACGTGCTGGGTTCGCGCAACCCGTCGGATTTTGAATACTCCATCGCCCCCGGCGACAGCGGCGGCGGCATGTTCATCGTGCCGAAGAAAAAGCAGCCGGCGCAGTTGGCCGGCGTCAATTCCTTTGGCGGCTCGCTGCTGCCTCCGTTCGGCGACTCCAGCTCCGATTCCAGCTACGGCGACTACTTCGGCGTCACCCGCGTCTCGCCTTACGTTGGCTGGATTCAGTCGGAGATGGCGCTGGGCGATGGCTTCACCACCGCGGTGCCGCTCAACACCAGCAATGAAGGCCAGAAATCCGGCAAGCACATCATCTTTCCCTTTCTGCTGGCGGTTCCCGAGCCGGGGAGTGCGCTGATTTTTGTGCTAGCAGCGTGTGTGATGGGACGCCGCCGCAGGAGGCTCAAGGCGCCGGCTGCTCTGCTGAAACACTCCAATGCCTTCATGTAGGGTCCGCTTCAGCGGACGGCTTCTTCAGAGGGGTCTTGTCCATCGTCCGCTGAACACGATTGCGCGCCAGGGTGTTTCAAATTCGCGCTATCTCCT
>DAIOHQ010000072.1:0-19482 GCA_036744635.1 Tepidisphaeraceae bacterium | reverse complement strand
TGCTGGGTTGCTGAAGGTCGGCTACACCGAGCGGGTCGCGGCCGACCGGATCGCCGAGCACGCGGCGTTGGCGTCAGGAACGCGGGACTTGTTCAAGTAGTATGAGATGTCATACGGAAGTGTTGACAAGTGTCAACAGAGGCAGCTACAATGGCATCGCGCAAGCGACACCCTCACAAAGAGATCGAAAAAGTCGTTGCGTATGCCGAGTCGATCGGCTGGCGTTTTGTAGCCGGTAGCGGCCATGCGTGGGCTTACCTGTATTGCCCGCGTGCCAACCGCAGCGGGTGCAAGGTGGGCGTGTGGAGCACGCCCAAGAATCCGGAAAATCACGCCCGACACGTCCGCAGGCAGGTGGATTCGTGCCCGCACGTCCCTGCTGTCGATAGTGGCGGTAATGAAGAAGGGTGATCCGATGAAAGAGAGCCGCACAAAACGTAGCAAGGAGCCATGCCAGCGGGAGTATGACTTCGCGCTGGTGCTGGGCGGCATCGCCGACCTGACCGACGACGCGATGAACAAGCTGTTCAGCGCCGGGTGCGACGATGCGACGTTCTCGGTGCGATACGGGCTGGTGCTTGCGGAGTTCAGCCGGGAAGCGGAAACTTATCCGCAGGCGCTTCTGAGCGCGATCAGCGACGTTCGCGCCGCGGGGGTGGGTGCAGAGGTGTTACGGGTGAACACCTGTGACCTGGTGACCCCGGCCGACATCGCCCGGCGGATCGACCGCAGCCGGGAGCTGGTGTCGCAATACATCAGCGGGGACCGGGGCCCGGGCAAGTTCCCGCCGCCAGAGTGTTTCCTCGCCGATGACAAGCCTCTGTGGATGTGGTGCGCGGTAAGCTACTGGCTGGCGGAGAACAGCTTGATCCGCCCCGAGGAATACCGTGAGGCGCAGTTCGTGTGGGTGGTCAACGAGTGGTTGTCGTCACAGCGTTCCCGACACGATAACCCCGAACTGATTTCACAGATCGAACAGGCCTTGACCCCGCGGGCCGCGTCGGGGAAGCCGAGCAAGTCCCGCGCCGTATCCGGCCGGGCGTGATGCAGAACGTCGAGCGCAAGCCCGGGCGAGATCCGTTGGGGTGAATGGATGATGACAGACAATCAATTCTTCCCCCCACGTCCGTCCGCCACGCCGACGATCTACGCCTTCGCCAGCACACACCCGGACCACGCGGGGTTGCTGAAGGTCGGCTACACCGAGCGGATCGCGGCCGACCGGATCGCCGAGCAGTTTCCATCCGGTTTGAACGCCTACCGCATCGAGTTGATCGAGCCGGCGATGCGCTCGGATGGGTCGGGCTTTACCGACCACGACATCCACCGGCATTTGCGCGCCCGTGGAATCAAGAACACCACGCACGAGTGGTTCAAATGCACGGTGGCGCAGGTGCGGGCGGCCGTACTCGCCGTCCGCGAACGAACCGCCAACTTTGAAGACCGCACGCTGAGCTTCGGCCTGCGCCCCGAGCAGCGCGAAGCGGTGGAGATGACGGCGGACTACTTCCGCAACGCGAAGACCGAGCAGCCGGGGCACACGCCGCACTTTCTGTGGAACGCAAAGATGCGCTTCGGCAAGACCTTTGCCGCGTATCAACTGGCCAAGACGATGGGCTGGACGAAGGTGCTGGTGCTGACGTTCAAGCCGGCGGTGGTGCACGCGTGGTCGGAGGATTTGCAGCGGCACATCGATTTCGAGGGTTGGCAGTTTATCACCCGCGACGGGGAACTCACCTACGAACAGGCGAATAAGAAGAAGCCGATCGTCTGCTTCGGAAGCTTTCAGGACTTTCTCCAGCGCACGGCGGGCGGCGCGATCAAGCCGCGCAACGAGTGGGTGCACGATACCGAATGGGACTGCGTGATTCTGGATGAGTACCACTACGGCGCGTGGCGCGAGAACGCCAAGGGGTTGTTCGGTGCGGATGAAGAAGACGCCGGCGAGGTCGCGGAGGAAGTGACCAAGGTTGAGGCGGAATTTGATGAATCGATACTGCCGATCACGACGGGGCATTATCTGTATCTGTCGGGCACGCCGTTCCGGGCGCTGGCTTCGGGCGAGTTTATCGAAGAGCAGATTTACAACTGGACCTACAGCGACGAGCAGCGGGCCAAGCGCGACTGGCCCAATTCCTCAAATGCGCCGGGGCCGAACCCGTATGCGGCGCTGCCGCGCCTGGTGCTGATGACCTACACGCTGCCGGACGACATTCGGCAGGTGGCGGAAGAAGGCGAGTTCAACGAGTTCGACCTGAACGAGTTCTTTCTGGCCGACGGGGAGGGCGACGGTGGGTTAGATGGGGCGAAGTTTGAGCACCAGGATGAGGTTCAGAAGTGGCTGGACCTGATCCGCGGGGCGTATCGCGGGACGACGATAGATGATTTGAAGCTGGGGAAGGACCGCCCGCCGCTGCCGTTCAGCGATGCCCGCTTATTGGGCGTGTTGCAGCACTCGTTCTGGTTCCTGCCGAGCGTGGCGGCGTGCTACGCGATGGCGAATCTGCTGAAGGCGAAGAACAACACGTTCTATCACGACTACAACGTCGTTATCGCGGCTGGACCACGCGCGGGCATCGGGGCGGCAGCGCTGCCGCCGGTGTTGGAGGCGATGGAAGAACCACTGACGTGCAAGAGTATCACCCTTTCTTGCGGCAAGCTGACGACGGGCGTGACCGTGCGCCCGTGGGCGGGGATGCTCATGTTGCGCAAGTGCAGCAGCCCGGAGACGTACTTTCAGAGTGCGTTTCGCGTGCAGTCGCCTTGGGCGGTGCCGGATGAGGCTGGCAATGAGGTGATCGTTAAGCCCGAGTGTTACGTGTTCGACTTCGCGCCAAATCGCGCGCTGCGGCAGATTGCCGACTACGGTTCGCGTCTGGCGACGGACGAGACAACTGCAGAGCAGCGCGTGGCGGAGCTGGTGGGATTCCTGCCGGTACTGGCGTATGACGGCAGCTCGATGCGCAGACTCGACGCGGAGGCGATCCTCGACATCGCCACCGCCGGCACGAGCGCCACGCTGCTGGCCAAGCGCTGGGAAAGCGTCCTGCTGGTGAACGTGGACGACAGCACGCTCGGCCGGCTGATGAATGACGAAGCTGCGATGAAGGCGCTGATGGCGATCGAGGGCTTTCGCAACCTCAACGCCGATCTTGAAACCATCATCAACCGCTCCGAACAAATCAAGGATGCCAAGCGCCGGGCCGGCGAGGGGGATGAGCCGAGCGATAAGGAAAAGCGGGAACTGACCGAGGCCGAGAAGGAGCGTAAGAGCCTGCGCAAGCAGGTGCAGGAGAAGCTCATCAAGTTCGCCGCGCGGGTTCCGGTGTTCATGTACCTCACCGACTTTCGCGAGCAGCGATTAAAAGACGTCATCACCAAGCTGGAACCCAAGTTGTTCAAGCGAGTGACCGGCCTAACCACCGCCGACTTCGAGCGGCTGGTGAGCCTCGGCGTGTTCAATAGCGCCCTGATGAATGACGCCGTGTGGAAGTTCCGCCGGTACGAGGATGCGAGCCTGCGGTACATGGGCGTGAGCCGTCACAAGGGGATGGACGTGGGGCTGTTCGATACGGCGCTGACAGAAGATGATTTCAAGGCGACGTTTGAGGGACTTGTCGAGGAATAAGATATTGGGGGACCGACCGGGCCAGCAGTCACTTCCTCAAATTCCTCCAACTCCGGCCAAATCGTCGAAAATTTCTCTTGACTTTCGTCAACCAAAACCCTAACATACCTCCAGCATCATACATCCTCGGCCAACCAAACCAAAGGGGGTTTTCAATGCCGCTGCCGACATCCCGAGTTTCCCGAGTTCGTCTCATCCCGCCCCCTCCGCGCTCCCCATTCTGCACCTTGCGCCATGCACTCTGCACCTTCTCAATGTCCCACTTGCCCACAAATTACCTAAGTTCCCACAATTACACAACCACAGCAGCATCAATGACTAACGTCACCACAATGTCCCAAAATGTCCCCAAATGTCCCACATCTCAAAATGCATTCCCTCGCCCCTTCACCTTGTCACCCCCTCACCTTGTCACCTTGCCATCCCCCTCACGCTGGCCGGACCGGTCTTTGGCCGCTATCCTGAGATGGCCCGCCGCTGCCGCTGCCCCCAACCGCCGGCCGCGGCGCTGCGGACGTAAATCCATGCTCACCAAACGCATCATCCCCTGTCTGGACGTCGACCGTGGCCGCGTGGTCAAGGGCGTGAAATTCTTTGACCACGTCGATGCCGGCGACCCCGTCGAGCAGGCCAAACGCTACCAGGAGCAGGGCGCCGATGAGCTGGTCTTCTACGACATCACCGCCAGCCACGAAGGCCGCGGTATCATGGCCGACCTCGTCTCCCGCGTGGTCGAGCAGATTTTCATGCCCCTCACCGTCGGCGGCGGCATCCGCACGCTCGAAGATGCCACCCGCCTCATTCAGGCCGGCGCCGAGAAGGTCAGCCTCAACTCCGCGGCGGTCAAACGCCCGGAATTGATCGCCGAAGTCGCCCGCAAATTCGGCCGCTGCGCCACCGTGCTCGGCCTGGATGCCAACCGCGTCACCACGGATGGCGCCGAGGTCTGGGAAGTCTTCGTCAACGGCGGCCGGGTTGGCACCGGCATCAAAGTGATGGATTGGGTCAAGCAGGCCGAGGCGCTGGGGGCTGGCGAGATCGTCCTCAATGTCATGAACGCCGATGGCACCACCAGCGGCTACGACCTGGAGATGACCGCCGCCGTGAGCGACGCCGTGCGCATCCCCGTCGTCGCCAGCGGGGGCGCCGGCTCGCCGCAGCACATGCTTGATGTGCTCACCGCCGGCCACGCCGACGCGGCGCTGGCCGCCAGCATCTTCCACTTCGGCGCCTACACCATCGGCCAGGTGAAGCAATTCCTGGGGGACCACGGCGTGCCGGTGCGATTCACATGAGCAAGCCAGGCGGCAGCGGCACATCCTGGAGGAAGGCGCATGCCCACCTGCGCAAGGCCGACCCGGTGCTGGCCAGGATCATCGTGCGCTCGAATCCCTGCGCCCTGTCGCCCCGGCGCGACTACTTCGTCGTTCTCTGCAGGGCGATCTTCTCGCAGCAGCTTTCCACCAAGGTGTCGGCGGTGATCTTCGGCCGATTTCGCAAGCTCTTTCCCCAGCAGCGGCCGACGCCCGCTCGCGTGCTCGCGCTCAGCGATGAGCAGCTTCGCGGCGTGGGTCTTTCGCGGCAGAAAATGGCCTACATCCGCGACCTGGCCCGGCACTTCGCATCCGGCGAAGTTGAGTCGCGCAAATTCGCCAAGATGGGCGATGAGCAGATCATCACCTCCCTCACGCGGGTAAAAGGCGTCGGCCGCTGGACGGTCGAAATGTTTCTGATCTTCGTGCTCAACCGCCCCGACCTGCTGCCCGTCGACGACCTGGGCCTGCGCAAGGGCGTGCAGAGGGTCTATGGCCTGGGGGAGCTGCCGACGGCGAAGCAGGTGGTGGAAATCGCCGAGAAGTGGCGGCCTTACCGCAGCGTCGCGACGTGGTACATGTGGCGTGGGCAATAAAAAAGCCCCGGCGGATTTATGGCCGGGGCTGAACAATTCAGATGAGATCGATCTCAGGCCTTGCGGCGGCGCAGCAGGGTCAGGCTGCCCACGGCCAGTACGCCAAGGGATGCGGGTTCGGGCACCACGCCAACAAGGGTCAACCCGCCGATGCTGGTGCCTCCATTGGTATTGACCTGGTCGGTACCGGCGCTGAAATTGGCGACGTTGACACCCCGCTGCTGCCAGAAATCCGGGCTGGCACTCTTGCCGTCGCCGTAGCCGGCATATCCGTCAAGCGTGCCGTCATTAAACCGACTATCCTGCCCGTAAGCGCCGAATCCAGCGGTGCCAGGAGAGAAAAAGCTGAGGTTATAGGCAATTTGGTTCGTTCCCGACGCCACGGTGGAAAGATCCCAGGTGTTGGCGGAAGTCGCATCGGCGCTGGTCCAATCCTTCTTGATAGGAATGGAGAGCTCGAAGCTCAGAGTTGTGCCATCATAGGTGTACTTACCAGTTGCGCCCGTGGCGTTACCCGAAGCGCCACCGAGGCTGGCGCCATTGCGCATCGCATCGTATGCCGCGATGGCAATGGTCTGATTGGTCCCGACGGCCGGCATGCCCGAATCAAAAAAGTGCAACTGGGTGCCATCGCTGCCGGACACGACTCCAGCGCGACTGGTGCGCTGGCCATCGAGGCTTGGGCCGCCAAAAAGGCCCATCAACTCGTAGCCATAAATTGTTTGCTGGGTGGTCTGGACGCCAATCAACAAGCGGTTGTTGGTTGTGTCCAACGCCATCCGCGAGGTAGTCGTTCCAGTGTTGGTATGACCAGTCTGATACCCGTCGTTATATGATCCGTCGTACCACTGGTTCCACGCGCCGAAGGCGATGTAATTGGTGCCGGCGGTGCCCCAGTCACCGAGGCTGCCATCCTGCGTGATGCTGTTATTCACCTTGGGAGCGGCTACGGGTGCATCCCACGTATCCGCCAAAACCACTCCTCCTGAAAAGAGCACTCCAAATGCACACAGACTTGAAATCCACTTGCGCCCAGAACACGATCTTGACATATCCGCTCCTCTCCACCGATGGAAAAAATGAACTGACAGTCCGCCAAAGTGATGCCTGATTATGACAGGCGATGCGGAATTGGAGCAGTGTAGCGTCGGCGGCGAGCCATGCAAGAGGGAAGTTAACATTTTCGTAAATTTAGCCCCATTCGCCCGTTGCACTGCTGAGCGTGCTGGTTGCTGGGGCGAAACCACGCCTTTTCTTCCATTTACTGCTGAGGCTGGCGGTAGTCTCACCAGAAAGCACCCTATTTTCGGGTGTCGTACTGGCTGATCTTTGCATCCCACTGAAGTTTGAGATTTCCGAGATCACTGGAGATTTGCCCCCAGCGGACATCCCAGGCGCTGATAGCGGGGAAGCGGTCGCCGGAATCGTCGGGCTCGAGCGGATAAACGGGACTGACGAGATTGCAGCACTGGTTAATGAGAAGCAGCTTGGTCCAGTCGCGATCGTTATTGACGCCGGGAAGATTGAGAATTTTGTCGATGGTTTCGGCCGGCGCCCTGGTGGGCGCCAGAGGCTTGGCACGGAGGACGCCGCTGGTGCGGAAGTAGGCGAGCTGCTTCTCGACGGGCTCGGCCTTGCCGCCGAATGTCACGCTGAAGGCGAGCAGAAATGGAATGTCATCGACGATGACGATCGGAAAGCGCGGGAGGTCCTTGGGATTATCCGGCTCGGCCGGCGTGATGCTGCCAATCTTGAGCGCTGGCAGATAGCCGGAATCTTTGGGGATGTCGAAAAGCGTGCGGAGGACGAGCAGGATGTTCTGGCAGGCGGCCGGGTCAGGCGGAGAGACGCGCAGATATTCTTCGATCGCGGCCAGGGCGTTGTCCTTGCCGAGCGGCTGCAGGGCATTGACGGCGGCGATCAGATCCTGGGGATTGAAGTGATTGGCGGCATCGATCGCGGGAGATTCGTGGAGCTTCCGCAGGATCGGCTCGAGCTGCTCTTCGGGGATGAGCTTGGGATCGATCGGCGCGCCGGCGCCGCCCATGACCGCCACGATCTTGCCGGCGTCATTAAGGCGGACCTGGCCGAGGGATGCGAAGGTGTTGTGGCCGGCGCTGCCATAGCAGCGGATTTCGGCGATGCCGGCCGGGAGCTTGCCGTTTTTGGCGGTGATGATGTCGTCGGGCTTGCCGAGGAGCTGTTCGGCCTTGTCAGCCGGTTCACCCGCTTTGAGCTGGGCGATCCGGCCGGCGAAATCCCGGCGATCGCGCACTGGGGCATCGGCGGCGCGGGACTCGCCGGCGGCCAGCAGAACCAGGATGCAGGCGATGGGCCGGATCATTGCTCGAGCCCCGGCAAATCGGTGGGAAAGTTCACCGCCTGGAGCATTTCCTTCTTTGAGGGAAACGACATGAAAAACTGCTTGAACAGATCGATGCCCGCGAATACCTCCTCCCGGATGTCGGGAGGGACCGCAACGGTCAACTCTTTGGCGCGACGGGTTAATGCCTCAATCGGATCCTCTGCACGCTCTCTGGCGTCCGCACCTGCCAGCAGCATGGCTGCGGTGCTGATGCGGACAGCTTCGTGGAACAATGGGGGAGGATCGATCTGCTTCTCCTGGCACCACCGCTTTATGCCGGCTTCAAATCGATCCGCGACTTCCTCGATGGTTTCCAGGAGCACTTCAGCGGACTCGGCTTCCTCTGCCACATCGAGCGCATCCTCGGCTTCATCCTCCTCCTCCTCCTCAAGGTCCCCGGATTCATCGGTGGGTTCAAATTCATGAAGGGAGTCCTCTCCAATGCCCATGATGTAGTCGACATCGGGCCGGGCCAGGAAATCGTCCACGCTGCAGTTCACCAGCCGGCGCCGCAGGTCTTCCAGCGGCGCGACCCAGAGGAGCTTGCCATCCTTGCCGAAGTTCTCCAGCGACGCCTCGCGCCAGTCGAATTGGCCGAGAAAGGCGGCGTTGCGGTCATAATGCCTGGGCAGGCGGAAGCCGTTCTGGTGGGCGAAGCGAATGCCGCCGGCGACGATCTCGATGATTTCCTCAACGTCCACTTCGACGAACTCGTCCATTTGCGCTTCCATGTTGTCGACCACTTCCTCAAAGCGGTCGCGCGGGACTGCAAATTCACACCATGCGTCCTTGAAGCCGGCACACCACAGATCGACCATATAGCTGGCGAAGGCGAGGGTGCCGTCGTGACAGCGGCGCAGAACAAATGGAACCGCCTGGCCGCGCTCCCGCCAGTCGGCGTTGACGCAGCAGGAAATGATCTCGCTGCGGGCGGCGATGTTGGTGAACGGGGAAATGGATTTGGCGCGGCGGAGCTGATTCTGCCGCTGCTTGCGCTTGAGACGGTGCTTTTCTTTTTTGCGGGCGTTGTTGGCCATGGGACTCCTCCTTGAATGGCTGAGAGTTATGGTTGATCGTGACAGGCAAAGTAGCGGCTGGAGGCGGAGAGGGCAATATTGGTTTTCGGATTGGTTTTCGGATCGCGGAATCGGGTGTTCTTGACGAGTTGCGGGTTCGAGTGCCCATGGGGTGTCTGGCCGAGAGCGATTTTGAGATGTGGGACATTTTGCGACTTGGAAGAGGGTTTGGCCACAGATGGGGCACAGATGCGCACAGATGATTGTGGGGGAAGAATTTAACCGCGAAGGGGCGGAGAGGCGAAGAGAGAGAAAAATCTTTATTCTGAGGATTTTGCGGTTTAGAGGCGTTGCGCTGGCGGCGCGGGAAACGCGCAATCCGCGACTTGCGCGCGAGGTTTGGTCGCAAGACAACGGAAATAGTTTCGAGGGATCGGCGTTATGGGATTGCGGGGACGGTGTCGCGGCATCGGCCGCGGACGGGGCGGAACTCTTTTTGGAGAATCGCATGAAGAAGCAGCACGGCGGCGGGTTTGTGATGGATGCTTTGGAAGGCCGGCAAATGCTTTCGTTTGGCGGCGGGCATTTCGGGGGCTTTGGTGGGCTAGGCCGGCCCGGCGGCGACGGGCATGTGCCGGGGAGCATTTCCGACAACCAGGATCCGGCGGTGCAGGCGGACCTGGTGACGATCCAGGCCGATAAGCAGAAGCTGCAGGATGATTTTCAGACGCTCTCGCCGACGCTGCAGGCCGACCGGCAGGCGATTTCGGATGCCATCAAAGGCATTGGCGGCAACTTCGACACGCTGCGCCAGACGTTTCGCAGCGATGCCCAGACCTGGCGGGCGAAGATTCAGGATGACATCACCGCGATCCGCGCGGATCGGCAGAGTGGCGACACGGAGCAACTGGCGGCCGACAAGGCGACGCTGCTGAGCGACCGGCAGGCCGCCCGGACAGCGCTGAAGGCCGACTCCCTGGCGATCAAGAGCACGATCAACAACGACGACGCCGTGCAGGCCGCCAAGCAGAAACTGCAGGATGATTCGCAGCCGCTGAAGGATGACCAGGACAAGCTGCGGACGGATTTCATGCAGTTGAGGACGGATATACAGGCGGCGCGGGCGGCGAAGGATGGGACGGGCGGGCAGACGACGTAAGAACATCTACTCCTGACGCCGGGGAGGTATACATCACCTATCCTTCATATCGGATGGTGGAGATCGGACGCTCTGCATGCGGTCACTACACCCATCGCTCAAGCTGCTGCTGAACGCGGGTAATTCAAGATTGGCAATAGTGAGCCAATCGCCTTTAACTCCATCACCTTCATCTTACCTTCTCTAGCGCTCGGCAGCGGAAGGATGCCCAGGCGCGTGTCATTCTTGCCACTTGAATATAACCAGTCTGGAAACATTCTTGCGCCAGAAACCTCTAAGTGTCGCTTCACGCGCGAACGCAAGTTCATCGTTTCACCCACAAAGAGCCTTTGGTGGCGATCCTGCACCAGATATAGCCCCTGGACCTCTGGCACTCGGTTCAGCTCTAGTCCATTCGTTTTGCCGAGGTCGTCGAAGATTGGGACCTCGATAAGAGCCGCTTCCTTTGCATACCTCCCAGCCTTTCTGAGTGCGAGTGCGGCCCACCGGTATTCAAATGGCTTGAATCCGGGAGCCAACCTGGAGGCGAATTCGTCAAAGGCGGCAGCGAGAATTGGGTCGCAAAGCACCCGGTCGAGCGACACTTCGCGCCATGATTGCTCCATCTCTTTCTTCTGGACATATCGAAGAGCCATTTCGCTCGCGAATTGGTAACGATCAACAAATTCACGAGGTAAAGAAAATCGGGCAGCCTTCGGAAGATTTGACGTGTACCCATTCTTTCTCGCGTAAAACAAACGCCAGTTCAGGTCAAAGTCGTTCGCTGTTGTTCCTAAATCGCGGCAACGTGATAGAAATTTGGCGTCTACATCGGGATCAATGACTACGCGATCCTCAGACGCACCGTTTCTAATCTCAGCATAAGCTTGCACCACAATCGGCAGAAGATCATCTGGCTTACGTTCGCGCACGCTTGCCAGTTGGATTGCAAGTTTGGCCAGGATAAGTTGATTCAAGCTCACTCCCTCCCGCTCGGCCTCAGCATCGATGGCTGCGTGCATTGACTTTGGGAGACGAACGAGCAGTTTTCCGCTTTTCGTTGGCTCGGCCCCCTGCACAAATCCAGTACGATCCTGCGCGGCTTCAATGAGGGACTTGATTTCTCTGTATTCATCTGTTGCGACGAAGGCGCGCCGCTCTTCTGCCGTTTCAAAGAACTTCGAGAAGAGACCCACTTGAGGGTCGAATATTGCGTTAGCCAAATCCGCCCAAGAAGGGGCGGCTTTGCTTGCTTCACGAACTACCTCAAGTAAACTGGAAGTAACTTCGCTCATATTATTGGCCTCCTTTCTGGGAGGGTGGGACAAATTCAACTGTAGAGCCGGTGGCAACCTCGAAATACATAAACTCTTGCCCTAGTAATCTGCCAATATCGGCTAGAAGCGCTCTCAATTTCCGCACACCTTCCTCACCATCTACGAGCACACATATGCGCTGAGTGACCTCTACCTGCTTTTCGCCAGTGTCGTGTCGCCTGTACGCTCCGCGCTTGATTCCATCAATCGTGTATCCATTGAACTCGATGAAAAATTCGTCAAGAATTTTCTCCCGAATTTCCTTTTCTACGCGCGTTCCGTCGTTATAAGCGAGTGGAATCAGAACGTAACAAGGGGTCATTCATTGCTCCTTCATCTAATTATAGTATCGCATGCGATATCATTTTGTCAAGAGATAAATGCGCGATGTCAGGGGGTGGTCGATTTTTCGGGGCTTTCGCGATGTTGGGCGTAGCCCCGCTCGTGGACGAGCGCCGCTACGGAGCTCATTGGCAATGCTTGAATTACAAAGCCTGAAAAGTAGCTGAGGGGGACTTCCCGACCCTATGGTCCCATTGGTCCGCCGGGACCGGGGCCGCCGGGGCCGCCTCTGTTGCTGGGGGGTGGGGGCGGGGGGAAGACGCCGGGGTAGTCGTCGATGATCCAGGAACGGTCATCCTGTTTGCGCAGGACGATGTTTTGCCGCATGGAGTTGCCTTCGTCCTTGGTGAACTCCATGAGGGCGATGGTGTAGGCGCGCGTGATGCCTTCGGCGTCGGTTTCGAAAGCCGGCTGTACGCCGTTCCAGCGGATGGCCTTGAGGTCGCCGAAGAGGGCGGTGTGCTGGTAGGACTGCAGGGTGCGGATGAACTGGTCCTTGCTCACGCGCTGGGTGAAGTGCGGGGCGAAGAGGGCGTAGGCGGCATCCCATTTTCCGGCGTTTATTTCGGCCGAGAGCTCGTCGATCTTGGCGGCGATTTTCTGCTGGTCGGTGCGCATCTCGACGCGGGCGAGGATCTGTTTTGTTCCCACCACTCCGGCCAGAAGGATGGACAACGCCAGGCCAAGCCAGGCGAGGCTACGGCCGCCCTGGGTGCCGTTGCTGCTCTGGATCTGGCGGAGGGCGATGACGGCGGCGACCACGCCGGCGATGGGCAGAAACAGCATGACCGGGGCCATGAGGGCCATTCCGCTGGCCAGGCCAAGCAGGACTGCGGCGACCGACATGGCGTTGATGGCGACGTAGTCGGTGGTGCCCAGGCCGGCGGTGCGGGACATTTTGTAGAGATGGGAAAGATGGTCGTCGGCGAGATCGGAAGAATGGCCCGTGGGAGCGGAGGGGTTGGCCGGGGCGGATTGGTTCTTGAGTTCGGGCATGGGTCAGTGGTTCAAGTCTGCGCCGGCGTTCAAGTCTGCGCCGGGATTTGTCCGATGGTATTGGCTAGCCGGGCTGGAGGCCGGGCACAAACGCTTCTCTTTGGAAAGTACGCTTCCCATGACCAAACGTCAACTTATCGACGATATTCGGCGATTCAACCCGACGGCGGAGCCGCAGTTTTTGCTGCAGTTTGAGGAGGGAGATTTGAAGCAATATCTGCAGCACCTGCAGGATGCGCAGGAGAAGCAGGCGCGGATTCATTCGTGGGTGAGGAAGACGCCGAAGATGCGGATTGCGGTGTAACGTGAAAACGTGAAACATGAAGACATGAAACATGAAGAGGCGCTGGCGGCGCTTCGTGTTTCATGGTGAGCTGGCAAATGCAGAACCGATCGCGCTGGGCGCGATCGGTTCTTTTGTTTGGTTCTTGCGGTGGCGGTTTAGCGCACGTTCCAGATGGTCAGGCGGCTGGCGGGGCGGAGGAGCAGGGCGCTGTCGACGTCGTCCTGGGCCTGCTGCCATTCGTAGCCCCAGTTGCGCAAAATCATGGCGCCGCGTTCCTGGCCGGAATAGGCGGGGGTGCTGAAGATAAAGCAACCGCTGGTGGAGGCCGCGATAAGTCCGAGCGACAGCATCAATGCGATTTTTTTCATGACCTCGCCTTCCTGTTGAAAATCAGCGTCATGGTGCAACAGCGAGTGTGCTGAGGGGAATTTAACAGCGGGAGGAAGGATTTGTCAAAGCAATGGTTGGTTCGCCAACAGGGATGGGTGCAGCGCTGCACTGTGGCGATTGTGGAACGGCCCCCACCCCATCCCTCCCCCGGAGTACCGGGAGAGGGGGCAAAAGGCGGGGCCGCCACAAACAAGAGTTAGACCCACAGGGGTTGGGAGGGGACGTTGGCAGGCTGGTCGGAGGAATCGCTGGGAAACAGGGCGCGGAGGGCGTGCCGCCATTCCAGGTAGAAATAGGGGATTTTCAGAGTGTCGTGCAGGGATTTGAGTTCGGCGTGGAAGCGCTCGTAGCGCTGCTGCTGCCAGTCGGTGCTGGTGGGATCGCAGAAGAAGATTCGGCAGCCGAAGGGGCGAAAGGCGTGGACGGAGCAGAGTTTGTTGAGTTGGAAGGGGCAGCCCTGGCCGGAGAAGTCGCGGAGGGCGGCGCGGTGTTGGTGACGGGCGGGAGAGTTGTTGAAGTCGTGGAGGAAGGCGGCGAGTTCGAGGGTGGTGATGAAGAGGCGATGGCCGAAGGATTCGAAGTGGCAGCAGCGGCCGGAGGCGATGCAGAGGGGGCGGCGGGCGTCGATTTCTGATTGCAGGCGGAGGTAGATGTCGGCGACGGCGGAGAGAGCGGCGGGGTTATGGGAGGCGGCGGAGATGGCGGCGCGGAACTGCTGGTCCATGGGTGGAGAATACTCGGGATGGGATTTTGGATCGAGATGTGATGCAGGGTCGCGTTGGGTGACGTTCGCCGGGCTGCGGAGATATATGGCCGGATTCGGGCAGGTGAGTACACCAGCCGCTCATCCGGCCATTGCGGACAAGAATGTCCGCACCACCAAAATGAGCAACACGCGGCAGAACCGCTGCTCGCAAGCGAGCAGGCTAAACAGCCAGGCAGACATGAATGTCTGCTCCACCTAATGAGAGATAGAAGGGGTACTACTCGATGCGCAGGTCTTCGGCGACTTGATTCCAGTCGTCGGCGGTGGTTTGGGGAACTTCTATGAGATTGCGCAGGGCGGCGCGGCGGGTGGGATCGATTTCGGGGTGGGCGGCGAGGGTGAGGGCGAGGGTGTTGAGGTCGAGGATGATGGTGTGGAAGATGGCGGAGGTCAT
Organism: Tepidisphaeraceae bacterium; assembly: GCA_036744635.1. Classification (GTDB taxonomy): domain Bacteria; phylum Planctomycetota; class Phycisphaerae; order Tepidisphaerales; family Tepidisphaeraceae; genus DAIOHQ01. The sequence continues at coordinate 4,936 of DAIOHQ010000072.1, read as the reverse complement.
GGCGGGCGGGATTTGCAGGATCGTGGCGTTTTCGGCGACGAGCTGGGCGTAAGTCGCGATGGCGAGACACTGGCCGGCGAGAAGCGGGAGCGGAGAATCGGCGCGGTCGGATTTTTCCAGGCCACGGAGGACGGGGCGAAGGGTCATGATTTGATTGAGGAAGAGGCGCACGTTCGGGATGGCCAGCAGGGGTTGATAGGCGAGCAGCGAATCGGGGAAGACGACGGCGTTGATGCCGCCGGTGCGGGCTTGCATGAGGTAATCGTTTTCGGACGGGGTGATTTCTTCGGCGAGCAGGGATGGGGCGGCGGGGACAGCGAGCTTGCCATCGGCAAAATATTGGGCGGCGAATTGGGCGGTCATCAGGAAATTGAGATGGGTGCTGCCTTCGAGGCCGGGGATGAGCTGGATGTCGCGCAGGGCCATCTCGAAATAGCTGTCGGCCTCGAAGCCTTTGGCGCCGATGCACTCGGAGAGGAGGGCCATGACCTTGACGCCTTCGGTGCTGACTTTGGCTTTTTGAACGGCGTTGAAGAGGAGATAGCGGCGGTCGTTGGCGGTGGCGGTCTGCAGGTAATCCAAGGCGCGGAAGGCGTAGAGCTTCATGGCGGTGAGGCGGGCGAGGGCCTGGGACATGGTGGCGCGGATGTGGGGCATGTCGATCACCGGTTTGCCGTACAGCAGCCGCCGCGAGAGGTGGCCGACCGCCTCGGCGAAGGCGTGTTCGCAGATGCCGATGGCGCCAAAACCGAGAAAGAATTTGCCGAGGGTGACGGTGCCGAATACGGCATCCCAGGCGGCGCGGCCTTCGACGATGATGTCGTCGGCAGAGAGCTCGTGGTCGGTGACGGTGAATTCACCTACGAAGGCGGCGCGCACGCCGAGGGTGCGGATTTTTTTCACGTCGCCGTATGCGCTCCCCTCCGCGGTTTTCGGCGGGCGCAGGGCGAACAGGGCGAAGGGAGCGCGGCGGCTGCGGCCATTGTGGGGGGATTCTTCCTTGCGGGCGAGGATGGAGACGATGGCGGCGGCGTTGGCGTTGCCGATGTAATATTTCGAGCCATTGGCGCGGAAACGGACGGGGGAGACGGGAGGAACCGCGGCCATTTCGCGGAGGGTGAATTCGTTGCCGAAGAGGTCGGCGCCGTGGGATTTTTCGGAGATGGCGAAGGCGAGGAGTCCGCCGGCTTCGAGTGCCTCGACCGCTTCATGTTTCAGCGCCTCGTTGGTTCCCATCAGGATTGAGAACAGGCCGAGAAATGTGACCTGCAGGCTGTAGGCATGGCCGGGGCTGAAATAGGCGAAGAGTTCGACGAAACGCGCCAAGCGCAGAAGATTGAAGTCGTTGCCCAAGGTGGAATATTTATTCGGGGAGAGGACGCCGGCGTAGAGCTGATGTCTGGTTTGATATACGAGCCAGTCGTCGTACCACTGCTCGCGCTGGTCTTCCTGTTTGATTGCAAAAATACCTTTGGCGCGGAAGAAGGCCGCGAGCCTGGCGGCGGGGGAATCGGCGGGTTGATGATCGGCGAGAGCCGCGGGGACGGGGCGCCAATCCGTTACCGGGGAGCGGACGGGAGATTTTACGTCGACAACCGGGCTGGCCACACGATCGACGCTAGATCATCTGCGGCGGCGGGGATATCGTGTTTATAGGAAGTTCAGGGAAATTGTTAGGATGGGATGGCTGTAATGAAGGATCAGGCATGAAACGGGTGGTTTGGCGCATTGTTCAGACATTGCTGGCGGTGGTGGTAGTGGCGGCCATCACCGGCGGAGGATTGTGGTATCGCGCGCATCACCGGCGGGCGGTGGCGACGACGCAGCCGGCAACGGCGCCGAGCACGCAGGCAAGTGTTCCGACGACGGTTGCCAGCGAGCGGCCGGCAGTGGCGGTGGCGCCGCGGACGTTTCTGGAGCTGGTGAAACTTACCAATCCGCAGGTGGCGGCGACGCAGCCGCTGGAGAGTCCCCTGCCGCTGCGGGAAGCAGCGCACGTGCGGGTGGAGGGGCCGCTGTACATCTGCTCAGCGCAGAATCTGTGGATCAGGCGCAGCGACGCCGAGCCGACGGCGGCGGTGCTGGCCAAGGCGACGGACGCCAAGAGTCCGCAGCGCATTCACCTGGTGAACGAGAATATTCTGTATGTGCATTGGATGTCGGATGATGCGGGGTCGTTCGTTCCGCAACTGCTGGTGCTTGGCGGATCGGGGAAGATGGAGTTCGTGACTCGCAACGGGCGGCGGCCAATCGCGTTTGGCCACGCGTATCACTGGGATCGGGCGTTCTGGTGGGACGAGCGGGCGGTGGTGCCGAGCGATACGGGCATCGCCGTCATTCAATTTTCACCGGAAGTGGTCGAGCATTATCACGACTTGGCGGGAGCAACGAGTGCGCCGGCGACTGGCCCGGCGACAGCTCCAAGTGAAGATGCGCCGCGGCCGGTGGCGATTCCCGGGCCGCAGGGATTGCTGGCGTGGATTCCATGGGAAAATGGCAAGGCCGGGGGCAAAGGAGTGGCGCGCTACGTGGAAGATAAATGGTCGGACCTCAGCGGTGATGGCTGGCCGGCGAAAATGACGCATCTGGTCGTGCTGCGCGATGGTTCGCTGCTGCAGATGGTCGTGGGAGACGATGGAGCGAGCAAGCTGGCGATGATTCCGATGGATGCGCCGGCAGTGGATGAGGCGAAGATTCAGAAGCTGGTGGAGACGTTGTCGAATGATGAGGAGGCGAAGCGCAAGGCGGCGTACGATGAGCTTTGGCAGTATGGGCCGGGGCTTTGGCCGGTGCTGGACAAGCTGAAGGATGCGCAGCCGCCGGAGGCGCAGGGGCGGATCGAGCAGCTTCTGGCCAACAAGATTCAACCGACCCTGGGCGGGATGTCGCTGGTGGATGGGCAGCTTCGGGTGGTGGACCGCCAGCCGGATGGCGGGGCGCTGTTTTACGCGGAGAACGGGGTGACGATTCCGCACGGGGAAGAGGAGGCGTCGACGGTGGCGCCGGCCTATCTGGCGGTGCGGCCGGGGAGACGGGTGACGCTGCTGTCGGAAGTGTTGACGGCGCGGGCGGTGGCGGACCTGCCGCCGGAGCGGTTTCATCTCACCTGCAGGAGCGATGAATGGCTGGTGACGGATGAAGTGCTGGGATGGCGGCGGTATCTGGGGAAGGAGTTCGTGCCGCTGCTGCGGAAGTCGGAGCAGGAGTATTCGCAGTTCGTGGGAATCGCGACGGGGAACCGGTGGATATTTCGCAAGCCTGGGACGGATGCGTATCTGGTGCTCGATCCGACACTGCCTGATTCCACGCCGCGCATGCCGGTTTGGACGATCGTGGTGAATAACGGGAGCGTGGGGTGGGATCAGGAGAATTGGCCGGCGATGAAAAAGGGGAGCGCGTTTTCGCTTCGGGAGAGTTCGGATTGGTATGCCCATGAGGAGGGGAAGGACAAATATTCTACCGATCCGGCGGAGATTCCATCACCATCTTCCCCTTCGTCCCCCCCTACCACTGCAGCTTCTTCCACCACAGCGGCCACGACGGGTCCGAGCGTGGCGGCGGCGACAACATCGCCGGCGACGCAGCCGTTAGCCACCACCTTTCCTTCCGAGACGCCGCTATTGATCGACTCGGAAGGCACCCACTATTACGGCGGGCAAGCAGATTTGCGCATGATCACCGCCAGCGGGAAATCGACGGTCTGGACTTTGCCGGAGCTGCTCTCCGGCACGGGCGAGGCACATCTGATCCGCACGGCCGACGGGCGCTTGTATCTGTTCAACATTCCCGGCCGAGTGGTGCGGCTGCGGCCGACAGCCGACCCGGCGGCGCCGTTTGAGATGGAGGCAATCTTCACCCGGCGGATTCCCTCGGTGGAACACCCAACGCGGATCTGGCTGGATCCGGCCGGGCGCATCTGCATCGTCTTCGACACCAACCACCTGTCAATTCTGTTCCCGTCGGGAAGGATTCCACCGCAGACGGCAGCGCTGATCCCGGCATCGGAGGAGATGCCGGAAGGGGATGAGTAGTGTTCCCTGCCTTATCCGGCGGATCGGTGGTGGGCCGCTTTGAAACGTGGCATGGGCTGGGCTACCCAGCCCATGCGCCCGAAGCGCCGCGCTCTTTTTTCGTAGCACGGGTTTTCCTTAACCCGTGCCGAGCGGGTCAGCATCTTCCATAAGGCTCAATTGAGAAGCTGGCGCGATCGTTTCGTGCTGGTCTGCAATGCCGGCCTGTTCGGCATGGGTTCAGGAAAACCCATGCTACGGAGAAGCGAAGAGCGCGGCGCTTCTTGTGCATGGGCTGGGCCTTGGAGGCGCCCATGCTCAGGCCGGTCATGGAGGCGAGAAATTGCTTGAGCCGCTCCGGCGTGGAATAGATTGCATCGAAGGGACTGCCGCCGCCGCCTTTGGATTCGTTCTGCTGCTGGCCGGTGTGCAGCGCCTCGGTGAGGGAATTCCAGAACCGAAACAGGCGGGCGCTGGCCATTTCCAGAATTCCGCCGACATACGAAGGCTTGTTGCGGTCGAGGAATAAGCTGGTGTCATCCGTGTCTGCGTAAAGATCCCCCGTCCGCTTGAGCATCCCCAGCGCCACCAGGGCGTCGAGAAAATCGCGGAGACTACGGGGATGAAGGTTCAGGCGCTTACCGATTTCCTCGGCGGGAAGCGGGCCGCCCGCCAGGAGGGTGAACAGGCCAAGTTCGACGGCGCCAAGCAAAGTTTTTGAACCCCAAAAACCCAGCCCAAGCTGCATGATCTGGTCGGGGGAACTGTTTTGCTCCATGGGTTGGCTCCTGTGTATGTCGCCGGGTTCCATCAGCCCCTTTCAATCGACAGAATTAAAGCGGAAGCACGTGGAATTTGTCTATCCACAAAGTTGGGCAATGGGTCAGTTTGAAATTTCCGGGTGCCACAGGTCGCGGTACTCCGAG
>DAIOHQ010000071.1:0-19703 GCA_036744635.1 Tepidisphaeraceae bacterium | reverse complement strand
AACAAGGTAGCCGTAGGGGAACCTGCGGCTGGATCACCTCCTTTCTAAGGGATATACTTAGGATGTCCGTCAGAGCAATCTGCCGGATACAGTGTCAGCACAGCCTCGTTCGTGATGCTGAATCACGAGGAAGCCGGTGGCAACATCGGCGGACGGTTTCCGACTATTCATTTGTCAAAGATCATGACAAAAGCCCGGATCGAGAGATCCGGGCTTTTTTTGCGCGCGGGTTTGGATGATAAAATTCTTCCCGCCTGCGCGCGGGGTACGGGGATATATTTCGAACACCCCAAGTTGGAACACATCGGCGCTGCCGCGCCGCGCCAGTTCCCGAGCGTCCATCTCCCAAACGTGACTGCAGAAGCCGCCGGGTTGCCGCCGATAATCCTTCACGGTAGGTTTATCGGCGGGAGCTGAGGTTATGCGGATCGTAGTTACCGGCAGCAGTGGACGGGTAGGCCCGTTTGTCGTTCGCGAATTCCTGGAGCACGGCCACCAGGTCGTTCCTGTCGATGTTTCTCCGGGATCCGATCCCGCGCTGCCGGCAACCATCATCTCGGACCTGTCGAAAGTGGACGAACTTCCCGCGATCTTTGGCGACGCGGATGCCGTCTGCCACCTGGCCAACGTCCCCGGCCAGAGGGGGCGCTTCTCCCATTCGGAAATCATCGAGATCAACACCCGCAGCGCGTTCAACGTCTTCGAGGCGGCCACGCAGGTCGGCATTCGCAAGATAATTTATGCGTCGAGCATCCAGGCATACGGCGTGGTTGCCAACGGGCCCAGCCTGCCGACTCATCTTGCTCTGCCTCAGTATCTGCCGATTGATGAGAGCCATCCGCTGCTGGCGCGCTACCCCTATCCGATGAGCAAGGTGATCGGCGAGCAGATCGCCCAGTCGTTCGTTCGCCGGAATCCGGCCTTGCAGGTGTTTGCCGTCCGCCTGGCCATGGTGCGCGACTCCTCGCGGCCGGCGAAAAAATATCCAGCCGTGTTGGCCAAGGAAGGATTTTCCCTCTTCGCGGGAACGCTTTTCACCTATGTGGACGCCGCCGACGCGGCCGAGCTGTTTCTCCGTTGCGTCGACATCGACCGCCCCGGCTTCACGGCGCTGAACGCCGTCGACGCCCATTCGTGTGGCCAATGGACCATCGATCTGCTGCAGGAGCAGTATGGCGCGGTTCCACCGTTCACCCGCCCGCTTACCGCCGACGATTCGCTCATCTGCGGCCGGGCCGCTGAGCAGATTCTCGGCTGGCGCCCGAACTCCTCGGCCCGCCGCCCGTTTCAAATCGCATGAAACGCCGGCCGTACCTTCCCGCGCCTCGGTGCGCCGCGTAGACTCTGATATGAATAGCCGCGTGAGTTCCCAACCGATCCAGCACGCCCGAAAGACCCTGCGCGTCGCCGCCGTCAGCTACCTCAATGCCAAGCCTCTGATCTACGGGTTGGAGGATTCGCAAACCATCGATCTTCAACTCGGCGTCCCGTCGGCGCTGCTTGACGGCTTGCGGGAGCGCACATCCGATGTGGCGCTGCTTCCGGTGATCGACTACCAGCGCCTGGATGGCCTGCGCATCATTCCCGCCGGCGGGATCGGCTGCGATGGCCCGACGCTTACCGTGCGCATCTTCAGCCGCCGGCCGATCCGGGAGATCCGCACACTGGAATGCGACAGCGACAGCCACACCTCGGTGGCGCTGGCGCGGGTGATCCTTGCCGAGCATTTTGGCATTACGCCGGAGTTCGCGGGTCTGTCGCCCGCAAGCGATAGAGATGCCAAGCTGCTGATCGGCGACAAGGTCATCTGCGAGCCTCCCCGGAACATGGAGCACCAGCTCGATCTCGGCCAGGCGTGGAAGGAGATGACCGGCCTGCCGTTCGTCTTCGCGGCGTGGATGGCGCGGCCGGGCGTGGAGCTGGGAGACTTGCCCGCCCGATTGGAGCGGGCCAAGCGGCGGGGGCTGGCCCACGTGAACGAGATTATCGCCCGCCACGCCCTCCCCCGCGGCTGGCCGGCCGCCATCGCCCTACAGTACCTGACCACCTATCTGAAATACGATATCGGGGAAAGGCAGTTGGAGGCGATCAGGGTGTTTCACAAATTAGCGGCGAAGCATGGGATGATCGAGGGACCGCCGCGCGAGTTGACGGGGGTTGATGGGGGATGAGGAGGGCGTTATGCGGCGACCTCACCGGCAACGTCAGCGGCGTCTGCCCTGAGTGCGGCACGCTCATCCCCGCCAAGTAGACTCGTGCCGGCCATTTCGGCATGGGTTGAAAACCCATGCTACGGGAGGCGCTTCCCCAGTCGCTTTCGCAGCGATACGGCCAGGTTCTTTTCCAGCGCGGTGTCCCGGCCGGTGGCGTACCAGTATTGGGGGGGAAGAATAATGCCTTCATCGGCCTCGGCGCTGCCGCGGTTGGGGGTGGCGTCGGCGGCGTTGCGGAACTGCTCGGGGGTGGTGATGCGCCGGCCGACGGCGGCCAGGCGCTCGATCAGCACCTTGGGGCTGATCATGTACGAGCCATCCGATTGCTTGCTGATCTCGAAGCGAACCGTGCGCCGATAGGTCGCCAGCGAGGCGTTGGCCTCGTCGGCCACCGTGGCGACGTCGCGGCGCCAGGGCTCAAAAAATTGCTTGGAGATCAACGGCTGCGACGTCATCACGCCTTCGCGAAAATCCTGGCGGTCGACCACGAACAGGCAGTCGCGCAGCACACTTCGGCAGGCAGTCCAGGCGGCGTCGAAGCTGGCCGACTTCACCTGCGCGGCCCGCGGCTGGTTCATCCAGTATTCCGGCTTGGCCTGCCTGGCGTCGACGTCGGTGGCGCTGGGAGCAGGAGAGGCGGGATGGTTGGCGATGCAGCCGGTTAACAGGGCGAGGAGGAGCAAGATTGACGCGGCGACGCGGCGATCCTCCTTCCGACTGACGACTGTCTTCGCTTTCATAGCATCTCCGGCGCTTCCGCCCACTCCGCGGCGCTCTGCTCGACCGTGGGCTGCCAGGTTTTGCCGACGGTGTGGATGATGATTCCATTCAGCGTGCCCGGCGTGCCGAGCGAGGAGCCGGCCACCAGCACGATCCGGTCGCCGACCTTGGCGAACTGCTTGGTCTGAACGATGCGGTCCACCTGCTCCACCAGCGCTGGCATGTCCGGCGGGGCCGCCATCTCCTGCGGCACCACGCCGTAGTGCAGGCCCATTCTGCGCAGCACGCGATGGTCGCTGGAAAAGGCGATGATCGGGATGGGAAAGCGCATCTTGGAAAAAATCCGCGCCGTCGCCCCGGTCTGGCTCCAGATCACGACCAGGCTGGTCTTCAGGTCGTGTACGATGCGCCAGACTCCACGTGCCACCGCGGCCGACAATTGCAGCGTGCGCAGCTTCAGCTCGGGCACCGCCGGGGTCTGCAGGGTACACAAATATTCTTCAGTCACCTCCGCCACGTGCTCCATGATGTGTACGGAGCCGACGGGAAATTTGCCGACCGATGTCTCACCGCTCAGCATGACCGCATCGGTGCCGTCAAAGATGGCGTTGGCCACGTCGCTTACCTCGGCGCGGGTCGGTGAGGCCTGCTCGATCATGCTCTGCAGCATCTGGGTGGCCACGATCACCGGCTTGCCTGCGAGCTGACAACGGCGGATCAGATCTTTTTGGATGATCGGCACCTCGGCCACATCCATTTCCACGCCCAAGTCGCCGCGGGCCACCATCAGTCCGTCGCTGGCGTCGATGATGCCGTCGATTTCCTTGATGGCCTCGGCCTTCTCGATCTTGGCAATGATGTGAATGTCGCTGCCGTGGTTGCGGAGGTGCTCGCGGAGAAGCTGCAGCTCATCGGCCTTGCGCACGAACGAGAGGGCGAGGTAATCCAGATCGTTTTCGATCGCCCAATCGACGCATTGCCAGTCCCGCTCGGTGATCGCCTGCACGTTCACGGAGGTGCTGGGCAGATTGATGCCCTTGGAGCTTTTCAGCACGCCGCCCACCGTGCAGGCGCATTTCAGCTCGTTGTAATTCTTGTCGGTGCAGACGAAGCGCAGCATGCCATCTTCGATCAACACGCGATGGCCAACCTGCACATCATCGACGAAATGGGGATAGGTGGTGCTGACGCGATGGTCGCGGCCGACAATCGGGTCGCGCTGAATGAACAGCTCATCGCCCACGCTGATCGGCATCCCGCCGCTGCCGTCTGCATCTTCGATCTTCCCCAGGCGAATTTTCGGGCCGCCCAAATCTCCCAGGACGGCAATGGGATGCTCGAATCGCGCCGCGGCCTCGCGGATGTTGCGCAGCATCAGCAGGTGGCCGTCCAGGTCACCATGGGAGAAATTCAGGCGACACAGATCGGCGCCGGCCTCGAAGAGGGCAAAGATGACCTTGGGGTCCAGGCAGGCCGGACCCATGGTGGCGAGAATTTTTGTGCGGATCATGATCATGATGCGACGACCGGCGGCATCATACGCGAGATGGACTGGATGAAAAGGCCGGTGGGCTTCACGATGTGCTGTCGGGCATATGATGCTATGGGTCTTGATGATCTTGTCGGGTGGGCATGCTCGCCCACCATGGGGAGACGGTGGGCGAGTACGCCCACCCTACAACTACGCATCGAGGACATCTACTATGGTGGGCAAAAGGGAGCGAGCCATGCGGCCAATCGTGATCGGACTCGGTGAGATCCTCTGGGACATGCTGCCGGGCGGCAAGCAGCTCGGCGGCGCGCCGGCCAATTTTGCCTATCACGCCCATGCGCTGGGCGCCCAAGGCTGCGTGGTCAGCGCCGTCGGGACGGATGCGCCGGGGGATGAGATTCTCGAACGGTTGCAAGGGCTCGGGCTGGACCCGGCATACATCGCCCGCGATGCAATCCATCCGACCGGCACGGTCGAAGTCACGCTCGATGGCCGGGGAGTTCCGCGGTACATCATTCGCGAAGGCGTGGCCTGGGATTTTGTGCCGGCGACGGCGGAGGCGATCGCGCTGGCGGGGCGGACGGATGCCATCTGTTTCGGAAGCCTCGCCCAGCGTGCAGAAGTTTCGCGGGCAACGGTACACGCGATGCTGCGATCGGCGCGGCGGGGTTGCTTGCGCGTGTTCGACATCAATTGTCGCCAACATTATTTCGATGTAATCTAAAATGGCGGCTGTTCCCCGCGCTTCCACCAGTCTGCCACGTCGCGGCGATCGCCATCCTCATCCCGATCCGCCAGGCCGCCGCCGTCGCCGCCGGCCCCGTCATAGAACGGGTTTTCATCGGTCTCATACTTCTGCGTCGTGCGCACGATCTCGGCCAGCGCCACCGCGAAGATCGGGCTGATGCTCTTGAGCATTGCGAAATCTTCGTCCGTGAACGGCGTGTTGTGGTCGCGAAACAGCACCACCACCGCCAGCGACTCGCCCAAGTACGTGCAGTTCACCGCCAGCATTTCCTGATCGGCCAGGTAATCGAGTTCCGGCGCCGTGAGCTGCTGCTGCACCTGCTCGGTGCCCAGGTGGACCGCGCCGTCGCGGATGGCCAGCGGGATGATCCCGCCCTTCATCGCGTTGGTGAGATCCTCTTCGCCGGCGATGGTGTATTTCATGTACGCGCCAAGCTGGAATTCGGCATCCTCCGCGGCCAGCCAGATCGCCACGTTGGAATACCCCAACTGCCGCAGCATCCAGTCCATCGTGTGACACAGAAGCTGTTCGAGGTCCTTCGCCTGGGAAAGGTATTTGCGGAATCCCTCCTGCGTGCGCACCGAATCAAGCTGCTTGGAAAGCTCGCCATAGGCGGTGATCAGATCGTTGCAGAGGATGTCCACCTTCTTGCTGACGACCTTGCGCGCTTCGTTGAGGCGCTTCACGGCGTCGCGCAGGCGGGTCATCCGCTTGTCGTTGCGGGCAATTTTCTCCTGCCGCTCCAGCGCCTTGCGCACACGATCGACGAGGTTTTCGGCCGTGAACGGCTTGGGCATGAAATCCAGCGCCCCGTGCCGCAGGGCGTTAATCGCGCCGTCGACGGTTGGCGAACCGGTAATGACAATTGCGCTGGCATTGGGAGATTGCCGGCGCAGCGTCGGCAGCAGCGACATCCCATCGCCGTCCGGCAGGTTGACATCGGTCACCAGCAGCTCGATCGGCTGGGTTTCGAGAATGTGCCGGGCTTCGTGAATGTTGGCGGCGCTGATCAGATTGCAACTGATGTTGCGCCCTACCAGGTCGCCCACCATCTCGATCAGCATTGGCTCGTCGTCGACCACCAGCACGCGGGGGCGATGCGTGGTCATTGGAGCGGGGATGATCGTCTTCGGAGCCATAGTTCCCTCGATTTATCGGAGCATGAATGCGGCGGCCGCTGTTCCATGAACCGCGTTGGTACTTCATCGTCCTGCAGCCGCGGACTATTCCAGTCGCATCGGCATGAATTTTTGTGGCGGTTCCATCCGCGGGAATTTTTTGCGCGATCCGTGCTCCGGACCGCGCCAAAGCCGCCCGACAATCGGGCGTGTGGGTGGGAAGACATCCGTGCCTGCCGCTCCAAAAAATCTCATCTCGCCGCGGTGCGAATCTCCGCCGCCGCAACCGGCAACTCGGTAGGGTCCGCTTCAGCGGACGCAATCCATCCCGTCCGCTGAAGCGGACCCTACGGAGCTCACGTCGCCGCCTTGCGACTCTCCGATGTCGCTACTCCCTGGCTTTCCGCGGCCGCAACTGGCAGCATCACCAGCATCCGCGCTCCCTGCCCTGGTTTGCTTTCCAGCCGCACTGCGCCGCCGACTGCTTCGATCCAGCGCAGTCCCTTGGCCAGTCCCATTCCGCGCCTTCGGCCGGCCGGGCGACAACTGAAAAACGGATCGAACGCCCGCCGTACCGTTTCGTCATCCATTCCGCAGCCGTTATCCGCGATCGTCACCAGCGCCCGGTTCGACACCGCCTCAAACGCCGCGTGGATCGCAATGTGCCCGCGCTGCTCATCCGTCGCCTGAATGGCGTTGCCGATCATCTCGACCAGCGCCGCCACAAGCTGATCCGGATCGACGCGCACATAGGGCACGTCGCCCATCGTCACTTCAATGGTCCTATCGGCCGGATCATCCTGGGTCTTGGCTTCGTACAACGCGCGGTCGATCAGCTCGGCCAGATCGGCGTCGCACGGCTTGGGAGGCGAAGGCTTGGCGAATTCCATCAGCTCGGTAATGATCTCGCTGATCCGGTGCGACTGATCGTGAATCAGGCTGGCCGCGTGCTTTTGCTTGGGGTCAGATAATTGTGAGGATAGCAGTTGTGATCGGCCGCTGATGATCGCCAGCGGGTTGTTCATTTCGTGCGCTGCCCCCGCGGCCATCTCGCCGACAGACGCGATGCAGCGGCTGCGGGTCAGCTCGGCTTGGGCGCCCTGAAGCTGGCGGTTGGCCTCGGCAAGCTGCTCGGCCAGGGTGCGCGATTCTTCGCGAATCTGCGCCGCCCGCAGCGCTAGCGACCATCCGGCCGCGATGGCGCTGAGCTCCCGGACCTGCGCTGACAGACGCTCGGCCTCGCCGCGGTGCGCGCCCCACACCACGCCGCCGATGCACATGCCATCGGCTTCCAGGCAAATCCAGAAGCGCTCGCCGTTGGCCAGCCGCGGCGAGATCGCCGCCACCAGCCATTCCATCTCATTTCCCGCACGCAGCACCGGCCCGTCGCCGGTTGGCGATGCCTCCGGGCGCTGGGCACAATCGATCAGCGTTGTTTCAAAAATCTCCCCGGACTCATCGAACAGCAGCGCCTCGGCGAAATTTTGCCCGGGCATCAACGAGAATGCCGCGGCGCATCTTACATCCAGCGCGCCGACCGCCGTCTGGCCAATCGCCTGCAGCACCGCCTGTGGCGGCGCCTCCGGCCGAAGTTCGGCCTGAAATCCGCTCAGGGCGTCAAAATATTTCGACCGCACCGCCAGTTTGCGATTCTTCGCCGCGAGCTGGTTGGTCACCCGGCCCAGCTCTTTGTTCGCCGAGGTCAGCGCCTGTTGATACAGCTCGCTGGTTGATGTCTCGCCGAGACCAAGCGCCTGTGCCCGCGGCTCGATCTCCTCGACCAGCCGTCCGCGCACCTGCTCAACCTCCTCTGCCGACACCCCTCCCGCCTGCAGCAGCAGGTTGTTGGCAATCGGAAAGCTGTAGTTCCCGCTGTAGCCAAGATGCTGCTCGCGCACGATCGCATCGGCCAGCGTCACCAGGTTCACCAGCCGGGCATGCTTCACGTTCGACGGCAGGGCGGCGGGATTCTGCCCGTGCAGCCACGTCACCTCTCGAATCGACAGCGGAAGCTGCCAGCGCTCGGCCAGCCGCTTGCCCACCACCATGTGGTCCAGACCGATGACGCTGCGCTCCAGATCGGCGATGTCGCCGCGCAGCAAGTCGGCCGCCTCGACCACCCGGTCAAAGCTCTTGGGCAAGACCGCCGCGAAGGCGATCTTTCCCAGGTCGTGCAGGAGGCCGCAGACGAACGCCTCGGAAGGATTGATCGCCTGCGCGCCCGCCGCCGCCGGAATCTCCGCCAGCAGCTCCGTGCAGCACGCAACCGCGATGGAATGTTTCCAGAATTGTTCCCGTTGGAATTGAGCGCTGGCCGCCGGGCTCGATTGGAGTGTCTGAAAGACCGACAGTGCCAGAACCGCCCCCCGCACCGCCTCGAATCCCAGCAGCACCACCGCCCGCTCAACGCTGTTTACTTCCCCGCGCACGCCGAGATCAGCGCGGCGCACAAGCTGCAGAATCCGCGCTGTCAGCGCGGCATCGGTCGAAATCAGCGTCACCACCTCCGCCGCCGACGAGTCATCGCTCGACGTCGCCTCCAACACGCGCAGCGCGATCGCAGGCAACGTCGGAAGCTCGTCAAGCTGCTGCAATATCAGCTCAACGCGCTTCTCGCGAAGATTGTCAGCGGGGGAAGACATAGTCCGTTGTCCGTAGTCCGTTGTCCGTTGCATTGATCTCGTTACCGCACGCAACGGACAACGGACAACGGACAACGGACGATTTTCAAACCGTGAGAAGCTCACCCACCCGCTCAATCAACTTCTCAATATTGAACGGCTTTTTCACGAAATCATCCGCTCCGCTCTTGAGCAGATCGTTGATCTCATCCTGGTTCACCACGCCGGAGACGATGATGATCTTGATGTGCCCAAAATTCGGGTTGCGGCGGATGGTCTGGCAGACCACGTTGCCGTTGATGTCCGGCAGCATGTAATCCAGAATCACCAGGTCCGGCATGAATTCCTGCGTGAGCACGCCGGCGTCGTAGCCGGAGCTGGCCGTCTTCACTTCAAATCGGCCATCCCGCTCCAGCACGTCCACAAACAGTTCCACGATCTCCGGGTCGTCATCCACCACCAGAATCTTGCGTTTGCCGCTGTCCAGTGCATCCGGCGGAATCCCGTTGTCCTTCATGAACGCGATCAACGCCTCGCGCGGAATCCGCCGAAAGCGGCTCCCCGGCACGCGAAAGCCCTTGAGCCTTCCACTGTCGAAGCAGCGAATGATGGTTTGCTGCGAAACCTTACAAACGTCCGCGGCCTCGCCGGTCGTGAATACACTCTTCATGGTCGAACCTCGGGTTACGGCATTGGAATTTCCTGTTACGCCGATGTTAATCCCGGCGGAATACCTACAGGAGTCATCCCTTAGCCTGCTTATCTATCTTATCCATTTAACCATCGGCGCGGAGTTTAGGCAACTTGAGGGGGTTCGATTTTTCGCCTTTCGCTAAGACAGGTATTATTGGACGGCGGTTATTATCGGACGTGGAAACAGCGGCGCGGCACCGTCCATGTCTTTCTTTGGCCATGGTTCTTGCTAGAATCGCCGCTTTCGCCGAGTGCTTTTTCAGGAGAATTTTCATGGCCGGTCATCAGTGGACGCCGCAGCAGCTCAATGATTTCAACCGCGATGGGTATCTTTTCGCGCCGATGCTCTTCAATACCGAGGAGATGAAGCTGTTGATCGACATCGCCAAGGCCGACAAGGAGATGGCCGAGGGGGGATGGGTGATGAAGGACGCTCAGGGGGGCGAGAGCAAGCTCAACTTAAGCTCGGAGCTGCGCGATGACATTTACAGCGCGATCGTCCACAGCGGCCGCATCGTCGAGCCGATTCGCCAGATTCTCGCCGACGAGGTCTATCACTGGCACCACAAGATGATGCTAAAGGAGCCGTTCGTCGGGGGAGCTTGGGAATGGCACCAGGATTATGGCTATTGGTATGGCGACAACTGCCTCTTTCCCAACATGATCAGTTGCATGATCGCGGTGGACCGGGCCAGCAAGGAAAATGGCTGCCTGCAGGTATTGCGCGGCTCGCACCTGATGGGGCGCATCAACCACGGCGCCTCTGGTGGGCAGGCCGGCGCCGACATGGAACGCGTCAATGCCGCCGTGGCCCGTCTGGAAACCGTATACTGCGAAATGGAACCGGGTACGGCCCTTTTCTTCCACTGCAACACGCTGCACCGCTCGGATCCGAATAAGAGCCCCAATTCGCGCTGGTCGCTGATCTGCTGCTACAACGCGATGAACAACATCCCCTTCACCGGCAAAGGCCACGGCAAGCCGATACCCCTGGAAACGTGGGCTGATGACACGATCGTCGAAGTTGGCACCCGGCACTGGAAACGTCTGGAGCCAGCGGCAGTGTGAGGCAAATCTTGCGTGGCATCACGTAGGGTGCGCTCCGCGCACCATCACCGACAGGTGCGCGGAGCGCACCCTATAAGAGGCGAGCATTGAAAACGAAATTGCCCGCGGACTATGCAGAGCGCGTCTATGCCGGCGTTCTCGGCAAGATCATCGGCGTCTACCTTGGCCGGCCGTTTGAAGGATGGACTCACGACGCGATTCTCGAAAAACTCGGGCCGATCAATTATTACGTCCACGAGCAGCGCGGCCAGCCTCTGATCGTCAGCGATGACGACATTTCCGGCACCTTCACGTTTCTGCGGGCATTGCCGGATTATGGCAATCGGCTCGACATCACGCCCGCTCAGATCGGGCAGACGTGGCTCAACTATCTCATCGAAAACCGCACGGTGCTCTGGTGGGGCGGAATGGGTACCTCAACCGAACACACCGCCTATCTTCGGCTGAAGCACGGTATCGCCGCGCCGCGCAGCGGCTCAATGGAAATGAACGGCAAAAGCGTGGCCGAGCAGATCGGCGGGCAGATTTTCGTCGACGGCTGGGCGATGGTGTCCCCGGGCGATCCGGAGCGGGCGGCGGCGCTGGCGGGCAAAGCCGCCAGCGTGTCGCACGATGGCGAGGGCATTTATGGCGCCCAGGTTATCGCGGCCATTGAGGCAACAGCATTTGTTGAAACAAGTATTTCCAGGCTGCTCGATATCGCGGTCAAATTTATCCCGCAAGAATCCACCATCTATCGCCTGATCGCTGACCTCCGCAATTGGCGGGAGGTCGAGCCGGACTGGAAGAAGACGCGGGAAAAAGTCGCCGAACGCTATGGCTACCAGCATTTCCGCGGTGGCTGCCACATGGTGCCGAACCACGCGCTGATTATCCTTGGGTTGCTCTACGGGGAGGACGACTTCCAGAGATCGCTGATGATCACCAACACCTGCGGCTGGGACACCGACTGCAACAGCGGCAATGTCGGATGCATCATGGGGATCAAGAACGGGCTGGCCGGGATTGACGCCGGCCCGGATTGGCGCGGCCCGGTGGCGGACCGCATGTATCTTCCCACGGCCGACGGCGGGCGCACCTTTACCGACGCCGCGAGCGAGGCCATCGAAATCGCCAATATTGGCCGCGCCTTCGCGGGAGAAAAGCCGCTGCGGCCAAAGGAGGGCGCCCGCTATCATTTTGAGCTTCCCGGATCGGTGCAGGGATTCGTGACTGAAGACGGCCCGGAAACCCGCGGGGTCGCGACCATTGAAAACACTGTCGGCCATAGCGCCGGCGGGACTCGCAGCCTTGCCATCCGCTTCCGCCAGCTCGCACCCGGCCGCTTTGTCCGTGCCGCCCGCGCGGGCTTCCTTACGCCGGAAAACGCGAAGATGGCCGGATATGCCCTTCTCGCCTGCCCGCAGTTGTATCCGGGGCAGACCGTTCGGCTGGCCGTCTGTGCCGATCAGGCCAATACCCGCGCAGTGCTGGTCAAACCTTATATTCGCCACTATGGAGAGGGCGATGTGCTGGTGCGCATCTACGGCCCGGAAGTCATGCTGAAGCCAGCCGCGGCCGAGACGCTGGCGTGGAGAATTCCCCTTGTCAGCGGCCATCCGATCATCGACGTTGGCTTGGAAATCTCCAGCGAATCCCGCGCGGACGGGTCAATCTATCTGGACTATCTCACCTGGGACGGCGCCCCTGATGTCACCTTCACCAAGCCGACCGGCGGGGGGACGATGTGGCAGCGGGCATGGGTGGATGCGTGCAGCTCGATCTGGTGGGGGATCGACGCCGAGCGCGCGTTTATGATGATCCAGAACGAAGGACGCGGGATGATGATACAAGGCACGCGCCAGTGGACCGACTACCGGGCGACGGCGAAGATCAAGCCGCACATGGCCAAGTCATTCGGCCTGGCCGCTCGCGTGCAGGGGCTGCAGCGCTATTACGCAATCGTGCTGGATGGGAAGGAAGCACGGTTGGTCAAAGCGCTGGACGGCGACACGATCCTGGGCCGCAAACCGTTCATCGTGGAATGTGAAAGGAGCTGCGAGCTATCCATTCAGATGACCGGCACACAGATTCAGGCGGCCGTGGATGGCCAGCCATTGTTCAACGTGCAAGACCAAGCAGATCCGCTGGAAGGCGGTGCTGTCGGCATCCTCTGCGAGGAAGGCCAGATTGGCATCGCATTTGTCACCGTCAGTCCGGTGAAGTGATTCAAGAGAGGCAATCATGCTGAAAAGGTCCGTAGAAAAAATACAGAACAGACAACCTCTGCGCATTGCCCTCTATGGCGATTCGATCAGCGAAGTGGACCGGACACCCGGCTATTTCGGCGGGGCATCCAGCTTCGAGATGAATTGGGGCCAGCAGCTTAAGCGCCTTCTTCAGAAGGAATATCCCGGACAGGAGTTCATCATTCAGCACTTTGGTGCCGGTGGACATAACACCTATGAGGCGCTTGGCCGGCTGGACTATCTCTTGCCGCTCAAGCCCGATCTGGTTCTGATCGAGCTGGGCGCCAATGACTGCGGCTGGCACGAGCTTTCACCGGCCCAGAGCGGCGTAGCGCTGGAGCGCATGATCGAGTGCCTGGAATTTCAGCTCAAGTGTGACATCGTGATCTTGGGCGTGGCCGGCGACAATCCGGCCGAGCGTCTGATGAAGCACCACGCCGAGACCTTCGCCGCCCAGAAGCAGGTGGCCGAGAAGCACCAGTTCCCCTTCGTGGACCTTCTGTCCGCCAGCGCCCGGGCCACCAAAAATGGTGAGCGCTGGGCCGAGTATCATAATGGGCGACAGGATTGCCATCCGAATGACAAAGGACATGTGGTTTGGGCGGATGCGGTGTTCGAGGTGCTGAAACGTCACTTGCCGCTGGCCGGAAGGTTCCTCGTCCTCGGTGGGTGCGCGACACGTTAGGCGGCACGAAGAAATAGGGCTGGATTCGGGCAGGTGAGTACACCCGCCACTCATCCAGCCCTGGCAGACAGGAATGTCCGCCCCACCAATTCAAGGCAAGCTCGCCTAAAGTGTCACGCGTCCACTCTCATTTTATCGATAATGTTCCGCGTGCCATAGCGACGTTACAATATTGTTCGGGAAATCTTACGACGACTCGGCCATGCGAAACACTTCTTGCCGCTCTGCCTTCACCCTGGTCGAATTGCTGGTGGTGATCGGCATCATCGCGCTGCTGATTTCGATGCTTCTGCCGGTGCTGAATCGGGTGCGGGAGACGGCCAATCGGACGGCTTGTTTGAGCAACCTACATCAGTTGGCGCTGGCTTATCGCATGTACGCGGGGCAGAACAGAGAGCAGATTCCGATTGGGTATAGCCTTGGCCGCAAGCAGACCAACTACGCCATCAACGACAACGATGCCAACGTGCAGTATTTCCTGGTGATCGGGCCGCTGTACAACTCCGGGATTCTCACCGCCGGAAAGGTGTATTACTGTCCGAGCGAATCGCATCCGTCGCTGTCGATGGATGTGCGGCCGGACAATTGGTGGCCGCCGGTGGAGGTGGCGTCACCGACGCCGCAGATCACCCGCGCGGGATATGGCTGCAGGCCGACGGTGAACTGGCCGGGGGCGAGCGCGGGCGGGACAACGATCTTTCCGACGATGTCGAAGCTCTCGAAGCTCAAGAGCAAGGCCCTGATCGGCGATGCCCTCTCTTCGCCGGGCTTTCTGGATCGACGGCACAAGGCGGGAGTGAACGTAGCCTACACCGATGGCTCAGCACATTGGGTGGTGAAAGGGGTGGTTGCGGCGAATCTCAGCCAGATCCCAGACGGCGGCTACCAATATTGGCTGGCGTACAGCGCCGCGTACAACGATTTGATGCTCAAGGACGATGATTCGGGAGGGATTTGGGCGGATTTTGATCGTGCGTATTGAAGCAGCATTTCTCATTTCACTGAACTCACAGACTCATCCGGGATTGAATCCTTCGGCTTGGACGCGTTTGAGATATTCCTGGCCGGGGACTTTGGAGTAGTCGATTTCCCAGAGGCCGTAGGGACAGCCGGGGATGGGCGTGAGGCCCGGGCGCTGGCCGGAGATGTATTCCCTTGGGCCGCCGCCGAGGAGGTGGGTGACGCGGTAGTAGCGGGCGATTCCGAAATATTCTTCGGCACTTTCGGCCAACATCCACTTCTGAATGTCTGGAACAAGGACAACCACGGCGGCGCCGAAGTAGTCTTCAGCACTCTCAATGGATGGGCCCATCACCGCCATGTTGGTGTCGGCGGCGGAGCACATCATCAGCATGGGGGCGCCGCCCATGACGATGGCGTGGGGGGCATGATCGCGGAGCCATTCGCCGGGGCGATACCAGTCCTGCAAGTCCCCGTAGGGGAACGTTCGGTGACGGGCGATGTATTCATGGTGCCAGGCGAGCAGGTCATTGCTGCGACGGTCTGCGACGTAAAATGCTCCGGCCGCGAGGGTCAGGGTAAGGACCCACTCAAAGGCGTGGCCGATCGTGCCGCGGAGGGCGGCGCTGCGGCGCAACAGCATTTCGGGGAGGTCGAGGAGGCGCGACAGCGCCGTGGCCGCGAATGCGGCCATGAACGGCAGGAACGGCAACGCGAAGCGATAGCCGTAGGGTGACCAGAGAAATACCAGGAAACACCATTGCATCGCCAGGAAGCCGATGAGAACCCAGGCGGCGCGGGTTAGTTCGAATTTTGGACGGTGCTCCTTCGACGGTGCTGCGGCGCTCGCGTGCACTTGCGGCGCGCCTGCTTCAGGCGGGTTCGCTGCTTCGGCGCTCTGACCCTTCACTGCCCCGATCGCGAGGATCGCGGGGGTGCCGATCAGGAAGACGAGAATGAATCCAGTGCCCATCACTCCGGAAAGCGCCGCCCATGGCTCGCGCCATTGTTGCAACGGTTGGACGGCTGGATGCGGTGAAAACGTCGGCGGCTGGCCGGTGTAGCGGATGACCGACGCCGAGGTCGGCGGGGCGATGAGGTTGTGGATTACCACGCCGGCCGGGCCGATTTCTTCCCAGCGTTTTTCGTCTGCGTCAGCGCCCAAGAGCATCCAGCGGGTGAGCATCTCGGCGTTGCGGCGCGAGGCAACCCCCAAAACGTCGCCATATTTGGTCCAACGGTCCGAGAGCCTGGGGCGTTCCTTGCCGTACCAGTTCCTGCACCACAGGTCCCCATGCACCGGGTCCAGGCCCATGAAGGCGGCCATGTAATTCTGGCTGGAATAGAGGGGGCGATGGCGGAATTCGAGGAAGTTGGCGATCCACCACGGCATCATGCCGAAGAAGGCGATGCCCAGGCCGATCCAGAGATGTTTGCGGCGCAGGATGGAAAAACCGCAGAGCAGCACGGCGGCCTGGGGATAGAAGCCGAGGAGGATGATCTGCGAACCCTTGGCGTAATAGGCCGCCGCCGCGAACAGGCCGGCGACGACGTGCATCCATGGCCGGTCGCGCGTCGCCAACAGTGCCCAGCAGAATCCCACCCACAGCATCGCCAGCGGCACATCGCCCATCACCTCCAGGGATTCGGTGGTAAGCGGAAGGTTGATGAGCATGAGCAGTCCCGCCGCCAGGCCCGCCCAGGTGCGGCGGCTGAAACTGAATGCCAGCAGGCCGGTGAGAAGCGGCAGGGCGATGGCGCCGATGCCGACCATGGCCATGCGGGCGCTGTGGATGGATTCTCCGAAGAGCCGGAAGAAGGGAACGATGGCGAAGGCGGTGAAAGGCGGCCAGTGGTCATCGCGGTGCCAGATCTTCGGGGCATAGGCCTCGAAATGATGGGCGACGTAATTGACCTTAAAGCCGTGGCCGCGATAGAGGCTCAGCGCCTGGCGATAGTAGGCCCCGCTGTCCCACCAGCCGATGCAGGGGTTGTTGGCCATCAGGGACATGCGATAGCGAGCGTTGGTGCCGCCGAGCACCAACAGAGTGGCCAGAAGAATGAGCAGGCCGATTTTGCCATTGAGCATGCCCGCGATGCGTTTCCAGCGCGGCGGGGCGGCGGGGGAGGGGGTTTCGTAAGGAATCGCGTTTTCCGGGGGCATTGGCCGCAGGATACTGGAGAAGTCGCGGGGAAAAAACCAGAGGGGCGAATCTCTCCCTGTTCCGAGCGATATCGCGTAGAATTTCCGATGCTCTGGCTTTTTCGGGGCAGATAAGAGGTTGGCATGGCAGGAGGCGCACGGGTTGAATCGATTGACACCTTGAGGATGTTCCGGGCCGCGATGTTGAAATTCTCCGAGGCGTGCGCGGTGGCGCTGGCGGATGCGGAATCGGAGATGATGCGGACGATGATGTGGCTGGAAAACGAGCAGAGCAGCTATTGGCAAGGCCAGCTTCGCAAGCGGCAGGAAGCGGTGGCCAAGGCGAAGGATGCGGTGCGGATGAAGAAGCTGTACAAGGATGCCAGCGGATCGCGACAGTCGGCGATCGACGAGGAGAAGCACCTGGTGGTCTGCATGCGGCGGCTGGAGGAGGCGGAGCAGAAGATCCTCAGCGTAAAAAAATATACGCTGCGACTGAACAAGGAAATTCAGATGTATCGCGGCGGGGTGCAGCGCTTCGCCACCACTGCCCAGACCGATATTCCGCTGGCGGCGGCGCGGCTGGGGAACATGATCATCAAGTTGGAGGAATACGTATCGCTGGGGGCGCCGGTGAGCGATCGGATGGTGACGTCGGAGGTGGCCGGGGAGTTTGGCAGGACGCAGAAGGGGGAGGAGGCGATGCGGGAGGGGGAGGAAGCGACGGAGCGACGGAGCGACAAAGGGGAGGCAGAGGCAGGGGAGGCAAGCAGCGAGGGAGTAGATCGACGCGGCGACACGGCGACGGGACGACGCGGCGCAGGTGAATAAATCCGGGGCAGCGAACCATCCCCGGCTGGTTTGAAGGGGGATTTTCGGGTAGAAACGTAGGGTCCGCTTCAGCGGACGCAAACTCATCAGCGTCCGGTGAAGCGGACCCTGCGGAGACTTCATGGGTGTGTATGAAGGACGCGGCGCGCTGAGCAAGGCGATCAAGGAACTGATGCTGCGCTGGAATGAGACCAAGCTGCACTGGGATGATGCGGTGAGCGAGCGCTTCGAGGAGGCGCACCTCGCACCATTGGAGATGGATCTTCGTAACGCGACCAGCGCGATGGACCATATGGCGGTACTGCTGTCGCAGATTCGGCGGGACTGCGAATGAGGTCATTTTGGATTCGGGCGCCCTTTGGGCGTTGCGGATTTTGATTTGGATTGAGGGCATGTGACGCAAATCGGGTCTGACGAACTTGAGAAGGAATCGTTGCCCGCGCCGACGCCCGCGAATGCGCCGGGGTCGGCGGGCGCGCCGACGGATCGGGATTTGCAGCGGAGCGCGCTGCGCGACTTGGTGTTACTGTCGACCGAAAGCGCGGCGATGGAGTCGGAGATCGAGCGCCGATTGCAGGCGGCTTTGGAGGAGGGAAAGAAGGACCTGCAGAAGATGCTGTGGCAGGTGGAGGACCGCTACAAGGCGCTATTGACGACGATCCAGCAGAGGTATTCCGAGCGCGTCGCCCGCATCGACCAGCAATTTCAGCAGGAACAGGCGAAGCTCAAGGAGATGGATTCTCACGCCCGCCAGGAGATCGAGCAGGATCACGAGCAGGTTGAGCGGGATGTGAAGCAGAAGTTCGACCAGGCGTCGTGGCTGGCCGAGAGCGTGCTGGAGGCGACGCAAAACGGGATTCGCGAAGATGCCAAGAAGTTCAAGGAAGCGCAGGATGACCGGCTGCACGGACTGAATGAACTGGAAAATCGGGCATTGGCGCTGGTGAAGCAATATCGATTCGAGCTGCCGGCGGGCGGGGAGGAGATTGACGAGTCGTTGATGGTGGCGGGCGATCCGGATGCCTCCTTCGCGGCCAGCCGGGAGACAGCGCAGCGGCATTTGAGCCATTTCGGGCGCTTGCTGAGCGCGCGGATTTCCGCCGGGTGGGTGCCGTACGTCCTTTTCGTGTTGCTCTGCATTGCGGCCGCCGTTTTCGCGCAGTCGCGGAGCGGCGCGCTGCCGCGGACTTTTGGCGAGATCAGCACGCTCACGCCGCAATGGCGGGATATCGGCTATTTTGCCGGCGGGACGGCGGTAGGGCTGATTATTTTCGGAATCCTGCTGCGCCTGCTGGCCAAGCGGCAGATGCGCAAGGTTTTCATTCCGTTGCGGGCCTCGCTTAACTCGGCGCGGAAGTCGGCGGGAAATCAGGAAGCGGCACATCAGCAGCGAGAAGAGCAGCGCTTTCAGGAGGCGATGGATTCGCGCACGCAGGAGGTGCAGGGGGCGCGAGCCCGGTTTGCCCCGGTGCTTTCGCGGGCGCAAAAGCAGCGCGACTTGGCGACGGCGACGGCGCAGGCGGATTCGCACCGGCGGCTGGCGCTGCTTGAATCGCAGCGCGATGGCATGCGCAAGGAAGTGGAGGAATGGCACAACAAGGCGCAGCACGATGCCAGGCACCGCTACGAAAATGAGCTGAAGCACGTCCACGAGCGCCACGCCCAGCACGAGGTTTCCAGCCGCAAGGCGTATCAGGATGCGCGGGTGGCGCTGGAGCGGCGGCTGAATGAAGGGCTGACGCAGATTCAGGCTCCGATCAAGAGCCGCCATGGCGCCAACGGCGATGTCAGCATGGCGTGGGATGATGAGCGCTGGAAAAGCTGGACGCCGCCGGAGCGATTCGCGGCGGCCGTGCGGGTTGGGGAGCTCTTGGTGGATCTGAAGAAGATTGCCGATGGGGTGCCGAGCGACGGGCGCAGACAACTCGTGCTGCCGGCGGCGTTTTCCATGCCGGCGGCACTGGCCTTTCCGCGACAGGCGTCGCTGTTGATTCAGTCCGACCGTGCGCTGCGCGATGAGGCGATCAAGACCGTGCAGATGGTGATGACCCGGCTGTTGACGTCGCTGCCGGCGGGGCGGGTGCGCTTCACCATTCTCGACCCGGTTGGCTTGGGGCAGAATTTCGCGGGGTTCATGCACCTGGCGGATCATGATGATGCATTGGTCGGCGGGCGAATCTGGA